>CAZTAE010000113.1:0-5351 GCA_964611535.1 uncultured Woeseiaceae bacterium
TTCCGGTAAAGCGTCAAATGATGCCTAGTTTCCGGCACGATTGAAACTGCCGCCCGTTGCCTGAAAACGGGTATGATGCGCGCCATGATCGAGAGCAGCTATGCCGACCCGGCTGAACTGGCGGCCCTGTATCCTGCGCACCTGCAGTCGTTGGCGGAAAGGCACGACAGGGCACTGGAAAAAGCCGGCGCCGGGCACGCGGTCATTTTTTCGGGCGCGCCGAAGCCGCTCTTCCTGGACGACAACCATTACCCCTTCAAGGCGAACCCGCACTTCGTCGGCTGGGTGCCGCTTGTCGATGCGCCCCTGTCCTACCTGGTTTACACGCCGGGCAAGACGCCGGTGCTCGTCTACTACCAACCGCGGGACTACTGGCACGCGCCGCCGGCGGATCCGGAAGGCTCCTGGGTCGAGCATTTCGACATCCGGGTGGTCCACGATCTCGACGACGCGGCACGGCACCTGCCGAAGCGCGAAATCAGCATCTTGATCGGCGAGGTCGAGGACGAAAAGCTGGCCTTCGGGATCGAGCGCATCAATCCGACTACGGCGCTCAACATGCTGCATTATGCGCGGGGCGTGAAGACGGCCTACGAGCTGGAATGCATGCGTGCCGCGAGCCGGCGCGGCGTGCTCGGCCATCTCGCTGCAGAAAGCGCGTTCCGCGCCGGAGAGTCGGAGTACGGCATACACCTGGCGTATTGCCGTGCGGTGGCGCATACCGAGCGGGAACTGCCTTACGGCAACATCATCGCGCTCAACGAGAACAGCGCGATCATGCACTATCAGCGCCAGTCGCGGCAGGTCCCGGGGGAGCTGCGCTCCTTCCTGATCGATGCCGGCGCCGTCTTCAACGGCTATGCTTCGGACATCACCCGCACCTGGTCCTGCACGTCCAGCGAGTTTCGCGACCTCGTCCGGCGTGTGGACGCCCTGCAACAGGAGCTGACGGCCGAAGTCCGGGCAGGGCTGGATTTCCCGACGCTGCATCTCACGGCGCATCGCAAGGTGGCCGAGGTCCTGCTCGAGCTGGGGTTCGTAACGGGCAGCGTCGACGCGCTCATCGCGAATGGCGTCACGGCGGCGTTCTTCCCGACCGGGCTGGGCCACCTGCTGGGGCTGCAGGTGCACGACGTCGGCGGCTTCATGGCCGACGAAAGCGGCCGGACGATCGACCGCCCCAGCGGCCATCCCTGGCTGCGCCTGACGCGGACGCTGGAGGCGAACATGGTCCTCACGATCGAGCCGGGCATCTACGTGATCGACATGCTCCTCGAAAACCTCGTCGGGACTCCGGGACATGCCATGGTGAACCAGGACCGGGTGGACTGGCTGCGTCCCTTCGGCGGCATACGCATCGAGGACAACGTCCGGGTGCTGGACGACGGCTGCGAGAATTTCACACGCGCCGCGTTCGCGGCGGCGGCCTGACGTCGCGAAGGGCGGGCGACGCCCTCCGCCTCACGAGGAGGCCAGCGCCTCCATCTTCTCCGCGAGGGCGAAGTCGAGGTCGGTAATCCCCTTGGCGTCGTGTGTCACGAGGTTCACCGATACGCGGTTGTAGACGTTGGACCACTCGGGGTGGTGATTCATCTTTTCGGCTTCCATGGCCGCACGGGTCATGAAGCCGAAAGCTGCGACGAAATCGGCGAACTTGAAATCGCGCGACAGTTTGCCGTTCTCGTTCGACCAGTGCGGCAGCTTCGACAGTTTCTTCGCTATCTCGTTGTCGCTCAGTCTTCCGGGCATATCAGGATCCTCCAGGTTCAGGCCGTGCGATCGCCGCCTTCCGCTTGCAGCTTCGCCTTGAGCCGCTGCTTGACCTTGCGGCCCCTGCGCAGCAGCGCCGGCTGCAACAGCCGCCCGAACCGCGGAAAAAGATAGGACATCGTCGTCAGGAGGCCGCTCACCGGCGGCATGGACGCCTCCCGCTTGTCATTGACGGCAAGCTGCATGATGACCTCCGCCACCTCGTCCGCCGTACTCAGGGGTTGCGAGAAGGTAATGTCGGCGACCCGGTCGATGTTCGCCATGATGAAGCCGGTGTCGACAGGCCCGGGAGACACCGCGGCGACCTTGATGCCGCTGCCTGACAGCTCCTGCGCCAGGGCGAAGGTGAAGGCCCGCAGGCCGAATTTGCTGGCGGAGTAGACGGCCGCTCCGGCCACCGGCGTGCGGCCCGCGAGCGAGGCGACGTTGACGATGGCGCCCCCGCCGGCCTTGCGAATGTGGGGCAGGGCCAGCCGGCTCAGGACGATCGGGGCCCTCAGGTTGACGTCGATCATCCTGGCGAGCTCCGCGGCGTCCACCTTCTCGACGAGGCCGCGGCTGTGGAATCCGGCGTTGTTCACCAGCACGTGCACTGCACCGAATCGCGACCCGGCCTGCTCGAACAGCTCCCCGCAGGCCTGCAAGTCGGCAACGTCGATCGAGCAGGTGAGTACCTGCGTCCGGCCCGACAGCTCGTCCGCAATGCGATCGAGCCCGGCCTGGCCGCGGGCGACGAGCACGAGATTTGCGCCGTCAGCGGCGAAGCGCCGCGCGGTTGCCGCGCCGACTCCCTCGGAGCCGCCCGTGATGACGACGGTCTTGCCTGCGAAGGTCCCGGCCATGCCCGGAGTCTAACAGCCCGCCGGCAGCGATGCCGCTTCGGGAATCGGGGGGAAAGGAGCGGGGAACGCGACGCGGCGGCGGGCCGCGCCGCTGATCGTTACTTCTCGCCGCCTGCGGCCTCCTCGCCGGCAGGGGGTTCGACCAGCTTCACGATGGCCATGGGCGCGGAGTCGCCGGGCCGCGGTCCCAACTTCAGGATCCGCAGGTAACCGCCGGGGCGCTCCCGGAATCGCGGCCCCAGGTCGCTGAAGAGTTTGCCCACCGCCTCCTTGTCGCGCAGCCGATCGAAGGCAAGCCGCCTGCGGGCCACGCCGTCTTCGCGCGCCATCGTGATCAGGGGCTCCACCACGCGGCGCAGCTCCTTCGCCTTGGGCAGGGTCGTCCTGATCGTCTCATGACGCACCAGCGACGCCGCCATGTTGCGGAACATGGCCTTCCTGTGCGAACTGGTACGGCCGAGCCGTCGGCCGGCTTTTCTGTGACGCATGGCGTTTGCCCTTCAATACCATCGGGGGCCGGTAAGGCCCGCTCTCGTGTGACTGTCGTGGAGCCGGAGCGCATGCACCGGCCCCGCCTTTTACATTGCGAGCTCGTGCTCGGGACGCAGGCTCGGCGGCGGCCAGTTGTCGAGCCGCATGCCGAGGCCGAGGCCGTGCTGCTCCAGCACTTCCTTGATCTCCGTGAGCGATTTCTTGCCGAGGTTCGGGGTCCGCAGGAGCTCCACCTCGGTACGCTGTACGAGGTCGCCGATGTACATGATGTTCTCGGCCTTCAGGCAGTTGGCGGAACGCACCGTGAGCTCGAGCTCGTCCACCGGACGCATGAGAATGGGATCCACCTGGCTCTCGGCCCTGGCTGCCGCGCCCTCATCCTGGCCCTGCAGGTCGACGAACACCGAGAGCTGGTCCTTCAGGATACTGCCGGCGCGGCGGATCGCCTCTTCGGGGTCGATCGTGCCGTTCGTCTCGATGTCGATGATCAGCTTGTCGAGGTCCGTGCGCTGTTCGACGCGAGCGGACTCGACGTCGTAGGTCACCCGGTGTACCGGACTGAACGAGGCGTCGAGCTGCAGGCGGCCGATCGGTCCGGACTGCTCTTCGAAAGCCGGGCGCTGCGTCGCGGGGCGGTAGCCGCGGCCGCGCTCCACCTTGAGGATCATGTTGAGCTCGCCCGCCTTCGTCAGGTTGGCGATCACCATGTCCGGGTTCATGATCTCGACGTCGTGATCGAGCTGGATATCCCTGCCAGTAACCGGCCCAGGCCCCTTCTTCGAGAGTCTCAGCTCGGCCGTATCGCGGCCGTGCATGCGCACGGCGATCTGCTTGAGGTTCAGCAGAATATCGACGACATCCTCCTGGACTCCCTCGATGCTCGTGTACTCGTGCAGGACACCTTCGATTTCGGCCTCCACGATGGCTGCTCCCGGCATGGACGACAGCAGGATTCGCCGCAATGCGTTGCCGAGCGTATGTCCATAACCGCGCTCGAAAGGCTCGATGGTCACCTTCGCGTGCAGCGGATCCACCGGCGAAACCTTGACGACCCGCGGCTTCAGAAATTCGTGTACAGATTCCTGCATGGGTAAAAACCCTCCTGACTATTTCGAGTACAACTCGACGACGAGGTTTTCGTTGATATCCGGCAGTATGTCCTGACGGTCCGGCAACGATTTCAGTACGCCCGCCATCTTTTTCGCATCCACTTCCACCCAGTCGGGCAGTCCCACCTGGCTCGCGATTTCCATCGCGCTCTGGATGCGAAGTTGTTTCCTGGCTTTCTCGCGAATGGCGACGGAGTCGCCGGCATTCACCTGCGCCGAGGGAATGTTGACGACCTGCCCGTTCACCTCGACGCCCTTGTGGCTGACGAGCTGGCGCGCCTCGGCGCGTGTCGTAGCAAAGCCCATCCGGTAGACGACGTTGTCCAGACGGCCTTCGAGCAGCTGCAACAGGTTTTCACCCGTCGAGCCCTTTCGCTGCGCTGCCCGCTTGTAGTAGTTCCGGAACTGCCGCTCCAGCACGCCGTACATGCGCCGGAGCTTCTGCTTCTCCCTGAGCTGCATTCCGTAGTCGGACAGGCGCGGCCGACGCTGGGCGGCGCCTCCGGGAGGCACCTCCAGCTTGCACTTCGACTCGAGGGGCTTGACCCCGCTCTTGAGGAACAGGTCGGTTCCTTCACGGCGGGACAGCTTGCATTTGGGTCCTAGGTATCGTGCCATTACTCAGATCTCTATACGCGACGCTTCTTGGGCGGGCGACAGCCGTTGTGTGGAATCGGCGTGACATCCTCGATGTGCTGGATGCGAAAGCCGAGCGCGTTGAGGGCGCGGACCGCCGATTCCCGACCCGGTCCCGGCCCCCGGACTCGCACGTCGACGTTCTTGACGCCGAACTCCATCGCGAGCCGCCCCGCCTTTTCCGATGCGACCTGGGCCGCAAACGGCGTGGACTTGCGTGAGCCACGAAAGCCGCAGCCGCCTGCCGTCGCCCAGGAGAGCGAGTTCCCCTGACGGTCGGTGATCGTGATGATCGTGTTGTTGAAGGAAGCATGTATGTGGGCGATCGCGTCCACGACATTCTTCTTCGCCTTCTTGCGTTTCTGGGGTTCAGCCATTTCTTGATCCTGTCAGCGCCTGAGGTCTATCGCTTGATGGGCCGGCGGGGGCCCTTGCGGGTACGGGCATTGGTGCGCGTGCGTTGGCCGCGCACCGGCAGGCCGCGCCTGTGCCGGATGCCCCG
>CAZTAE010000113.1:5451-6704 GCA_964611535.1 uncultured Woeseiaceae bacterium
ACGACGCCATTGCGGCGGATGATCTTGCAGTTCCTGCACATTTTCTTGACCGATGCCCTGACTTTCATGGGTACTCTCCGATAACCGCCGCGCTGTCAGCGCAGCTGCCCGCTACGTCCGTAGTTGCGCAGGTTGGCCTTCTGCATCAGGCCTTCGTACTGATGGCTCATCGCGTGCGCCTGCATCTGCGACATGAAGTCCATCGTGACGACGACCAGAATCAGGAGCGAGGTGCCCCCGAAACTGAACGGCACGCTCGGGTTGAACATGATGAGCAGTTCCGGCAGCAGGCAGACGCCCGCAATGTATATCGCTCCCCAGAACGTCAGGCGCGTCAGGACCCGATCGATGTACTCGGCCGTCTGCGCGCCGGGCCGGATACCGGGAACAAACGCGCCGGACCGCTTCAGGTTGTCCGCCGTCTCCTTCGAGTTGAAGACCAGCGCGGTGTAGAAGAAACAGAAGAAGATGATCATCGCGGCGTAGAGCAGCACGTAGATCGGCTGGCCGGGCGCCAGGTTCGCCCCGACCGTCTGCAACCCCCGCTGCAACATGTTCGGATTCGGCGACTGGCCGAAGAACTGCGCAATCGTGGCCGGAAAGAGCAGGATGCTCGAGGCGAAGATCGGCGGGATCACGCCCGACATGTTGATTTTGAACGGTAAATGGGTGCTCTGCGCCGCGTACATTCGTCTGCCTTGCTGTCGCCGGGCGTAGTTGACGGTGATGCGGCGCTGCGCGCGCTCCATGTAGACGACGAACGTCGTGGCCCCGATGGCGCCCACCAGCATCAGAATCGCCATGCCGGACGACATCTCGCCGTTGCGGACCAGCTCGGCGGTACCCGCGACGGCGGCCGGGAGCCCCGCAACAATGCCGGCGAGGATGATCATCGAAATGCCGTTGCCGATGCCCCGTTCCGTGATCTGCTCGCCGAGCCACATCAGAAACATCGTTCCGGTGACAAGCGTGATGCAGGCGGTGATGAGGAAGCCGGGTCCGGGGTTGACGACGACGCCGGGCTGGCTCTGCAGCCAGGACGCCGCGGCCACGGACTGGAACATCGACAGTCCGACAGTGCCGTAGCGCGTGTACTGCGTAATCTTGCGCCTGCCGGCCTCGCCTTCCTTGCGGATCTGCTGCAGCGTCGGGACGATCATGCTCGCCATCTGCATGATGATCGAGGCGGAGATGTAAGGCATGATGCCCAGCGCGAATATGCCGAACCGGGACAGCGCGCCTCCCGAGAACAT
>CAZTAE010000114.1:0-6667 GCA_964611535.1 uncultured Woeseiaceae bacterium
ACGCTGCTCGTGACCCAGAAGCTGGCCGCCCTCGGTCAGATGAGCTGCAACCCGGCGATCGGCGGCATCGGCAAGGGGCATCTTGCGAAAGAGATCGACGCCCTGGGCGGCGCGATGGCGGAGGCGATCGATCGGGCCGGGATCCAGTTCCGCACGCTCAACGCGAGCAAGGGCGCCGCCGTGCGGGCGACGCGGGCGCAGGCGGACCGCGAGCTCTACCGCCGCGCGATCCAGGCCCTGCTCGCTCGCCAGCCGAACCTGACGCTCGTCGAGGCGTCCGTCGAGGACCTGCTGGTGGACGGGGATCGCGTGCGCGGCATCGTCACCTCGGCGGGAGAGCGCGTCCTCGCGCCGGCCGTCGTGCTGACGGTCGGCACCTTCCTGGGTGGGCGCATTCTCATCGGCTCGACGGAGCGCGCCGGCGGCCGCGCCGGTGACCCGCCGTCGATCCGGCTCGCAAAGCGCCTGCGGGAGATGCCCTTCGCCGTTGCGCGCCTGAAGACCGGCACCCCGCCGCGGCTCGATGGCAGCACGCTCGATTATTCGGCCATGACGCCGCAGCCGGGCGACACGCCCGTGCCGGTGTTCTCCTTTCTCGGCCGGCGCTCGGACCACCCGCGCCAGGTGCTGTGCCACATCACCCGCACGACCGAGGCGACCCACGACATCGTGCGGGGCGCGCTCGACGAGTCGCCGATGTTCTCCGGCCTGATCGAGGGCGTCGGACCTCGCTACTGTCCCTCGATCGAGGACAAGATCGTGCGCTTCGCGGACCGCAACTCGCACCAGATCTTCGTGGAGCCCGAGGGGCTCGACACGGACGAGGTGTACCCGAACGGGATCTCCACCAGCCTGTCGGTCGAAACGCAAGAGAGGTTCGTGCGTTCGATCCCGGGATTCGGGCACGCCCGCATCACGCAGCCGGGCTACGCGATCGAGTACGACTATTTCGACCCGCGCGATCTTTTCCCGACGCTGGAGACGCGGCACGTCGCCGGCCTTTATTTCGCCGGGCAGATCAACGGCACGACCGGCTACGAGGAAGCCGCGGCGCAGGGATTGCTGGCCGGCACCAACGCGGCGCTGTCCGTTGCCGGGCGGGACGCCTGGTACCCGGCCCGCCACGAGGCCTACATCGGCGTGCTGGTCGACGACCTGATCACCCGCGGCGTCAGCGAGCCGTACCGGATGTTTACGAGCCGTGCCGAATACCGGCTGCTGCTGCGGGAGGACAACGCCGACCTGCGCCTGACGCCGCTCGGCCGGCGTCTCGGGCTGGTTGACGAGCGCCGCTGGCGCGCCTTCGAGACGAAGCGCGAGGCGATCGAGGCCGAGGAGGCGCGGCTCCGCGGCATTGCCGTGCGGCCGGGGGCGCTGTCGCCCCGCGATGCGCAAGCCCTGGCGGGAACCTGCCGCCGCGACAACCGGGCGCTGGACCTCCTCCGGCGACCGGAGCTCGGCTACCGCGACCTGACCGCGCTGGATTGCGTCGGACCCGGCGCGTGGCGGGAGGGACTGCCGGAAGCGCTCGTCGAGCAGGTCGAGCTCGAGCTCGAGGTACGCGCGCGCTACGAGGGCTATATCGACCGGCAGGAGCGCGAGATCGCGCGTCACGCGAAGCAGGACGCGCTGGCGCTGCCGGGCGACCTCGACTATGCCGCGGTCGCGGGGCTTTCGACCGAGGCCCGGCAGCGGCTTGCGACGACCCGGCCGGCGACGCTCGGCCAGGCGTCGCGGCTCGAAGGCGTGACACCCGCGGCGATATCGCTGATCCTCCTGCACCTGAAGAAGCGGCAGCTCAGGCGGACGGCCTGAGCCGCCTGCTGTGGCGCGCCGGTCGGCGATGGCAGCGACACATTATAAAAGGGTGAGGAGCCGCCTTCGCCGGGTCCTGCTGTGCGCGGCGGCGGCCGTGACGCTCGCGGCCGCGTCCTGCGGCGGGGGCGAGGCCGATGTCGCAGACGGCCGGGTGCTGAACCGCGGCCTGGGCGCCGAGCCCGAGTCGCTCGATCCGCACCGGTCGCGCAGCTCCGAGGCAGGGGACGTGCAGCGCGACCTCGGCGAAGGGCTCACCGGCTATACCGCCGACGGCCGGCTGGAGCCGCGCGCGGCCGGCGACTGGCAGGTGTCGGAGGACGGGCTCGAGTATCGCTTCTTCCTGCGGCCGGAGGCGCGCTGGTCGAACGGCGATCCGGTCACGGCGGAGGACTTCGTCTACAGCTTCCGCCGCCTCGTCGACCCGGCGACCGCCGCCTTCTATTCGCAGTCGATCATCGACGTCGAGAACGCGGCCGCCATCGTCGCCGGCGAGAAGCCGCTCGCGGCGCTCGCGGTCGTGGCGGCGGGCGAGCACGAGCTGGTGATACGGCTGCGGCGCCCCACGCCGTATTTCCTGGCACTGCTCACGCACCCGAGCATGTTCCCGGTGCACCGCCCGTCCATCGAAAAGCACGGCGATGCGCACGCCCGCCCCGGTAACCTCGTGAGCAACGGCGCCTACCGCCTGGTGGCCTGGGATCTGGGTTCCGTGATCGAGCTCGAGCGGAATCCGCACTACTGGAACGACGAGGCGACGGCGATCGACCGGGTGCGTTACCTGCTGGTGCCCGAAGCGCAGGTCGAGCTGAACCGCTACCGCGCGGGCGAGCTGCACATCACCGACCAGGTGCCGCTGGAGTCCTTCGCGCAGGTGCGCGCGGAGCGGCCGGACGAGTTGCGCGTCGCCCCTTACCTGAGCATCTACTACTACGGCCTCAATCTCGAGCGGCCGCCGTTCCGGGACAACCCCGAGCTCCGGCGCGCACTGTCCATGGCGATCGATCGGGAGGTCCTCACGGAGCTGATCCTCGGCCGCGGCGAGGCCCCCGCCTGGGGCTGGGTGCCGCCCGGTGTCGACAGCTACGAGGGGCAGCGGTTCGCTTACGCGGACATGGACCGCGACGAGCGGCACGCGGCGGCGCTCGCGGCCTTCGAGGCGGCCGGCTATAGCCGCGGGCAACCGCTGGAAGTCGAGATACGCTACAACACGTCCGAGACGCACCAGCGCATCGCGCTCGCCATACAGTCGATGTGGCGCGACGTGCTCGGCGTCGAGGCAACGCTGATCAACGAGGAATTCCATGTGCTGCTGTCGAACATGCGCGCCATGGAAGTTACCGAGGTCTTCCGGTCGAGCTGGAGCGGCGACTACAACGATGCCCATACCTTTCTCGACGTGCTCCGGTCGGATGCCTCGTCCAACATGACCGGCTACGCGAGCGACGAGTACGACGCGCTCCTGGCGCGTGCCGCCGAGCAGACGGATCCGGACGTCCGGCGCCGCTACCTGCAGGACGCCGAACGGCTGCTGCTGCGTGACCATCCGGTGATCCCCATCTACTTCATCGTCAGCAAGCACCTGGTCAGCCCCACGGTCCGCGGCTGGGAGGACAACGTGCTGGATTACCATTACAGTCAGCACCTGAGCCTGGCGGGAAACGGGGGCCGGCGCCGCGGCGACCGGTAAAATCAACAGGCCCTGAGCTTTACAGGACGTCGCATGCTGCGATTCGCCGCGCTGCGAATACTGGCCGCAATCCCCACGATCTTCCTGGTGATCGTGGCCGCCTTCCTGATGGTGCACGCGGCGCCCGGCGGCCCGTTCGACGACGAGCGCGTGCTGCCGCCCGAGAACGCCCGCAACATCGAGGCGGCCTATCACCTCGACGAACCCTTGCCGAAGCAGTTCGGCCGCTATTTCTCGGGTCTGCTGCAGGGCGACTTCGGCCCCTCGTACCGCTACCGCGACTATTCCGTCGCCGACCTGATCGGCGACGCCCTGCCGCTGTCGCTGAAGCTGGGCCTGATGGCCATGACCGTCGCCCTGGCCCTGGGCATCGCGGCGGGCACGGTCGCAGCGGTCTACCGGAACACGATGATCGACCGCCTCGTCAGCGCATTCGCGCTCGTGGGCCTGTCCGTGCCCGTCTTCGTCGTCGCGCCGCTCCTGGTCCTCCTCGTGGCGGTGCAGCTCGGCTGGCTGCCCGCGAGCTTCAGCGGCGGCAGCGGCGCAGGCCGCTGGCTCCTGCCGGTGATCGCGCTGGCCCTGCCGCAGATTGCCGGCATCGCCCGCCTGACGCGCGCCGGCATGATCGAGGCGCTCGGCAGCGACTACGTGCGCACGGCCCGGGCGCAGGGGCTCTCCACGGCGTCCATCGTCCGCTACCATGCCCTCCGCCCCGCGATGCTGCCGGTGGTTTCGCACCTCGGGCCCGCGATCGCCCTCATTCTCACCGGCGCGGTGGTGGTGGAGTCGGTCTTCGGTATTCCCGGCCTCGGCCAGCTGTTCGTGCGCGCCGGGCTCAACCGCGACTACACGCTCGTGCTCGGCATCGTGATCTTCTACGCCGCGCTCATCATCGCTCTCAATGTCGTGGTGGACCTGGTGTACGGCTGGCTCGACCCGAGGATCCGCAGCCGGTGAGTGTGCGGGCGCCGGCGGTCGGGCGGCATGCCGCGTCCGCGGTCAGGGTCAGCGGCGGTGTGCTGGCGGCGATCGCGGCAGCGGCGCTGCTCGCGCCCTTCCTGAGTCCCCACGACCCGATCGCGACCGACTTCGGCGCCCGGCTGCTGCCACCGACGCTCGCCGACGGCCACTGGTTCGGCACGGACGATCTCGGCCGCGACCTCTTCGCGCGCACGTTCTCGGGCACGCGCGTCACGCTGCTCGTCGCGGTCGTCGCGAGCCTCGTCAGCCTGCTGATCGGCGTGACCTGGGGCGCAATCGCCGGGTATGCGGGCGGCAAGATCGACACCGTCATGATGCGCATCGTCGATGCGCTCTTCGCGCTGCCCTTCATCTTCCTGGTGATCCTCCTGATGGTCGCCTTCGAACGGAACTTCCTGCTGATCTTCGTGGCGATCGGCGCGATCAACTGGCTGGAGATGGCCCGCGTGGTCCGGGGCCAGACCCTGACGCTGAAGGAGCGGGAGTTCGTGGACGCCGCCCGGCTCATGGGAGTCGGGCCGGCCGCCATCGTCGTTCGGCACATCGTGCCGAATCTCGCCGGCGTGGTCGTGGTGTACATGACGCTGACGATCCCGCAGGCGATCCTGGTCGAGTCGTTCCTGAGCTTCCTGGGTCTCGGCATCCAGGAGCCGCAAACGTCGCTCGGCACGCTGGTCAACGACGGCATCCGCCAGATGGAGCGGGCGCCGTGGATGCTCGCCATACCCGCAAGCCTGCTGGCGGTGGTGCTGCTCGCGTTCAACTTCCTCGGCGACGGACTGCGCGACGCGACCGACCCGAGGCTGCGCGCCCGATGAGCCTGCTCGCAGTCAGCGAGCTCACCGTCAGTTACCCGCGGGCCGCGAGGCCCGTCGTCGACGGGTTGAGCTTCGCCATCGATCCGGGCGAGGCGGTCGGGCTGGTCGGCGAGTCGGGGTCGGGCAAGTCGCAGACGGCGCTTGCGCTGATGGGCCTTCTTGCGCCACACGCGCGCGTGCAGGGCAGCGCCGTCTTCGACGGCACCGAACTGCTCGGGGCACGCAACGACGTTCTCAATCGCTACCGCGCGCGCCGGCTGGCAATCGTCTTTCAGGACCCGCAGCAGGCGCTGAATCCGTGCCTTCGCATCGGCGAGCAGCTGAAGTACGTGCTGCTCGAGCACCGCGTGGTCCCGCAGGCGGAGGTGGCCGAACGCACGCTCCGTCTGCTGTATCGGGCCGGGCTGCCGGACCCGGAGCGGCAGGCCGCGAGCTTCCCGCACCAGCTTTCCGGCGGCATGCGCCAGCGCGCGATGATCGCGCTCGCCCTGGCCTGCGAGCCCGAGCTCCTGATCGCGGACGAGCCGACGACGGCGCTCGACGTCACGGTGCAGGCGCAGATCCTCGCGCTGCTTCGCGACCTGCGCGAAAGCACCGGCTTCGCGCTCCTCCTCATTACGCACGATCTCGGCGTGATCGCGGAGAACTGTGACCGAATGCTGGTGCTCGATGCCGGGCGTCTCGTCGAGAGCGGCCCGACGACCGCGGTCTTCCGGCGGCCGTCCCATGCCGCCACGCGTTCGCTGCTCGAGGCGGCACCGGCCATTCATGCGGTGCCGGCGCGAAAGCCGGCAGGCGAACGAGACGGAGAGACCGTGCTCCGCATCGACGGCCTGTCCGTCAGCTTCGAGGCCGGCCGGCGCGCATGGCGCGCACGCCGGCGGCTCACGGCCGTAAGGGACGTCGACCTCGCGCTGTATGCCGGGGAAACCGTGGCGGTCGTCGGCGAATCGGGCTCGGGCAAGACGACGGTCGCACGGGCCGTGCTCGGGCTGATCGCGCCGGAGTCCGGAACGCTCAGCCTGCGCGGCGCAAACCTGCCGGCCACGGTGCAGGCACGGAATCGCGACGAGCGGCGGAGCGTGCAGATGGTGTTCCAGGACCCCTCCGCCTCGCTGGATCCGGCGATGCGGGTGGCTGCCATCATCGGTGAGGCGCTCGCCGTGTACGAGCCGCGCCGGACGCGCGCGGAACGAAGCCGCCGCGCCGCCGCAATCCTCGAGCGGGTCGGGCTGGGCGAGGAGCTGCTGCAGCGCTATCCGCACGAGCTCTCCGGCGGACAGGCGCAGCGGGTCGCGATCGCGCGCGCGCTGGTGCCCGGCCCCGACGTGCTGGTGTGCGACGAGGCGGTCGCCGCCCTGGA
>CAZTAE010000115.1:0-6606 GCA_964611535.1 uncultured Woeseiaceae bacterium
TGCGTGCGGCCGGACAGGCGTCCCAGCATGTACAGCGCCTCCTCTTCAGAGCCCGCCTTGCCGAACAGGCGGCCGTCGAGACTCACGATGGTATCAGCGCCGAGTATCGGCGTTGGGTCCCTGCGCGCCCGCCGGGCTGCCCTGGCCTTGTCCAGCGCGAGGCGCAGCACCAGGTCGGCGTCGCTCTCCGCCGGCAGCGGCGTCTCGTCGATGCCGACGCCCTGCCAGCTGTGGCCGACGCCGAGCGCATGCAGGATCTCCCTGCGGCGCGGCGACGCGGACGCCAGGTGCAGGACGGGCTCACTCACGGTGGTAGGGATGGCCTTCGATCACGGTCCACGCGCGGTAAAGCTGCTCGGCCACGACGACCCGCACCAGCCCGTGCGGCAACGTCAGCCGCGACAGCGACCAGCGAAAGTCCGCGCGTTCCCTGCAGGCATCCGACACTCCGTCCGGGCCCCCGATGACGAACGCGAGATCGCTGCCGGCCGACAGCCAGTCCTCCAGCCGTCCCGCCAGCTCGCGGCTCGACAGCGGCTCACCCGCCTCCTCGAGCAGCATGAGCCGCTCCGCCGGCCTGACCCGGCGCAGCACCTGCTGTCCCTCGGCCTCGACCGCGCGCTCCGCCCGGTTGGCGGTCGGTATCTCGTCCAGGCGGAAGCGCCATGCCCGGGGCAGGCGCTTCGCGTAACCTTCGAAAGCCTTGCCCACCCAGGCAGGCTGGCGACCGCCGACGGCGATCAGGCGGATATGCACAGCCGCATCTTTCAGACCCTCGACCGTCGATCCCTGGCGGTGGTGACCCCCGCGGGCTGCAGCGACCACAGTTTTTCGAGGTTGTAGAACTCCCGCACGCGGGGCAGCATGATGTGCACCAGCGTGTCCTGCAGGTCGAGCAGTATCCATTCGCTGCCTGCGGCCCCCTCGACGCCCACGGGACGATGGCCCGCGGCCCGCGACTTGTCGGCCACGGCATCGGACAGCGCCTTGACGTGACGATTGGACGTGCCGCTCGCCACCACCATGAAGTCGGTGACGGTGGTCAGGTTCCGCACATCCAGCTTGACGATATCTCTTCCCTTTACCTCTTCCAGCGCTTCTACGACCAGGTCGCTCAGTTGCTCGCTATTCATTCACCAGTCCGACAGTCAGTTTCGATTCGAATTCAGCCCCGTTCCGCGTCGCGTCGCCCCGCTGTCTCGCCCGCCTCGCCGGCGGCATAACAGCCGCTCTCGCGAATCACCGCCCGGACGGCGTCCGGCAGCAGGAAGCGGGGGTCGCGGCCGACCGCCACGAGCTCCCGGATCTCGCTCGACGAGATCTCCAGCTGGGTCACGTCGTGGATGTAGATATGCCCGGAACGGGCATCGTGCAGGTCGCCAATGCGGTGCGTGCCGCGGTCCGCCAGCAGCTCGCCCAGCGGCCCCATGTCCGGCGCACGCCAGCCCGGGCGGTGGGCCACCACGATATGGGCGAGCTGCAGAATTTCACGCCAGTGATACCACTTCGGCAGGCCGAGGAAGGCATCCATGCCGATCACCAGTGCCAGCGGCCGCAGCGGAAACTCCGCCCGCAGCGCAGCCAGCGTGTCCACCGAATACGACGGCCCCTCGCGCTGCAGCTCGCGATCGTCGACCACGAAGCCCTGCTGGCCTTCCGTCGCCACCTGTACCATCTTGAGCCGCAGGGCCGGCGCCGCGACCGGCTGGTCCCGGTGCGGTGGATTGCCGCAGGGCATGAGCCGCACCTCGGAGAACCGCAGGGCCTGCAGGATCTCGAAGGCGGTCCGCAGGTGCCCGAAGTGAACCGGGTCGAAAGTTCCGCCGAAAATGCCTATGGGTCCCACCGCATCGACTCCCATACGCTCAGGCCGCCCGGCGCCGGGCCGTGCTCAGTCCGAATACCACGTCCGTCGTCAGCTGCCAGGGATCCAGCGCCAACTGGCCTTTGGCCGCCGCATCCGCCCGCTGTGCCGCCTGCAGGAGACGGTAGAAGTCGGCCGCCGAGTGGCGGCTCAGGCAGGCCCTGACGATCCCCTGCCGGCTGCTCCAGACCCTGTCCCTCTGCATCGCCGCACCGAGGTCCGTGCCCGCCTGCACGCGCTCCGCCAGGCCCGCCAGCATCCGCAGCTCGCGTGTCAGCACCCAGATGATCGGCACGGCGTCGATCCCTTCCGCCCGCAGCTTGCCCAGCATGCGCAGCGTCCGTGCGCCGTGTCCGGCGACCGCGGCATCGACCAGCTTGAACATGTCGTAGCGGCTGCTGTCGGCCACCGCATTGACGATGTCCGCGGCCGTGACCGGACCCTCGCCGAGCAGCAGCGCAAGCTTCTGGATTTCCTGGTCCGCGGCCAGCAGGTTGCCCTCCACGCGCTCCGCGAGCAGTCGCACGGCTTCGCCGTCAGGCTCGAGCCCGGCGTCACGCATTGCGGCGCCGATCCAGCGGGGCAGCTCACGCGGCCCGACCGGCCAGATCTGCAGCACGGCTCCCGCCTCATCGAGAGCGCGCACCCAGCGGCCGGCAAGGCTCGACTTGTCCAGTTTCGGCGCCTCGACCAGGACCAGCAGGTCCTCGCCGGCGGCCTCGACCAGGCCCGCGATCGCGGCAGACCCGTCCCGGCCCGGCTTGCCGGTCGGCAGCCGGATCTCCACGATCCGCTTCTCCGCAAACAGCGACAGGCTGGCCGATGCCTCGGCGAGCTGTTGCCAGTCGAAGCCCCCCGCCGCTACGTACAGCTCGCGCGCGCCAAACCCCTGCCGGCGCGCGGCCGCGCGAATCTCGTCCAGGGCCCGCTGTACGAGGAGCGTCTCGTCGCCGGTCACCAGGTAGCAGGGAAGCAGGTCTTTCCGAAGCGCCGGCTTGAGCTGGGAGGCTGACAGTTTCACGTAGGAAGGCTGGTCCGGGCCCACCGCGCGCGGACGGCGCACGCCGCCTGCGTGGCGTCGCGCAAGGGCCCGCAACCGGAAAGACGATGACGAGACATCCCGAAGCGCCGCTCAACCGGCCTCGAGCTGCTCGAGAACGACCGATTCGCCCTCCAGCAGCACCGGGATGCCCTCCCGGACCGGGTACAGCAGCTTGCCGTCGTCCGTGACCAGCGCCTCGTCCAGCGATGCCGACAGCCGCGTCCCCTCGCGGTTCACCACGCTGCCGGCTGCGATGGCCGCGTTGACCCTCTTCAGGAGGTCGGGCCGGGCGAGCCCCAGGCCCTTGTGCGAGACGGGGCAGCACAATATCGCCAGCAGTCGTTTATCCATCGTGTCGGTAGATGCAGGTCCTTCGCTTACGAGCGTTGTGGGGTCTTTTGCAATGTTATACCATTTTACTTCCGGCCCGCGGCGCGCCACCCGTCCGGGCCTTCTTCAACCCAGAGCATAACGGCAAGCGACCATGGATAACAGCGCCCTGAAACCGGGCCGCATACTCGACCGGACCGCCGTAGCGCTGTCCGGTCTGTGCCTGCTGCACTGCCTGGCGCTGCCTGTCGTGATCGTCCTGCTGCCGTTCGCCAATGAGCTCGGCGACGGACACTGGCACGCGCAGATGCTGATCGTCGTCGTCCCGGTCAGCGTCGTGGCGTTCGCCCTGGGTTTTCGCCATCACCGCAGCGGCCAGGTCATGGCGGTCGGTGCGCTCGGCCTGCTGCTGCTGGTCATCGGTGGAACCGTCGTCCACACGCATTACGGCATCGCCGCCGACCGCGCCTTTACCATGGCCGGCTCGCTGATCCTGGCCATCGCTCACTTCCACAACAACCGGCTCACGCGCCACCAGCGCTGACGCCAGCGAGCACCGGTAGCGTTCCCGCGGCGCCGGCCCGCCTCGCTCATGACCGTTCTCCCCGACTCGCGAGCGGAGGCGCGCCCGGGGGGAGTCCCTTTCAGGACCGCCGTGAACCCGTCCCTGGGGGCTTCGCGCGAAACATCCCTGTTTCGCACGATCCTGAAAGGGACTCCCCCCGGACAAGCCTCCGCTTTCCACCGTCTTCGTGGGTTCATGAAAGGCGGGCCGGCGCGGCTAACGGGGGTCGCGATCGGCTGGGGCTGGCAGGGGGTCGTAGCCGGAGGGGCCCCAGGGGTGGCAGCGGCCGATGCGGCGGGCGGCCAGCCAGCCGCCGCGAAACAGGCCGTAGGTGCCGAGCGCCTCGCGCGCGTATTCCGAGCAGGTGGGCTGGAACCGGCAGTTGATGCCCAAAAGCGGCGAGACCGTCCAGCGGTAGAGCTGGAGCAGGGCCAGGAACGGCCACGCCAGTAGCCTGCCGAGCCTCCTCCCGGCCACTAGCCCGTCCGGCGCCAGCGCGTCCCGCCGGGGCCGTCCTCGATGGCGATGCCGGCTGCCTTGAGCCTGTCGCGGATGGCGTCGGCGGCGGCAAAATCCCGCCGGGCCCGGGCCCGCACACGCTCCTCGATCAGCCGCTCGATCTCGGCCGCCGGGAGGCCGCCTTCCGCGGCGCCGGCAAACCACGACTCGGGATCGTCCTGCAGCAGCCCGAGCAGATCGCCCGCGGCACAGAGCTCGAGCGCCAGCGCCTGGCGCTCGTCCGCGGCCGTGGCCTTGTTGAGCCGCCGGGCTGCTTCGAACATCTCCGCGAGGGCTTTCGGCGTATTGAGATCGTCTTCCAGCGCAGCCACCACGGCAGGCGCCGGCTCGACCCCTTGCCTTGCGGCGTCGGAGATCCCGATGCCGCGCAGGGCGCCGTACAGGCGGTCCAGCATGCGCCGGGCCGCGTCCACGGACTCGTCCGTCCAGTCCAGCGGCTGCCGGTAGTGGCCGTTCAGGAGCGTCAGGCGGATGACTTCGCCGGGAACGGACTCGATCAGATCGTGCACCAGCAGGACGTTGCCCAGCGACTTCGACATCTTGGTGCTGTCCATGCTCAGGAAACCGTTGTGCAGCCAGTAACGGGCGAACGGCGCGCCGTCGTGCGCACAGGTGCTCTGCGCCAGCTCGTTCTCGTGATGCGGAAACACCAGGTCCTGGCCGCCGCCGTGGATGTCGATCGTAGAGCCGAGGTGCTTCTCGGCCATGGCGGAACACTCGATGTGCCATCCCGGACGCCCGCGACCCCAGGGCGATTCCCAGCCGGGCAGCTCCGGCGTCGACGGCTTCCACAGCACGAAGTCCTGCGGCGAGCGCTTGTACGGTGCGACTTCCACGCGCGCTCCGGCAATCATCTCGCGCAGGTTGCGCTTCGACAGCCGGCCGTAAGCATCGGATGAGCCGGTATCGAACAGCACGTGTCCCTCGGCTTCGTAGGCGCAGCCTTTGGCAACCAGGGCCTCGATCATCGCGATCATCTCCGCGATGTGCACGGTCGCGCGCGGCTCCACGTCCGGCGGCAACACGCCGAGCGCCGCCATGTCGCTGTTGTAAGCGTCGATGAAGCGCTCCGTGATCTCGCCTATCGGCTTGCCGGATTCCTGCGCGGCGGCGTTGATCCTGTCATCGACATCGGTGATGTTGCGTGCGTACGTGACGCTGTAGCTCCGCCTCAGGAGGCGCGCCAGCACATCGAACACGACAGCCGGCCGGGCGTTGCCGATGTGCGCGTAGTTGTAGACGGTCGGGCCGCACACGTACATCGTCACCTGGCCGGGGGTCAGCGGTTCGAATGCTTTCTTGTACCCGTCCAGGGTGTCGTGCAGATAAAGTGTCATCGTCCTCGGGCGCGGCACCGCATGCCGCGCATTGAAAAAGCCAATGATAGCAACATCCCCCCGCAATCCGCGTATTCTCCCCGGTCGATGCACTATAATTTCCGATCCGGCCGATGCGGCCGTCATGGAAGGCACGATGTCCGGAGACACCATCCAGTTTCACGCCCGCCGTTCGGTCGAGCAGGTGGAAGAAGGCACCGAGCTGGCACCGAAGTTCGACGAGCGCGGACTGATCGCTGCCGTCACCACCGATGCAGCGACAGGCGAATTGCTGATGCAGGCTTACATGAACGCGGAAGCGCTGCGCCTGACGATCGCCACCGGCGAGGCGCACTACTACAGCCGCAGCCGCGGGAGCGTCTGGCACAAGGGGGCGACCAGCGGCCTCGTGCAGAAAGTCGAGGAGCTCAGGATCGACGACGACCAGGATTGCGTGTGGCTGCGGGTGAACGTCACGGGCGGCGCGAGCTGCCACGTCGGTTACCGCTCCTGCTTCTACCGCCGCATCCCGCTCGGCGCGCCTGGCGGAGATGCCGCTTCGCCGACGCTCGAATTCACGGATACCGAAAAGGTCTTCGACCCCGAAGAAGTCTACGGCGACGCCCCCAACCCGACGACCCTCTAAGACCCTCTGGCCCGCAGGATTCATGAACCCACGAAGCCGGCGGGAAGCGGAGGCTTGTCCGGGGGGAGTCCCTTTCAGGATCGTGGAAAACAGGGATGTTTTCCCCGAAGCCCCCCAGGGATGGGTTCATGGGCGGTCCTGAAAGGGACTCCCCCCGGGCGGGCCTCCGCGCTTGCGATCCGCATGAGAAGTTCATGGATCCTGCGGGCCAGAGGGTCGGAATCTTCGAGACAGAACCGGGCGGGCCCCGCGACCCGTGAAGCAACCTCCTAGAACCGGCCCTTCGGCTTCGACTTGCCGGCGCGCCGTTTCTGCGCGACCGGC
>CAZTAE010000116.1:0-2286 GCA_964611535.1 uncultured Woeseiaceae bacterium
GCCTGCCGAGGCTGCCGCTCGGATGCGAGCGGGCGAAGTCTTCCGCCGTAAAGCCGCGACTTTCCAGCAGTGCGACGGCGAGCGCATCGCCCATGGCGAGGCTGGCGGTAGTGCTCGCCGTCGGCGCCAGATTGAGCGGGCAGGCCTCCTCGTCGATCGAGACGTCGAGGTGGACGTCTGCCGCCGTTGCCAGCGTCGAGCCGGGCTTGCCGGTGAGGGATATCAGCTTCGCGCCCATGCGCTTGACGAGCGGCAGGATGGTCACGATCTCCTTCGTCTCACCGGAATAGGAAACGGCGAGCAGGAGGTCCTGTGCCGTGATCATACCCAGGTCGCCATGGCTCGCTTCCGCGGGATGCATGAAGAAAGCGGGCGTGCCGGTGCTGGCGAGCGTCGCCGCGATCTTGCCGCCGATGTGTCCGGATTTCCCCATCCCCGTCACCACGACACGGCCGGAGGTTTCCAGGCACAGCTTGCACGCGGCGACGAACGAGTCGTCGAGCCGCTCCCTGAGCGCCAGGACGGCGCGCGACTCGATGTCCAGTACACGACCGGCCAGAGAAAGGAGTTCCGCCGATGTAAGCTTGATGTGCACTGGGATAGGTTCCCGTCTGCCGGCAAGGCGACAGTTTATACGTTTTGCGCCGCGGCGTAGACACGCGCGGTCCGGCGGCACCCGGTGCGGCGGCCCGCTGACGCCTCCGGCGCGCGGCCGAGTTACGCCGCGGCGCAGCTTTGCTACACTGGCCCATCGCGAGTCACGGCGGCGCTTCCATGAATCCCGACGACATCAAGACGCTCATCGAAGAAGGCCTGCCCGGCGCCGCCGTGCGCGTCCACAGCGAAGACAACACCCACTTCCAGGCGCTGGTGGTTTCCGACGCCTTCGAGGACCGGAAGCGGATTGCGCGACATCAGCTCGTCTATCGATGTCTGGGTGAGCGCATGGGGAACGAGATTCACGCACTGTCGATACGCGCCTACACCAACCGGGAATGGCAAGAACACGAGGCTGACTGAGGCCCGGCAATGGACAAATTGCTGATCGAGGGCGGCGCCCGCCTCGAAGGCGAGATCGCGATCTCGGGCGCGAAAAACGCCGCCTTGCCGATACTTGCCGGTACGCTGCTCGCCTCGGAGCCGGTGACGGTCAGAAACGTTCCGCACCTGAAGGACGTCACCACCACCATCACGCTGCTGCAGAGCATGGGCGCGGAAGTGACCTTCGACGACAAGCTCAGTGTCGAGGTGGACGTATCGCGCATCACCGATTACCGCGCTCCCTATGAGCTCGTCAAGACGATGCGGGCGTCGATACTGGTCCTCGGTCCGCTTCTCACCCGTTTCGGCCGGGCCGACGTCTCGTTGCCCGGCGGCTGCGCCATCGGCGCGCGTCCGGTCAATCTGCACGTCCAGGGGCTGCAGGCGATGGGGGCCGAGGTGGCGGTGGAGAACGGCTACATCCGGGCCCGCGCGTCCCGCCTGAAGGGCACCCACATCGTCTTCGACACCGTCACCGTCACGGGGACCGAAAACCTGCTGATGGCGGCCGTGCTGGCCGAGGGCGAGACGCTGCTCGAGAACGCCGCGCGCGAGCCGGAGGTCCTCGACCTGGCGCGGTTCCTGACGTCCATGGGAGCGCAGATCTCCGGCGCCGGCAGCAGCACGATCCGGGTGCTGGGAGTCGAATCGCTCTCGAGTGCGAACCATGCGATCCTGCCGGACCGCATCGAGACCGGCACGTATCTCGTGGCCGCGGCGATGACGGGCGGCTCGGTCCGGCTCAAACGGGCGGACCCGGAGTCTCTGGACGCTGTCCTGATCAAGCTTCGCGAGGCCGGTGCCGACATCCGTACCGGCCCGGACTGGATAGAGCTGGGCATGGGCGGACGGCGGCCGCGTGCCGTCGATATCCGCACGATGCCGTACCCGGCGTTTCCGACGGACATGCAGGCGCAGTTCTGCGCCCTGAACGCCGTGGCCAATGGCGTCGGCACCGTGACGGAGACGGTATTCGAAAACCGCTTCCAGCACGTGCTCGAGCTCCAGCGGATGGGCGCGGATATTCGCATCGAGGGCAGCACGGCGGTGTGCCGGGGAGTGGAGAGACTGGCGGCCGCGCCCGTGATGGCCACGGACCTCCGGGCCTCGGCGAGCCTCGTGCTCGCGGGGCTCGCGGCGGAAGGTGAAACGCTCGTCGATCGCATCTACCACGTCGATCGCGGCTACGAGCGGATCGAGGAGAAGCTCCGCCAGCTCGGCGCCAGCATCCGCCGCGTGCCGCGC
>CAZTAE010000116.1:2386-6600 GCA_964611535.1 uncultured Woeseiaceae bacterium
GGCGTCACTCCAACGGGCGTTCGGCCGCGGTCAGGGTCGCGGTGAAGCGCTGGCCCTCCCGCCAGCCGTCGAGCTGAATCTGGTCGCCGGGTTCCAGTGCGGCCACCAGCAGGCGCGCCTGCTGGGCGGTCCTTATGGGCTCGTCGTTGATGGCCAGTATGACGTCGCCCTGCCGCAGGCCCGCTTTCGCCGCCGGACCGTCCTCAATGACGCGGGTCAGCAGGATGCCGATGCCGGGCTCGAGCCCGCGCGACTCGAGCTCCGCGCTGGAGAGCTCGTCCGGATCGAGGCCCACCCACCCGCGAATGACCCGCCCGTGCCGCTTGATCTCGTCGACCACGCCGCGCACCAGGTCGACCGGTATGGCGAAACTGATGCCCTCCGTGCCCGCGTCCTGCGCGAGCACGGCGGTGTTGATGCCGACCAGCTCGCCGAGGGAATTGACGAGGGCACCTCCGGAGTTGCCCTCGTTGATGGCCGCGTCCGTCTGAATGAAGTTTTCGTAAGTGGTCAGGTTCAGCATTCCCCGGCCCGTCGCGCTGACGATGCCCTGCGTGACGGTCTTGGTCAGCCCGTAGGGATTGCCGATGGCGAGCACGACGTCGCCGATCCGCACGCCGCGCGAGCGACCCAGCGGGATCGCGGGCAGGATGCCGAGGTTCACTTTCAACAACGCGAGGTCGGTCTCGGCGTCGTAGCCGACGACGTCCGGGTCCGCGATTCTGCCGTCGGCCATCTGCACGCGGATTTCGTGGGCATCGGCGACGACGTGATAGTTCGTGACGAGGTAGCCCTCCGGGTCGATGACGACCGCCGATCCGAGGCTCGTGTTCAGCCGCGCTCTCTCACGTTCGCCGGACCCCGCGCTGGTCTGGACCAGGCGGCGGGTGTAGACGTTGGCGACCGCGGACGCACTGCGTTCCACCGCGTCCGCGTAGCTTGCGGGACTGACCGACGCCCCCGGGTTGCTGCCGGGCACCGGCAGCAACCCGGGCCACAACAGGACGATCACGAACGCCACCGCAAGACCGACAACGATCGACTGGAAGACGAATACGAAAACGGATCTCAAGCGGGCCACGTCGAAAATCCGCGACCGGCGACTGCCTGTGCAGTGCGCGCGAGCGGCCGTTGCCTAGCCAATTTTACCGAGCCCCGTGTATAATGCCGCATTGGTTCCGCACCCAGCCCCGAACCAGCTGCCATCCTGACGGCAAACGGGGTCTGCTGCAAATCTACCAGTTTTCGAACAACGCAAAAAACCGCCCGTATAGAGAGGCTGTGTAAGGACGTAGTTGAAGAGCTTGAGCTGGGCGCAAACTGGGAGCTTCCGGGTGTATGGCGAACCACCGGCATGTCGATTCGGAGCGCCCCGGCGCACGCAACCAACCTGGCTTTGAAACAGCATCACTGCGGACGGTGTATGGGAGTGCCTGAATGACCCAAGACGACGTTGATCGCAACCGACGTCATTTCCTGACCGTCGCCACCGCCGTCGCCGGAGGTGCCGGAATCGCCGCAGCCGCCATCCCGTTCATTTCGTCCCTGCAGCCGAGCGCCCGTGCCCAGGCACTGGGCGCGCCGGTCGAGGTGGCCGTGGCGAATCTCGAGCCGGGCGAGATGATACGGGCGCTCTGGCGCGGCCGGCTCATCTACGTCGTCCGGCGGTCGCAGGCGATGGTAGAGCAGCTTGACGAGGTCACGGAGATGCTGCGTGACCCGGATTCCGAAGTCGCCGAGCAGCAGCCCGAGTTCGCGACCAACCCGTGGCGCTCCCTGCGGCCCCAGTTCCTGGTGGTGGAGGGCTCCTGCACGCACCTCGGCTGTGCTCCGCTGCCGGAGTTCCAGGTGGTTCCGGCCGAGAACTGGTACGGCGGCTTCTTCTGTCCGTGCCACGGCTCCCGCTTCGACATGGCCGGCCGCGTCTACAAGGGGGTACCGGCGCCGACCAACCTTCGGGTTCCGCCCTACCGCTTCATCCAGGACGACGTGATCATGATAGGCAGCGAAACGGGAGCTTGAGGATGGCAAACGTCGAGGCCGAAACGGCAAATCAGGGCGGTTTGCTGAAGTGGATCAACGATCGCTTCCCGCTGTCCGAAACGATCCGCTACCACGCCACCGAGTACTACGCTTCCAAGAACTTCAACATCTGGTACGTCTTCGGCGTGCTGGCGCTCGTCGTGCTGGTCATACAGCTCGTGACCGGCATCTTCCTGACGATGAACTACAAGCCTTCCGCGGACGAGGCCTTTGCCTCGGTCGAGTACATCATGCGCGACGTGGATTGGGGCTGGCTCATTCGCTACATGCACTCCACCGGGGCCTCATTCTTCTTCATCGTCGTCTACCTGCACATGTTTCGCGCCATGCTGTACGGCTCCTACAAGAAGCCGCGGGAGCTGATCTGGATCATCGGCATGCTGATCTTCTTCACGCTGATGGCCGAGGCCTTCGCAGGATATCTCCTGCCCTGGGGCCAGATGTCGTACTGGGGCGCCCAGGTGATCATTTCGCTGTTCGGCGCGGTTCCGGTCATCGGCGAAACGCTGGTCGAATACATCAAGGGCGACTACTCGATTTCCGACATCACGCTGAACCGTTTCTTCGCCCTGCACGTCGTCCTGCTGCCGCTGGCGCTCATCGCCCTGGTGTTCGTGCACATCGTGGCCCTGCATCATGTCGGCTCGACCAACCCCGACGGTATCGAGATCAAGGACCACAAGGACGAAAAAGGCGTACCGGTGGACGGGGTGCCGTTTCACCCGTACCACACCAGCAAGGATCTCGTCGCGATCATCGTCTTCCTGATCGTCTTCGCCTCGGTGGTGTTCTTTGCCCCCGACATGGGCGGATACTTCCTCGAGCACTCGAACTTCGAGCCCGCCAATACGATGGTGACGCCGGAACACATCGCCCCGGTGTGGTACTTCACCCCCTATTACGCGATTCTGCGCGCCGTGCCCAACAAGCTGTGGGGCGCCATACTGATGGGCGCGGCGGTTCTGCTGCCGCTGTTCCTGCCGTGGCTCGATCGTTGCCGGGTCAACTCGATCCGCTATCGCGGCTGGATCTACCGCACCGCCCTCGCGCTGTTCGTCGTCAGCTTCCTGACGCTGGGCTGGCTCGGCCTGCAGCCCGCGCAGGGCGTATACGTGTACATGGCGCGGGTTTTCTCCGTGATCTATTTCGCCTTCTTCCTGCTGATGCCCTATTACACGGCCATAGACAAGACGAAGCCCGTGCCTGAGCGAGTGATCTATCATGCGTAGAGCGACGGGTGCAGTGGCGGCGCTGCTGATGCTGTTCGCGGGCGGGTATGCGCTCGCCGCTGCCGGCGACGTCGAGCTCGAGCCTGCGAACAACGACGTGGGGAACATCGCGTCCCTGCAGCGCGGCGCCCGCAACTTCATGAACTACTGTTCCGGATGCCACTCCGCGAAGTACGTGCGGTTCAACAGCGTGGCGGAGGGGCTCGGGCTGACCGAAGAGCAGGTCATCGAGAACCTGATGTTCAGTGCCGAGAAGACGTTCGAGACGATTCGTGCGGCCATGCCGCCCGAGGCGGCCGCCGCCTGGTTCGGACAGCCGCCGCCGGACATGTCGCTGATCGCCCGGGCAAGGGGCACGGATCACATCTACAATTTCCTCAAGGGCTTCTATCTCGACAGCGACAGCCCGACGGGCGTCGACAACCTGTTCCTGCAGGGCACCAGCATGCCGCACGTGCTGTGGGAGCTGCAGGGGTACCAGCGGGCGGTTTTCGAGGAGGGCGGCGAGGAATCGGCCGATCCCGCATTCAGCCACTTCGAGACCGTCACCGAGGGTACGCTGTCGCCGGAAGACTACAGCGCATTCGTGAGGGACACGGTGAACTTTCTCGAGTACATCAGCGAGCCGGTGCGCCCGACCCGCCGGGTGCTGGGCGTGTGGGTACTGATGTACCTGACCGTGTTCCTGATCATCGCTTCCATGCTGAAGAACCAGATCTGGAAGGACGTCTCCTGAAGGATGATCTGTTGCCGCACCTCGCATGACAGACCCTGATATATTCGCCGGCAGTTCGCCCCGTCCCGCACATTGCGAGGTCACCGCTCTATGGCAGTCATTGCCAATCGCCGATCTGTCATGACGCTCTTTTCGAAGCCGACCTGCATCCACAGTCACCGCACGCGGCTGGTGCTGGCGGAAAAGAACATCAACATGGACATCGT
>CAZTAE010000117.1:0-6568 GCA_964611535.1 uncultured Woeseiaceae bacterium
ATCGTCGACATGACGGACGGCGGTGTCGATTATTCCTTCGAGTGCGTGGGCAACGTCAACCTGATGCGCTCGGCCCTCGAGTGCTGTCACAAGGGCTGGGGCGAGTCGACGATCATCGGCGTGGCAGGGGCAGGCCAGGAAATCTGCACGCGCCCGTTCCAGCTGGTGACCGGCCGTGTCTGGCGCGGCACCGCGTTCGGCGGCGTCAAGGGACGGTCGCAACTGCCGGGCCTCGTCGATGACTACCTCGAAGGCAGGCTGAAAGTCGACGAGATGGCCACCCATACGATGCCCCTCGAGGAGATCAACCGCGCGTTCGACCTGATGCACGAGGGCAAGAGCATCCGTTCGGTCGTCACGTTCTGACGTCCGCCGGAGGCGGCAGGATGAC
The DNA here is from genome assembly GCA_964611535.1 of uncultured Woeseiaceae bacterium. Lineage (GTDB taxonomy): Bacteria > Pseudomonadota > Gammaproteobacteria > Steroidobacterales > Woeseiaceae > IDS-8. Next base: position 392 of record CAZTAE010000117.1, read on the forward strand.
GGCACGGGACGATGGCGGGACGCGTTGACTCCATGATCGTGCGAATGGCGGCCGGCCTGACGTTGTGCGGATTGGTGTTGTCCGGCAGCGCCATGGCCGCAGCCACCGACATCACGGTGCGTGTCGTCGCCCGCGGCGCGATGTTCGTGGGCGACCTGGTCGAGGGCGCGCAGGTGACGATCACCGATGCCGTGAGCGGTGAATTGCTCGCGCAGGGGATCACCGCGGGCCAGGCCGGCGATCCGGACCGGATCATGGACGTTCCCAGGACGCGCAGCGAACCGTTCGCCCGGGAGACGGACGCCCGGTTCACCGCCACGCTCGAGCTCGACGAGCCCCGCTACGTGCAGGTGACGGCCTTCGGCCCCCTGCAGCGGCGTGAGAGCGGGACGAGGACGTCCATGACGCAATGGGTCGTGCCGGGCAGGCACCTGACCGGCGGGGACGGCTGGGTCATCGAGCTGGCCGGCTTTCTCGTCCGGGGCGACCTCGCCGCGACCACCGTCGGCCTGGCCGAGGCCGGCGCGGGCGTGACCGTCGAAGCGGAGGTCGCTCCGATGTGCGGTTGTCCCGTAAGGCCCGGTTTCTACTGGGATGCCGATGCCTACGAGGTGGCGGCGATCGTCAAGCGCGGCGATGCGCACATTGGCCGCTTCCCACTGAAGTACGCCGATACAGCCAGCGATTTTGCCGGGAGTTTCCCGCTCGAGCTGCCCGGCGTCTACGATATCACTGTGTATGCGTACGATCCGTCATCCGGTAACACGGGCGTGGATCGCCTGTCGTTGACCGTGACGGAATAACGACGCTACTCGTTCGCCGCCGGCGTGTCTCGCCGGCACAATCCCTCTACAACTTCAAGGAGCTTGGATATGGCCAGTTCCAATGAGAGCCAGAAAATCGTTTGCGTGCTGTACGACGATCCGGTGGACGGCTATCCGCCGACGTATGCGCGGGATGACATCCCGAAGCTGACGCGTTATCCGGACGGGCAGACGCTGCCCACGCCGAGCGCGATAGATTTCACCCCCGGCGAGCTGCTCGGCTGTGTATCGGGCGAGCTCGGACTGAGGAAGTTCCTGGAAGACCGCGGCCATTCGCTCTTCGTAACCTCCGACAAGGAGGAGCCGGACTCCGCGTTCGACAGGGAGCTCGGTGACGCCGACGTCGTCATCTCCCAGCCGTTCTGGCCCGCGTACCTGACGGCGGAGCGGATCGCAAAGGCGCCGAAGCTGAAGATGGCCATCACGGCCGGCATCGGCTCGGACCACGTCGATCTGCAGGCGGCCATCAAGGCCGGAGTCACGGTCTGCGAAGTGACGTACTGCAACAGCATCAGCGTGTCCGAGCATGCCGTGATGCAGATCCTGGCCCTGGTCCGCGATTACATTCCGCAGTATCAATGGGTCGTCGACGGCGGCTGGAACATCGCCGATTGTGCTTCGCGGTCGTACGATATCGAAGGCATGAACGTCGGGGTGCTGGCAGCCGGTCGCATCGGCCAGGCCGTGCTGCGGCGCATGAAGCCGTTTGACGTCAAGCTGCACTACCACGACCGACACAGGCTGTCCGCCGATGTCGAAAAGGAGCTTGGCGTCACGTTCCACGAGGACGTGGAGTCGCTGGTCAAGGCCTGCGACGTGCTCAGCATTCACTGTCCGCTCCATCCGGAGACGGAGCACCTGTTCGACGACGAGCTGATAGGCAAGATGAAGCGCGGCTCCTACATCGTGAATACGGCGCGGGGCAAGATCTGCGATCGGGAGGCGATCGCCAGGGCCCTGGAGAGCGGTCAGCTTGCCGGTTACGCCGGTGACGTCTGGTATCCGCAGCCTGCGCCCGAGGACCATCCGTGGCGCAGCATGCCGCACCACGCGATGACGCCGCATACCTCCGGCACCTCGCTGTCGGCCCAGGCACGCTATGCTGCAGGTACGCGGGAGATCCTGGAATGCTGGCTCGACGGCAAGCCGATACGGGAGGAGTATCTGATCGTCGAGGGCGGTAAGCTGGCCGGAGCAGGCGCACACTCGTATAGTGTCTAGCGGCGCGGGAACTGCGCCGCATCAGAAGAACTAGCGCCGCGCAGACGGGGCCGGGCCTCAGGGGAGGTGGCTGGCCGGCCGGGCGGGATTGGACGATAAATGGCTGGACTGCTTGCCAGGGAACGCATCATTGCCGGGCCGGGCTTCAACCGCTGGCTCGTGCCGCCCGCCTCGATTGCCATCCACCTCTGCATCGGCTCCGTGTACGCCTGGAGCATCTACAACCCGGCCCTGATCCGGACCGAGGGCGTGGTGACCTCCGCCGCCGGCGACTGGTCCCTGAGCAGCGTCGTGTGGATATTCACCGTCGCGATCGTGTTCCTGGGCCTCGCGGCCGCGTTCGCGGGCAAGTGGCTGGAAGAGGTCGGGCCGCGCAAGGTCGGCGTGGTCGCGGCCTGCCTGTGGGGCGGCGGTTACCTGGTCGGCGGTCTCGGCATCCTGGTACACGAGCTGTGGCTGGTCTACCTGGGCTACGGCGTGATCGGCGGCTGCGGGCTCGGGCTCGGCTACGTCTCCCCGGTCAGCACCCTGATCCGCTGGTTCCCGGACCGGCGCGGCATGGCGACCGGCATGGCGATCATGGGCTTCGGCGGCGGCGCCATCATCGGCGCGCCGTTGAAGGAGTACCTGCTGAGGTTTTTTTACCGTGCGCCGGAGTATCTCGGCACGCTCGACGCGGTCGACCTGTTGACCGAGGGCGGCATCCGCTTCGCCAGAGTCGCGGGACAGCTTCGCGAAGTGGTGGTGGTCGGCGCCAATGAGGTCGATCAGATGATCGTTGCCGGCCCGCCCGGCGTCTATCTCGCGGGAACCGGCACTGTGGGGGTCGCGCAGACTTTTTTCACTCTCGGCCTGATCTATTTTCTCGTCATGATGGCGGCGGCGTTTTCATACCGGCTCCCGGCGCCGGGCTGGAAACCGGCGGGGTGGACGCCGCCCGATGCCACGCGTCGTGAGAAGAAGATGATCACCGCCGGCAACGTGCATATCGACGAAGCGCTGAAGACGCCGCAGTTCTACCAGCTGTGGATCGTGCTGTGCTTCAACGTGACGGCGGGCATCGGTGTCCTGGGCGTCGCCAAGACCATGATGTCGGAGATATTCGGCACGACCATGCCCGGCATAGTCGATGGTGCGTTCGCCGCCACCTACGTCATGATGATCAGCGTCTTCAACATGGTCGGGCGGTTCTTCTGGGCCAGCACGTCCGACTACCTCGGCCGACGCAATACATACTGGATATTCTTCGCCCTGGGAATCGTGCTTTACCTCTCGATTCCCTACAGCGCGCAGCAGGTGAGCGTCTCGCCGTCCGTCGTCTGGCTCGTGTACTTTTACGCGGCGACGATGATCATCTTCACGATGTACGGCGGTGGATTCGCGACCATTCCCGCCTACCTGGCAGACGTGTTCGGCACGCGCTACGTCGGAGGAATCCACGGGCGGCTGCTCACCGCCTGGAGCACCGCCGGCGTGCTCGGACCGTGGGCGATCACTTCCCTGCGCGAGCATTCGTTGCGCAAGTCGGTCGAGGAGCTTGTGGCGAAGATCGATCCGCAGGTGTTCGAGCGGACGTTCGGCGCGGGCGTCGAACAGCTCGAGTTGCTGCTGGCACAGAACACGGTCACCGTCAACAAGCTGATGGCCATCGCTCCGCCGGGGACGCTCGACCCGACGCCCAGCCTCTACAACACGACCATGTACCTGATGGCCGGCCTGCTGGCGATTGCGCTGATCAGTAACGCCCTCATGCGGCCAGTCGACAAGCGACACCTGATGAGCGAGCCGGCATCGTGACTTTGCCCGCGGCACGCGAGCGGGTCATTTGCCGTCGTCTTCCTCGCTCTCGGCCGCCAGATAGGTGACGATGCTTGCGCGGACCTCGTCGTCGCTGATGCCGCCGTAGGGCTTCATCCTGTTGCCGGAAACGACGGCGTCCGGATCCTCGATGAAGCGGTCCAGCGTCTCCTCGTCCCACACGATATCGGAAGCGCTCATCGCCGGCGAGTAGCCGTATTCGGCGGATCCTGCTTCCCGGCCGACGATGTCGTGCAGGTTCGGACCGAGCCGGTTGTCGCCCTCCCGCATGGAGTGGCAGGTCCGGCAGGAGGTATTGAACGCAATCTTGCCCTCCCTGACGCCGTCGTCACTCTCCTCCGAGACGGCACCCGCGGATAGCAAGCTTGTTGCCGTAGCGAGTAGCGCGGATTGCAGAAAGCTCTGTTTGATGATGATCTCCTTTTCCTGGTGGCCCACCTCTTCAGACCGCGAGCTTCCGCCCGCGTTCCCGCAGCGGTCGCAGCAGCCGGCGGCGGGGGAGGCGAGTGACGGCGCGCGCAGCTGCTGGGGCGCTCCCGGCGGGAGATCTTGCAGCTTTTACAAGCCGTTGATGAAAAAGGTCGCTGCGGGCACGCCCCAGGGCGCTGAAGGCCCGTCGAGTCTGCCGTCGAGCTTGGCACGAGGCTTGCAACAAATTAGCGGTGCAACCTGGTACCAAAGAAGGAGGTAACCATGAAAGCGACGACTATGGCAGCAGCGGCGTCTTTACTCTTCTGGCACGGAGCCATTGCCGCACAGCAAACGGCAACGCCCGAGGAAACGGATGCGGCCACGGCAACGCCCCAGGAAACGGAACCGGCGGAAGGGATGCCGGCAACCACTCACCAGCAGGAAGCCGCCAGGGAGGTCGAAAGCGAGCTCTTCGAGGAAATCGACGAGGACGGCAACGGCCTGATCTCCAGGCAGGAAGCGCAGGGCGAGCCCGCGCTGGTCGACAGCTGGAGCCAGTACGACGAGGACGGCGACGGCAGTCTGAACTCGCAGGAATTCGGGCAGTTCGCACAGACCACGGCTGGACAGGAAGCGGTCGCGCGAGCCGAGGAACGGAGAGGCGCTACGGAAGAGATGCCGGCGACCCGTCACCAGGAGCAAGCCGTCGAGGACGATCTTGTCGGGCAGCTGGACCGGAATGCCGATGGTGTAATCTCGGAGGACGAGGCACAGGCTGACGCACGGCTCGCCGACAACTGGGATCAGTACGACGAAGACGGCGACGGCCGACTGGACGCCCGGGAACTGGATCGGCTCGAAGAGGAGCTTGGGGACACGGAAGAAGCCGAGTAACGGCTTCGTCCGGGACTAGAGGTCCTCGAGAATCTCGTCGACCTTTTGCCGGTAGGCATCGTCCGAGATCAGCTCCTTGTCGCGCAGGCGCTTCAGGGTTTCGAGGCGCGCTTCAATGTCCTGACCGGCGTCCGGAGCCTGCTGCGAGGAGTCTTCGCGGGTTGCGGAGCCCTCGTCGGCAGGGAGCGTCCCGCCGTGGGGTCTGCCGGGCACCGCCTGCGGCGGGAGCGCGGTGCGCCCCGCGTCGTCATCGGCGACGTCCGGATCGAAGACGACCCAGTCGTGCCGGGCAGCGCCCCCGGGCGCGTCGTCGTCGTGCAGGGCGGCGGCCGCGCTGGCCACGAGGAGCGATTCCTGCGCTTCCGGAGCCGCGCGGCTGCCGTACTGGCGAGGATGAAAGTCCTGCTCGATGCGGCCATAGATGTTCTTCTTGCGGTACGGACTCTGGATCTCACCGAGGATGAGATTCAGCTTGCCGTCCCGGAAGAACACGCGCCCGGCCGTCAGCCGGTTCCGGCGCGCGAATGCCCCCGGTGACAGGCGATGTGCGCCGATGATTGAGAAGGTGATGTCCTGCGAGGGCGTCGCCCGCTCGAGGCCGGCGGCGATCGCCTCGCCGAGAATGTCCACCTGTTCGCTGTTGAAGACCGCGGCCGGTGGCGCGTCGGATTCCTGATCGGCGTATCTGAAACGCAGGTCCGACAGCATCTTTTCGACGGCACGGGGCTCGAGACTCACGGGGTGATCGTTCGGAGGCGCGGATTCGTCGTCCTGCGGCGCCAGCAACACGGACTGGTCATTACCCTCCCAGATCAGCGCGTCGGCCCGGGCCTGTGCCGGTGGAAAGGCGAGTCCCGCCAGCATGGCGAGCGCGCTGACGGCGATGGCGATGCGCCATCGCGGCGCCCGACTGCCGGGAGACTCCGGAACTCCGCGCTGATCGATGGCCGTCCCGCCGTGCCGGAAGAGGCGGCGCGCCGGCGCCGCCTCTTCCCCGCATGGCCAGCTC
>CAZTAE010000118.1:0-6550 GCA_964611535.1 uncultured Woeseiaceae bacterium
GGCGAGCGGCTGGCGCGCTATTCCTTTCTCGGCTTCGGCGAGGCATCCGACATCCGGCTCGACCAGCGCGGGCTCGAGATCGCCGGGAGCCTCCAACCCCCGCCGCAAGGACGGGACGACTATCTCGACTGCCTGCGCCGTGCCCTCGCCGCGGCGCCCCGCCCGGAGACCCGGGTCGACGGCCTGCCCTTCGCCGGCGGGCTGGTCGGCGTCTCCGGCTATGACACGGTCCGCCTGTTCGAGAAGCTCCCGCACCGGAACCCCGGCGACCCCACCCTGCCCGATGCGGCCTTCGTCAGCACCGCCTCGACGCTGGTCTTCGATCACCTGACCCGCCGCGTGGCCCTGCTGCACGCGGGACCGGAGCAGGAACGTCGGAGCCTGCGCCGCGAGGTCATCAGGCTGCTGCGCGGACCGGTGCCGGGCGACGGCAACGGCTTCGCCTTTACGGCGCCGGCGGCCGGCATGACGGAGGCGCAGTACGTCGAGCGGGTTGCCGCCTGCAAGGAGTACATCGCGGCGGGCGACATCTACCAGATCGTGCTGTCGGTCCTGTTCCGCGGGCGCGCGAGCGTGCCGCCGTTCGAGGTCTACCGCGCGCTTCGCCTTCTCAACCCGTCGCCCTACATGTTCTTTTTCGAGTTCGGCGACTTGAAGGTCGTAGGCTCCTCGCCGGAGGCGCTGGTGAAGCTCTCCGGCAGGACGGCCTCGCTCAGGCCCATCGCCGGCACGCTCCCGCGGGGCCGGACGCCGGAGGAAGACGTCTGCAATGCGGAGGCGTTGCTCGCGGATCCGAAGGAGTCCGCGGAGCACGTCATGCTCGTGGACCTCGCCCGCAACGATCTCGGCCGGGTCGCCCGGGCCGGCACGGTGCGGGTGGACCCGTGGCGGGCGGTCGAACGCTACAGCCACGTCATGCACATCGTGAGCGGCGTGCAGGGCGAGCTCGCGGAGGGGTTCGACGCCTTCGACCTGTTCGCGGCGAGCTTCCCGGCCGGCACGCTGGTCGGTGCGCCGAAGGTTCGCGCGATGGAGATCATCGACGAGCTGGAGGCGACGGGACGGGGTCTCTACGCCGGCACGGCCGGCTATTTCGGTATCGGCGGCGACATGGACCAGGCGATCACCATCCGGACGATCGTCTTCAACGGCGAGGACTACAGCTTCCAGGCCGGAGCGGGCATTGTTGCGGACAGCGTGCCCGAGAAGGAATACCGGGAAGTGCTGGCGAAGAGCGCGATACTGAAAAGCGCGCTGGAGATGGCGGGGGAGGGGCTGTGAAAGCAAGCGACGCCCGCATACTGCTGATCGACAACTACGACTCCTTCACCTACAACCTGGTGCAGGCGTTCGCGGCGATGGGCGCGGAGGTGCTGGTGTACCGCAACGACGCGATCGGCGTGACCGATGCTGCCGCGCGCGCGCCGACGCATCTCGTGATCTCGCCGGGTCCGGGCCGGCCGGAGAACGCGGGGGTCTCGATTGCGATGATCGAGGCCTTCGCGGGACGGATCCCGATACTCGGCGTGTGCCTGGGCCACCAGTGCCTGGTCCGCCACTTCGGGGGCGAGATCGTGCGCGCCGAGCGGCTCATGCACGGCAAGACCTCGCAGGTAACGCACGACGGCCGGACGATCTACGCGGGCCTGTCGCAGCCGTTCGAAGCGGGACGTTATCATTCGCTGTCTGCCGAAGAGCAGACGATGCCGGACGTGCTGGCGTTGAGCGCGAAGACCGAAAGGGGGGAAATCATGGGAGTCCGCCACCGCACACTGCCGATCGAGGGGGTGCAGTTCCATCCGGAGAGCGTGCTGACGCCCGAGGGCGAGACGCTCATGGCGAACTTCCTGGCTCTCGACGCCTCTACCCGCGGCTCGTCGCGGACGGAGTCGGCATGAGCCGCGCGTATTCGAAGCTGCTCGATCGCCTGCTCGACGGCGACCCGCTCGAGGAGGGCGAAGCCGCGGACCTGATGCATGCGCTCGCCACCGGCGACCTGCCGCCGGCGCTGGCCGGCGCGCTGCTCGCGGCGCTGCGCGCCAAGGGCGAGACCGCGGCGGAGATCCGCGGCTTCGCGACCGCGATGCGGGAGCTGGCGGTGCGGCCGCGGGTGCCGGAGGGCGCCGCGATCGTGGACACCGTCGGTACCGGCGGCGACGGCTCCGGCAGCTATAACCTCTCCACGGGCACGGGCCTGCTCGCCGCGGCCTGCGGCCTGCGGGTGGTCAAGCACGGCAACCGCTCGGTGTCGAGCCGTTGCGGCAGCGCCGACCTGCTGGAGGCGCTGGGTATGCCCTTGCCGCTCGACAGCGTCGCGGCCGTCGGCTGCCTCGAGGCTCTCGGTTTCACCTTCCTGTTCGCGCCCGCGTACCATCCCGCCATGAAGGCGATAGCGCCGGTCCGCGGGTCGCTCGGCGTCCGCACGGTCTTCAATCTGCTGGGCCCGCTGACGAACCCCGCCGCGCCGCCCTACCAGCTCATCGGCGCGTTCAGCCGCCAGGCGGCGGCGCTGATGGCCGACACCCTGTCCGGGATGCCGGTGACGCGGGCTTTCGTGGTGCACGGCGAGCCCGGCTGGGACGAGGCCTCGCCGGCCGGCTCCTTCGTGCTGTACGACGTCCGGCCGGGCCGGGTCGCGGAGCAGACCAGAACGCCGGAGGACTACGGCCTCGACCGCTGCCCCCCGGAGGCGCTGACCGGGGGCGACGCCGCGCACAACGCAGAGGCGCTGGAGCGCGTGTTTGCGGGCGATGACCGCGGCGCGCATCGCGACGCGCTGCTCATGGGCGCCTCGCTCGTGCTCGAGGTGACGGGCGAGGTCGCGGGCCCGCGCGAGGGTGTCGCCAGGGCAGCCGGCATACTCGATTCCGGCGAGGCCGCCGGCTTCCTGCAGTCGTTTCGGGAACACTTTTCCGCATCGTGAGCGATTTCCTCAAAACCATGGCGGCGCAGAGCGGCGACCGCGCGGCGGCCATCGAGCGGCGCTATTCGGCACGGGACTTCGACCTGCCGCTCGTGCCGCTCGATACCGGTTCGTTCGGCGTGATCGCCGAGATCAAGGAGCACTCGCCGTCCGCGGGCAGCCTCGGCGCGGACGGCGCCAGCCGGAGCGATCGGGCGCGGCAGTATGTGCAGGGCGGGGCGGCGGCCATTTCGGTCCTGACCGAGCCCTCGAGTTTCGCCGGCGACCTGTCGCACCTGGAGGAAGTGGTCGCGGCCGTCGCCGGAACCGACGTGCCCGTCATGCGCAAGGACTTCCTGGTGGACCCGAAGCAGATCCTGGAAGCGCGGGCCGCGGGCGCGAGCGGCATCCTCCTGATCGTCGCAATGCTCGACGACCGGCGCCTCGCGAGCATGCTCGATTGCGCGGCCGAGCATTCGCTGTTCGTGCTGCTGGAATCCTTCGACGATGACGACCTGGGGCGGACGGCGCGCCTGCTGGCCACGCCGGCCGTCGCCGACCGCGCGGCGAGCGGCCAGCTGCTGATCGGCGTCAACAGCCGCGACCTGCGCACGCTGCACGTCGACCCGGCGCGGCTCGAGGACCTGGCCCGGCTGCTGCCCGAAGCGGCGGTGACCGTGGCGGAGAGCGGCATCAACGATGCCGGCGACGCCCGGCGCGCGGCGGCGCTCGGCTATGGCGCGGTGCTGGTGGGCACGGCGCTCATGCGCCGCGCCGACCCCGCCGCCCTGATCAACGACATGCTGCTGGCCGGGCGCGACGAGCGCGTGCCGGGGATGGGCTTCGCATGAGGCGGCTGGTCAAGATCTGCGGCTTGCGCGAGGCAGAGGCGATAGATGCGGCGGTCGCCGCGGGCGCCGACGCGCTGGGCTTCGTCTTTGCCGATTCCGTGCGGCGGATTTCGCCGCGCGAGGCCGCGGTCCTGTCGAAGCGGGTGCCGCGGGGCACCTTGCGCGTCGCGGTCATGCGGCATCCGGCGGTCGAGCTGTGGCGCGAGGTGGAGGCCGTCTTCCGCCCCGACGTCCTGCAGACGGACGCCGCCGATCTTGCCGAGCTGCCGGTGCCCGCCGGCATCATCTGCTGGCCGGTCGTCAGGGAAGCGGATGGCGTCGGCGAGACGGAGTTGCCCGGCACCTATGTCTACGAGGGCGCGACGAGCGGGGGAGGACAGCCCGTGGACTGGCAGCGCGCGGCGCGGCTCGCGAGAGCCGGCCGGATGATCCTCGCCGGCGGCCTCGATGCGGGCAACGTGCGCGAGGCTATAGCCACCGTGGACCCCTTCGGGCTGGACGTCTCGAGCGGCGTCGAATCGGCGCCGGGCGTCAAGGACCCCGGTCTGATCGAGGACTTCCTGCGCGCGGTGCGCGCCGCCGAGCGGGGCTCGACGGGAGCGGTGGCATGAAGCATCGGCTGGATGCGCAGGAAGGGCAGGCGCTCCTGCAGGCGGAGCTCGAGGGCCGGCTGCCCGACGAGCGCGGCCGCTTCGGCCCCTTCGGCGGCCGCTACGTGCCGGAGACGCTGGTGCCGGCCTTCGAACGGCTGGAAGCCGGCGTGCGCGAGCACCTGGGCTCGAGTTCCTTTCAACGCGCGTATCGGCAGGAGCTCCGCCAGTGGGTGGGCCGGCCGACGGCGCTCACCTTCGCCGGCCGGCTGAGCGAGCGCTGGGGTACCGAAGTCTGGCTCAAGCGCGAGGACCTGGCCCACACCGGGGCGCACAAGATCAACAACGCGATCGGCCAGGCGCTGCTCGCGCGGCTCCTCGGGGCCCGCCGCGTCATCGCCGAGACCGGGGCCGGCCAGCACGGCGTGGCCTCGGCGGCGGCCTGCGCGCGCGTCGGCCTCCCCTGCCGTGTCTATATGGGTGCGGTGGACATGGAGCGCCAGGCGCCGAACGTCGAGCGGATGCGCCGCCTCGGCGCCGAAGTCGTGCCGGTCACGGCGGGTGACCAGACGCTGCGCGCCGCGATCGACGAGGCCCTCCGCGAGTGGGTCTCGGATCCCGCCGACATCTACTACCTGCTGGGCTCGGCGGTCGGCGCTCATCCGTATCCTTACCTGGTGCGCGAGCTGCAGTCGGTGATCGGCCGGGAGGCCCGGCAGCAGATGCTGGACGAGGCCGGCGCCCTGCCCGATGCGGCATTCGCCTGCGTGGGCGGCGGTTCCAACGCGATCGGACTGTTCCACCCGCTGCTCGGCGACGCCGGCATCGAGCTGATCGGCGTGGAAGCCGGCGGTACGGGCAGCGAGCTCGGGCAGAACGCGGCGACGCTCGCGACCGGTACGCCGGGCGTGCTGCAGGGCTCTTATTCGCTGATCCTCCAGGACGACGACGGCCAGGTTCGCGAGACGCACTCCATCTCCGCAGGCCTCGACTACTCGGGCGTCGGCCCGGAACACGCCTTCCTCCAGGCCGTGGGACGGGTCCGCTACGTCACCGCCGGCGACGGCGAGGCGCTGGACGCCCTGCACGAGCTCTGCGCGGCAGAAGGCATACTGACCGCGCTCGAAACGGCGCACGCCTACGCCGCGGCCAGGCGCTGGTCGAAGGACAATCCGGGCAAGCGCATCCTCATCGGCAACTCGGGCCGCGGCGACAAGGACATGCCGACCCTGGTACGGCATCCGGCCGGGAGCGGCTGACCGTGCAGCCGCACGAAAGCGTGGCGGCGGCGATAACGGCGGCGGGCGCCGCGGGCCGCACGGCGCTCGTTCCCTTCATCACGGCGGGTTACCCGGATCCCGCGGCCTTCACGAGCACGCTGCGGGCCGTGGCGGAGGTCGCCGACGTCGTGGAGATCGGCGTGCCGTTTTCCGATCCGATGGCGGACGGCATGACCATCCAGCGCTCGAGCCATGCGGCCCTCGCCAGCGGCGTCAGCCTCGGCTGGATCTTCGATCGCCTCGCCGGCGAGCCGGCGGCCGGCGACACCCCGCTCGTCATGATGTCCTACCTGAATCCCCTGCTCGCCTTCGGCTTCGAAGCGCTCGCCAGCCGCGCCCGGGAGACGGGCGTGTGCGCGTTCATCGTGCCCGACCTGCCGTACGAGGAGAGCGACGAGTTGCAGGCGGCCCTGGACGAAAGCGGGCTCGGACTCGTGCAGCTCGTGACGCCGGCGACCCCGCCGGCGCGGCTTAAAATGCTGGCGCAGGCGTCCCGGGGCTTCGTCTACGCGGTCACAGTCACGGGCATCACCGGCGGCGGTCAGGCGCTGCCCGCCGATCTCGCGGAGTACCTCGACGCCGTGAGCGCCGCGTCACCGCTGCCGGTGTGCGCGGGCTTCGGCATCCGCAGTGCGGCGGACGTGCAGAGCGTCGGCGCGCACGCCGCGGGTGCCATCGTGGGCTCGGCGCTGGTCGAGGTCCTGGAAGGCGGCGGGGATCCGGCGGCCTTCCTGCGCGGGTTGAGAGGCCGATGAAAAAGCTCACGTCGTCCGAATCGCTGATCACGATCACCCACTACCGGAATCTGCTCGGCAGCGAGGGCATCCCCACGTTCATCAAGAACGAGCACCTGGGTTCGATCATCGGCGAAATTCCGTTCCAGGAAGTGTGGCCGGAGCTCTGGGTGAAGAACGACCTCGACTACGA
>CAZTAE010000119.1:0-6262 GCA_964611535.1 uncultured Woeseiaceae bacterium
CAGGATCAGGCTTGCCGCGGCATTCACCAGGTATGCGAGGCCGCCGTCGTCCATCGTTTCAGTTCGGGCGCTGGCGAGGCCGGTAGATGTCGGACCGCGCAGGTAGGGGTCTCTTGTGAAGTACCGGATTACCCCCCCGACAGCGCTTTCGCCGAACAAGGTCGGCTGCGGGCCCCGGACGAGCTCGATCCGGTCGAGATCGATCATGCCGAAGTCGCGCTGCCCGAAGTTGGATGCGACCGAGACGTCATCCACGTATGCCGTGAACACACTGCTCGAGGAAAAGAACGACGTGCCCAGGTTGGTGACGCCGCGAATCGAGATCTCGTTGTCGTTTTGTCGCAATCGGACGTTGTTCAGCCCGACCATCGATCGCGCCAGGTCGTCGACGTTCGTAACCCCGTGTTCAGTTAGCTCATCGCCGCCCATGGCACTGACGCTTACTCCGATATCCTGTATGGCTTCCTCCCGGAAGCGAGCGGTGACGATGATTTCTTCCAGTACGCCTCGTGCGGGCGGGTCGTCATTTCCCCGGGCAGCGCCGGCATTCACCGGCTCCTGCGCGGCAAGTGATGGACCCGAAGCAGGCAAGAGCGCAAGAAGCGCTGCAGCAGTCAGACAAGCAAGCCCATTCAACTTCGACATCGATATGCTCCAAGCCGGCGGATCGCCGAGCGCGCAGGCGCGTGGGAAATCAGCATGGAAATCGCCATTTGCAGGTGAAAGCGGCTCAATGAACTTCCCCCCTTCTCTATCGCACCCGAATGACGAAGTGTTTTTCACTTTTTGTCAATAAAATAAACTTAACCTCATATCCGAACCCTGTCAAGGGCGCGATCGCGCGCGGGTCTGCGGCGGGCTTGAGCGGCAGTTCTGCCGGAACAAAAGATCGGCCGATCAGGCGGAGGGACAGAATGGAGGCGCTTTATGAAAAGCCGAGGAGCGCACGCGCCGGCACGAGAGCTTTCCCCGGGAGATGGCTGGTAACGACGGACCTCCGAACGCTTCGCCGCGCACCGGACGGAGCAACTTCTGCCGGGTCAGACCAACTCGCGCGCCGCGACGATCACCTTTCTGAAAGGGTCGAGTTGGCTCGCAGCGCATGAGTGCGCGGTAGAACCGGACGCGGCGAGGCCGTTCGGCGCCTACCGCGCAGACCCCCTGGCTCCTAGAATTGCAGTCGGAGGCTCAAGCCGTACGTCCTGGGATCGTTCAGAACGATGAAGTTCTGGCCGATTATATCCAGATCAAAGAGGTCGAATAGCCGTTGCTTGACAGTCTCGTCGCCGACGTTGCGGCCCCAGACGCTTACGCGCCATCGGCCGTTCGCTGCCACCAGCCCCGCCTGCAGGTTGAAGAGCTCATAAGCACCTACGCGTCCGTTTTCCTGGTCGTTGAAGGTGAGGTAGCGCTCACCCCGCGCCAGCACTTCGCCGCCCACGAACCATTCCATGCCGCCGGTCAGCGGGACGCGATATTCGGCATTGAGGCTGAGCGTGCGCTCCGGTGCGAAGGGAACCCGGTTCAGCGGCCGTCCATCTGGCAGAGAACCTTCATCGTATTGGGCCTCCAGCAGGGACGCGTTCAGGCGGACCGTCAGATGATCACCAAGCCGGCTCAGCAGCTCCACCTCGATCCCGGTGCTGTGCGCCTCGCGCAGAGACAGGGGTGAGAGCTTCTCGTCACCGAAGTTTCCATAGTTCAGGCCCGGAGCGCACAGCGCTACATCCTGGATGTCGGCAATAGCGGCCCGATCGATCATATCGGAGGTGACGCGGTGACGGACAGCGGCGTCTCCTGCAATGTCTCTTCCCTCTCACGCGCCGTAACGATCACCTCTTCGATCGCCCCCGGCTGGCGGCCGACGCGGCTGCCGCTGCCACTGTCCGACCCGATGATCACAGACAGTGATGCGGCGATGACTCCTGAAGTGCCCCGGCTTCCCATGACCCTGCTCTCGCGGCCGATCTTACGAAACTGTCTTCACATTCGTGTTCATGGCCTCAAATTATTATTTTCAAATTGTGTCAATAAAATAAAACTTCGTCTCATGTTATTTTCTTGTCAAGATTAGGAGTTCTGCCGCGGCGGGCTTGCAACCGGGCTGCAGGGGTGAGTATCAGCCCTTCCGTGAATGCCTGAGTCTTTGGGCCTGAGGAGGGGAGGAATCGCCGCCCACGATGACTGCTCGCCGAAAGCTTCGCGGCACACCGCACCGGAAGCAACTGTCGATCAGAACAACTCGCGCGCCGCGATGATCATCTTTTTCGAAGGCGCCTTCGCATAGACCGCCCGGTACCAGAGGATCGACAGCAGCTCGCACATCCGCCGCCGCTCGGCTTTGGTCTTCGGAGCTTTCAGATCCGGGTTCCGGATCGCGTACAACTGGCCCAGCAGATCATCGGCCATGCCGCCCAGCGTATACCCCAGGAGCAGACGCTCCTCCTCGGAAAGCGGAGGGTCAAAATCCCCCTTGATGGACTCGCCGATGCGACGGTTCCAGGCGTTGGCGATCTGACGCAACGCATCGCGCGTCACGGACGGATCGCCGCGCAGGGTGAACAGGGTGGCGAAGACGCCGGCGTTGCGCTCCATGCACCGGAAGTAGTAGGCATTCGCATCGAAGATGCGCAGGTAGGGATCGCTTTTTGTTTCCAGAATCGGATGCGCGAAATAACCGTCCGACGTCTCCCTGACGAACCGCTCGAGGAGGTCGGCAATGAGCTCCTTCTTGTCCTTGTAATAGTGGTAGGCGATGCCGTGCGACATGCCGGCGTGCGCGCACACGTCGCCGATCTTCAGGTCGGAGGAGGACGTTTTCTCGAGCAGCGCGCAGGCACTGGCCAGCAGGCGCAGGCGAGTCTGCACCGATTTCTTCAGCTCGTCGTGCCCGGCCCGCTCGAGCAGCAGCTTGCGGAAATCGAACGGTCGATGCACGTGTTGGACGCTGCCTTCCATGCTGAGGTTCTCCGAGGTCCACCGTCATTGTACGCGACAACTGACTTTTTACTAAGTATTTTGAGTAAGTGGGGGAGCCCACAGCCACGACTTGATTGTTGGTCAGCAGGCCTAGTAAACTGTCAACATTGTACGATGAGTATTCGCATGGGCTCGAAAAAACTTGGGCTGGAGCAGATCGAGTCCGCGGTCGGCCTCACGCTGGTCTCGGACTGGCATACGATCGATCAGCTACGCATCAACGAATTCGGGCGGATTACAGACGATCCGGACCCGGCGCACATAGACCCTGAGTGGGCGCGGGCACACAGTCTTTGGGGCGGCCCGATAGCGTTTGGATTCCTGACGATCTCAATGCTGACGCCGATGGTTTACGACGTGTTCGACATACGCTTCGACGGCAGCACCAGGCGCCACCACGCGAACTACGGATTCAACCGGCTGCGCCTCGTGGAGCCAGTCCCCGCCGGGTCGCGGATCCGAGCCCACGTCAGAGTCAAGGACGTCATCCCCAGAAAGTCGGGCCAGTCCCTGATGGTGCTGGACGTCAGGGTCGAAATCGAGGGTCACGAGCGGCCGGCGCTAACGGCGGAATGGCTGTCGATGCTGTTCAACGTGGAGCAAGTGGAGGGTCCCGCAGCCGGTCGAAGCTCATGACCGAAGCCGGGGCTGTTATTTACCGAACAAGGGCAAGCTATGAGAGCACACTTGGGAGGCACGAAGATGCTGATCCGTGTTCCGTTGATCCTCGCCGCGTCGCTGATCGCAGCCTGTACCGATCCGGAACCGGCTTCCGCGCCCGGACCGCTGCCGCTGTCCCAGCGCTTCCAGGCCGAACTGGACGCGCTGCACGCGCAACTCGAGTTCCCCGGCGCCACCGCCGCGTACGTGTTGCCCGACGGCACCACAGGCGTCGCCGCGACAGGCCTCTCCGACGTCGAGAATGAGCAGCCGATGACGGTGCGCTCGCGCATGCTGGCGGCCAGCATCGGGAAGACATTCGTGGGCGCCGAGATCCTCGCGCTGGCGCAGGACGGGAAACTCGGACTCGACGATGCCGTTTCAGGGTGGCTTGGAGAGCGACCGTGGTATCCACGGCTGCCCAACGGCGGTCAGATTACCGTCCGCCATCTCCTGAACCACACGGCTGGCCTTCACGATCACGTATACGAGGAAGGTTTTGCGAAGGCCCTTTCAAAGCGCTGGCAGGAGCCGGGAAATCCGTTTCCACCCGAAGCGCTGGTTGAATTCATCCTCGACAAAGAACCGCTGAACGAGCCAGGCGAAGCCTTTCACTATAGCGATACCGGTTACATTCTCCTGGGCCTGATCATCGAAAAAGCGGCTGACAGATCGTTCTACCAGGAAGTCGAGCAGCGGTTTCTCGGGCCACTGAAGCTGGACCAGACTACGCCTTCGAACCGGCGCGAGTTGCAGGGACTGGCGGCCGGCTACACGACCGCGGACAACCCGCTGGGCCTGCCGCCCAAGTCCACCACCGCGCCGGGCGTCATGGCCTGGAGCCCTGCAGTGGAGTGGACCGGCGGGGGCTTCGTCAGCAGTTCGCGTGACCTGGCCCGTTGGGCCAAGGTGTTGTATGAGGGCAAGGCCATAGAGGGCGACTACCTCGGCGAGCTGTTCCGCTCGGTGCCGGTGGTCGCCGGGGAGATGTCCTACGGCGCAGGCGTCGGGATCTATGAGGACACGCCGCTGGGACCGATGTACGGCCACGGCGGCGGCATCCCCGGATACACGTCGAGCATGCGCTATTACCCGGACTACCGTTTCGCGGTCGCGTTCCAAGTCAACACCGACGTCAATCGGGATGGCTTCGCCGAGGCCATCCAGAATCGTCTGGCGATGCTGGTCGCTGAAAGCCTGAAGCGAAGCAACCAATGAATCCGCCTGGGCTGCACGCGAGGCTCTGGGTGCCGCTGCTGATTGGCGCGTGGAGCGCCACCCAACCCTCCGCCGCGGAATCCGTCGCCGGCTTTCGCGATAGTGCCGCAGCCGAACAGCTCGCCCTGGAGCAGCGCTTCGCCCCGAGCCTGGAGACGTCCCGGCTGCGGGAGTGGATGCGCGAGCTGAGCGCGAAGCCGCATCACACTGGCTCTCCGGGAGGCCGGGCCGTCGCCGAATCGATTGCGGCCAAGTTTCGCTCCTGGGGGTTCGAGACCCGCATCGAGACCTTCTACGCGCTGATGCCGACGCCGAAGGATCGCGTGGTCGAAATGATTGCGCCGCGCCGCTACCGGGCGCGCCTGGAGCCACCCGCCATTCCCGGGCAGGCGTCGGAAACTCACGAAGATTCGCTACCGCCGTACAACGCCTATTCGGCAGACGGCGAAGTCACCGCGGAAGCCGTCTACGTGAACTACGGCCAGCGGGAGGATTACGACGAACTCGAGCGGCTGGGTGTCGAGGTCAGGGGCAAGATCGTCATCGCGCGCTATGGTCGAACATTCCGTGGCAGCAAGCCGCGCCTGGCCGAAAAGATGGGAGCCGTCGGCACGATCCTGTATTCCGATCCCGCCGACTACGGGTACCGCAAAGGCGTGGTGTACCCGGAAGGTCCCTTCTTGCCCTCCGGAGGCTACCAGCGCGGCTCGGTCATCAACGCGACGCTGCGGACCGGCGACCCGCTGACACCGGGCGTCGGCGCCACGAGCAAGCCGGACGGCTTTTCGCTGGATCGGGCAGCCGACGTGATCTCCCCGGTTCCGGTGCAGCCGCTGTCTGCGGACGACGTTCATCCAATCCTGGCCGCAATGACCGGCCCGGCCGCGCCGGCGGAGTGGCAGGGAGCGTTGCCGATCACTTATCGGCTCGGGGGCGCGGTGCGGCTGCGGCTGAAGGTTCAGCAGGACTGGCAGACCGTGCCGGTGCACAACGTCGTCGCCATGTTGCGCGGCGATACCTGGCCCGACGAGTGGGTCCTGCGTGGCAACAACCACGACGCGTGGAACTACGGCGCGCTGGTGCCCCTGTCCGGGCTGGTAACGCTGCTCGAGGAGGCGCGTGCGATCGGCCGCCTTGCCGCCGGCGGCTGGCGGCCGCGGCGCACCCTCGCCTACCTGGCCTGGGATGGGGAGGAGCAGGGCTTGCTGGGATCGACGGAATGGGTCGAGACGCATGCCGACACCCTGCGTGAGAAGGCTGTCGCCTACGTGAGCTCCGGCATCACGACACAGGGCTTCTTCGAGGCCGGCGGCTCGCCCGCGCTGGAAACGCTGGTCGACGACGTTGCCAGGACCGTGCGGGATCCGAAGCTGAACGTGCCGGTTTACGACCGCGTCGCCGCCCG
>CAZTAE010000120.1:0-1480 GCA_964611535.1 uncultured Woeseiaceae bacterium
CCTGTCATGAGCGACATTGCGAAGCGGCGGCGGGCAGTGCTCTCGGCGTACAGGTCGTTTATCGTCGTCACGCGCTGGGGCACGAGCGTCCCGTCGAGTTCGCCGATTGCCGCCTGCACGGAAGGCGCAAGGCTTTTTGGCGCAATGCCATGCTCCGCCCGCACCACGACGACCAGCCACGACAGCCAGCTCCACGGCTTCTGGGCGTGCGCAACGTAGATAGCTGGCCGCAGCGGCGCATCGAGACCGAAATGACGGGTATCACCGACGATGCCGACGATCCGGAAACAGGGTTCCTGTCCGGGCCCCTCCAGACAGATGCGCTCGCCGACCGGATCGCCGTTTGCCCAGTGCTTTTCCGCCAGCGCCGCGTTGATGACGGCAACCGGCGGTGATTCCCGGCCGTCACCTTCGTCGATCGCGCGCCCACGGATGAGAGGAATGCCCATCGTTCGAAAATAGCCGGGTGTGACCGCGCGCAAGGACTGGTCGTCTTCCATGCCGCTAGGCGTGCCGGCAGGCCGCCCGTCGATGGCGAAGCTGAACGTCATGTCGTTGCCACCGGCTGGCAGATCGCTTGTGCCGGCCGCCGCCGCGACGCCCGGCAGCGCGCGAACGCGCTCGACAAAGCGCTGGTAAAACGAAACCTGATCCACCTCCGTCTCGTAGCGCCTTTCCGGCAAGTCGACCGTGACCGCAAGAACGCCGTCCGGGTCGAAACCGTATTCGACATCCTGCAGCTTCTCGAAGCTGCGCAAAAGCAGCGTCGCGCCGATCAGCACAACCAGCGAAAGACCGATCTCCGCGGTCAGCAAGGCGCCGTGCAGTCGGCTGTGGCGAGGCCCGTCGTTGCGAGTCGCATCTGCGGCCAGGCAGATTCTCGCCCCGCTCCGCGTCAGCCGCAACGCGGGCAATGTTCCGAGCAGCAACGTCACGAGCAAGCCTATTCCCACCGCGAACCCGAGCACGGCAAGATCGATGTCAGCGGTCTGGAGCAGCGGAATCGCCTCGGGTGCCAGCGCGATCAGCGAATCGAGGCCAGCCTGAACGCTCAGCATCCCAAGGCCGGCTCCGAACAGCGCAAGCAATGCGCTTTCCGTCAGGAGCTGGCGCACGAGTCGGGCGCGACCCGCTCCCAGCACGCCGCGCACGGCGATCTCCTGCTCGCGTGCGATTGCCCTGGACAGAAGCAGGTTGGTGAGATTCGTGCAGGCGATCAGCAGCACGGCGCCCACTGCAGCAAACAGCATCAGCAGCATGGGCCGCACATGACCGACCAGATCCTCCCGAAACGGCACCACGTTGACTCCCCAGCCCGTCATGAATTGCGGGTGCTCTTCGGCAATTGCCGCCGCCAGCATGTTCATTTCGCTTTCCGCCCGCGCCGGAGTGATCCCCGGGCGAAGCCGGCCGATGACGCCGTAGTTGTGCGACCTTCGTTCCTGCCGATCGGATGCGTCAAACCGCTGTGGCAGCCACA
>CAZTAE010000120.1:1580-6254 GCA_964611535.1 uncultured Woeseiaceae bacterium
GCGGCCATGTTCCGCCGGCACGCCGAGCACGTGTAAGGCCGAGGGCGTCACATCCGACACCCGGACCCGCAGCGGCTCGCCCATACCGGTCAGCGTCATCCCGACCGGCCCCTGCACCGTGCCGATTTCCTCAAACGCCGTCGCACGGTCCCGCCACTCCAGATAATTGCCGCTGGAGACGACGTTGTTTGCGACACCGTCCGGCGTCGTTTCCCAAAGGCGCACCAGCCTGTCCGGCTCGGCATACGGCAGCGGGCGCAGAAGCACGGCATTTACAAAGCTGAACATGGCCGTCGTCGCGCCGATGCCGAGCGCCAGGGTGAATACCGCCACTAACGTAAAGCCGGGGCTCTTCAGCAAAGTGCGCGCGGCGTACCGTAGATCGTGCCAGATACCGTTCATCGCGTTTGCCTCATTTTTCCCGGCCGCTCACTTGCGGCGAAGCCCCGCCAGCGGTTCTGCTCCAGGCGGGACTCCCCGGACTGGCAAAATTCGACCAGGATCGATGTATGTTTTCATCGCCACTCGTAACGCAACGCTCCCATTCGATGGACGCGGATGGCGCGCCGGGCCGGCAGCAGCATCGCAGTGGATGCAACGGCGAATGATGACTCGTTCATCGGCCGGATACCGCTCGACCTGTGCTTTCGAATCCCTGCCCAAAGTCCCGGGCGATGCATCGGATGGCGTCCACTTCCCGCATGATCACCCTCGCGTGCGCGATGACCTCTCTTCCGGCCCGGGTCGTGCTTGTCAGCCTTCGGCCGTTGCGGGTGAAGATCGGTATGCCGAGCTCGGCCTCGAGAAGACCCAGTTGCCTGCTCACTCCCGGTTGAGAGGTGTAGAGCTGACTGGCCGCGGCAGTGATGCTCAGGTCGTTGTCGGCGATCGCCAGCAGGTATTTCAGTTGTTGCAGTTTCACTCGGAACTCCTGGTTCATTCGTGGCGCAGCGCAACCATCGGGTCCATTTGCGCCGCACGTCTCGCGGGCAGCCAGCAGGCGATGATCGCCGTCAGCAGCAGGATTCCGCCCGCCGCGCCAAAGGCGGCCGGATCGTAGGGAGCAACCCCGTGCAACAGGCTGCCGAGGATCCGTGCGAAGGCCAGCGACGCGAGCATGCCCGCCAACAGTCCGGTAATCACCGTGCGCAAGCCGCGCAACAGGACGTCGCGCTGAATGCGCCCGTCGGTTGCACCCATCGACTTGCGGATGCCGATTTCGCCGGTTGCGCGAACGACCTGCTGCGACAGCACGGCGTACAGGCCGACCAGCGCCAGCAGGAGCGCGCTGATGCCGAAAGCCGCAACGATCGCCAGCCGGAAAGCGCTGTCGCGGTACAGCGAGGCAATGGTACCGTCCACGGAGTCGACCCAGTCGATGGCGGAGTTGGGAGCCAGATCGGCCAATACGCGCATGAGCGGTTCGCTGAACCGGGCCGGGGGCCCGGCTACCTGCACGATAGGTGACACGATGCGCCGCGGCTCCTGGCGCAGCGAGAGGTAGATTTCATGCCGGTGCACCGGCCCCTCCAGGGGACCGCCGAACCTTGCATCCGCGGCGACACCGACTATCCGGTACTCCGAGTCGTTGAGCAGGACGATCTGGTTGAGCGCAGCGCTTTCTCCACCCAATTCGTCGGCCAGGCTCGAACTGACGATGGCGCTGGAAACCTCGAGCGCGGATTCGCGGCCGTCGAACCTCCGGCCGGCGGCTATCGGGATCTCCAGCGTCTCGAAGAAGCTGTCGCCGACGATATAGTTGCCGACTCGCAGCCCTTCCGGCTCCGCCGTCTGCACGGCGGCATGTCGCAAACGACCGACGGCGGGGCTCACCGGCATCGGCACCGTCGGCCAGACCAGCCCCACGGCCTGCACGCCCGGCTGCGCCTGGAGCCGGGATTCGAGCCGCTCATAGAAGGCAGGCAAGGCATCCTCCTCGGCAACGTCGGCGCTGTTCACGAAGAGGGCCATGCGCAGGCGCTCTTCGGTTGCAAATCCCAGGTCCGCGTTGCCGAGCGAGAGCCAGGAGCGGCCGAGCAGGGCGGCTGCCGCGACGAGCATGAGCGTGAGGGCCAGCTGCACGCCGACCAGCCGCGCGCTCAGGCGACCGGAAGAACCGGAGCCGGCCAGCTTCGCGCTTCCCTCGGAGAGCGCTTCGGCGGCACCGACGCGCGCTCCGAACCAGGCCGGAAGCATGGCCGCGGCGCAGCCGGCGGCAACGAGGATCACGAAGGTCAGGGCGAGCGTCGCGGGCGCCGGGCCGGGATTCAGGTACTCCGGCACCGCAACGTCCGCCAGGCCGAGGAAAAATTCGAGCAGCGCCGGCGCGGTCAGTACGCCGAGACAGCCTCCGACGAAAGCCAGCAGCAGGGTCTCGAGCAGCACCTGGCCGACGAGCTGACGGCGCCCGGCGCCCAGCGCTCCGCGGACAGCGAATTCCTGGCGGCGCTCGAGCGCGCGCGCAAGCAGGAGCAGCGCGATGTTGACGATCGCGGTAGCCAGCAAGAGGAGGGCTGCAACGCCGAACGTGGCGCTCGCCGCCTGGAAGGGCGACCGCCAGTTCGTGCCGAACACCTCGACGTTGAACGTGTGCTCGCTGGCGAAGCCGTCGAACTCGCCCTCCAGCGCCGCATTCAGCGCGTCTGCCTGTGCCTGCGCCTGTGAAACCGCCGCTCCGGGCGTGAGCCTGCCGAGGGCGAGAATGGGGCGCACGGAACGCTGCTCCCTCGCGTCCCCGACGATGTAGTTCGAGAGCGGGATCCAGTATTCCAGGTCGGGCATGTCGTCCTCGGTCGTGCCCGCGAAGTCCGGCGGCAGCACGCCGACGATCGTGTATACGGCGCTGTCTCCCTGTATTTGATAGCTGACCCGCACGGGCTGGCCGAGCACCCCCTCGTCGTAGTTGAACGCCCTTCCCCAGGTCCTCCAGGAGAGCAGCATCACGGCGTCGCCGCGAGCGTGCTCCTCGCGCGAGATCATGCGGCCGAGATACGGCTGCACGCCCAGCAGCTCGAAGTAGCCGGGGGTGACGGCCTCTCCTTCGACACGGCGGCCGATCTCGCCCGTCCGGTGCCAGATCAGCCGCGCGCGGGCGGCGCCTTCGAGCGCGTCGAGCGACGTGAGGCGTTCCCGCAGGTCGACGAAGTCGCGGTATGAAAGCTCGTCGCGGTCATCGCTGCCGCGTTCCGCATTCCAGATGCGCACGAACCGGTCGGCATCGGGAAAGGGCGCCGTGCGGAACATGGTCAGGTCGATCAGCGTCGCGACGGCGGCAGTCGCGGCCATACCGAGTGCCATGCAGAAAATGACGGCGAGCGACAGCCGCGGGCTGCGGCGCAGGCTGCGCAGGACGAATTTCAGGGTCACGATTTCGCTCCCTCAGTCTTCACGAAGCACCTTCATCGGCTCGATGCGCGCGGCGCGCCAGGCCGGCACCGCGCTCGCCGCCGCGGCGATCAGCACGAACAGCAGCGCCGCCGCCAGGTAGGTGGGAACGTCCTGCGCCGTCACGCCGACGAGCAGGCTGGCGATGCTGCCGCCGAGCGCCGTCGCGGCGACGCCGCCGATGCCGATCCCGATGACCGACAGCACCAGACCGTGACGCAGGAACAGCCGCAGAATGTCGCCGCCGCGGGCACCGAAGGACATGCGCACGCCCACTTCGGCGCTGCGCTGCTGGGCTGAATGGTGGATGACCGCGTAGAGGCCGACTGCGGCGATGACGAGTGCGGCGACGCCGAAGGCCGCGATCAGTTGCAGCGCGAATCGGGTGCGTGCCCTGGAGTCCGCGACGTAGTCGTTCATTGGCCGTACCTTGGCGAGCGGGAGGGCGGCATCGAGCGCTGCGACGGCGCCTTTGACCTGCGGCAGGAGGCTCATCGGGTCGAGCTCGGTCCGGACCACCCAGTCATTGACTCCGGCCAGCACGCCGAGCGCGCCTGCCGTGCTGTTGGGAAACCAGATGGTTTCCCGGTTGTCGCCGTGCAGGCTGTCCTGCGCCTGATGGCGCACGACACCGGCCACCTCGAAGGCCGTCATTTCCTGCCCCAGGCGCACCCAAACACGCTTGCCGACGGCTTGCTCACCGGGCCACGACTTCTCCGCGAGCGCGTCATCGATGACGGCGTAGGTCCGGGCATCGGCTTCATCTTCCGCATCGAGGTAGCGGCCCGCCAACAATTCCGTTCGCATGGCCTCGAACCAGCCGGGCAGCACGATGCGGTAGTGGGCTTGTGAATACGCGGTGCTTTCATCGGCACTGGCCGCGCTCGTGTAACGGCCGTGAAAGGCCTCGTTCGCAAGGGGGAGGGGCGTGACCGCGGAAACGCCGGTGACGCCGGGCAGCCCCCCGAGCCGTTCCTGCAACTGCCGGTAGAAGCGGCTTTGCGATTCGGCGTCGGGATAGCGGGTGAACGGCAGATTCAGCTCGAACGTCAGCAGGCCGTTCGCTTCGAAGCCGGGATCGACCCGCTGCAGCTCCACGAAGCTCCGGACCATGAGCCCGGTGGCGATCAGAAGCACGAACGACAGCGCGACCTCGCCCACGACCAGCCCGTTCCGGAGCCTGCTTGCTCCGGGAGACCCGGCGGGGCCTGCTCGCTCCCTGAGCTGATCGGCCGCCTGCAGCCGCGAGCCCCTGAGCGCCGGCGCGAGCCCCGCGAGCAGCGTCGTGAC
>CAZTAE010000121.1:0-6248 GCA_964611535.1 uncultured Woeseiaceae bacterium
CCGGACATGAACGCCTTCGCCACCGGCGCGCGGCGCAACAATGCGCTGGTCGCCGTCTCGAGGGGGCTCCTGAACGGCATGCAGAAGGACGAAGTCGAAGCGGTGCTCGCGCACGAGATTTCGCACGTCGCCAACGGCGACATGGTGACGCTCGCGCTCGTGCAGGGCGTCGTCAACACCTTCGTCATCTTCCTCTCGCGCATCGTCGGCCACATCATCGACCGCGTGGTTCTGAAGAACGAGCGCGGCTACGGTATCGGCTACTTCGTCTCGGTCATCGTCGCGCAGGTGGTGCTCGGCATCCTCGCCAGCACGATCGTGATGTGGGTGTCGCGCTGGCGCGAGTTCCGTGCCGACGCGGGTTCCGCCCGGCTCAACGGCCGCGATCCCATGATCCGGGCGCTGTCGCGGCTGGACCGCTCGGGACGGCCGGCGGCGCTGCCGGAGAACCTGGAGGCCTTCGGCATTTCGGGCCGCCAGGCAAAAGCGGGCGTGCGCCGCCTGTTCATGAGCCACCCGCCGATCGCCGAGCGCATCGAGGCGCTGAAGAGCCTGGCCTGAGGGACAGCACCTGCCCGTCAGACGTGCCGACCGCAGGCTTCGCTCAGTATCGAACCAGTGCGGAACCCCAGGTGAAGCCGGCGCCGAAGGCCTCGAAGAGCAGCAGCTCGCCGCGCCGGATGCGGCCGTCCCGGATCGCCACGTCGAGCGCCAGCGGGATGGATGCGCTGGAGGTGTTGGCGTGCTCGCCGACGGTCACGACGACCCGCTCCATCGGCAGGCCCAGCTTCTTCGCCGTAGCGGCAATGATGCGCAGGTTGGCCTGGTGCGGGATGAGCCAGGACACGTCCGTCTCGGTCACCCCGTTGCCGGCGAGCGTTTCGGTGGCGATCTGCCCGAGGGTGCCGACGGCCCGCCGAAACACCTCGTTGCCCTTCATCTGGATGAAGGCGTTCTCCGCGCGGACCGTCTGATAGCCCCGCGAGATCCCGGCGGGCACGTGCAGCAGATCCTCGTCCTTGCCGTCGGAATGCGAGTGGACGGAGAGGACGCCCGGCGCCTCCGCGGCCTTCAGCACCACGGCGCCCGCGCCGTCGCCGAACAGCACGCAGGTGGCGCGGTCGTTCCAGTCGAGGATGCGGGAATACGTCTCCGCGCCGATCACCAGGGCGCAGGACGCCCCGCCCGTGCGCACGAAGCGGTCGGCGACGTCGAGCGCGTAGATGAAGCCGGAACAGGCGGCGTGTACGTCGAACGCGGGCGTGCCGTGTATGCCCAGCTGCCGCTGCACGATGCAGGCGGTGCTGGGGAAGACCTTGTCCGGCGTCGTCGTGGCAACGATGATCAGGTCGACGTCGCCGGTCCCCAGCCCGGCCTGGACGAGCGCTTCGCGGGCGGCGGCCACGCTCATGTCCGACGTCGTCTCGTCCTTCGCCGCGATGTGCCGGCGCCGGATGCCGGTGCGGTCGCGGATCCAGTCGTCGGTGGTGTCGACGAAAGTCTCGAACTCGCGGTTTTCCATGACTCTTTCGGGCAGGTAGCCGCCGGTGCCCGCGATCTGTGCGTATTTCATGAAGATTTCCTGTCGCGGCCCGGTCGCGTCTCAGCGCCCGAGGAAACGCGCGAGCTCCCGCACCGTCGGATAGTCGAACAGGTCGTTGATGTCGACTTTGCCGGGATACTTTTCATCGACGGCGAGAATGATTTCCGTGAGCGTCAGCGAGCTGATGCCGACTTCGAAGAGGTTGTCGTCCGGACCGATTTGCCGGTCCTTCGAGAA
Organism: uncultured Woeseiaceae bacterium; assembly: GCA_964611535.1. Classification (GTDB taxonomy): domain Bacteria; phylum Pseudomonadota; class Gammaproteobacteria; order Steroidobacterales; family Woeseiaceae; genus IDS-8. Next base: position 1,781 of record CAZTAE010000121.1, read on the forward strand.
CTCGTTGCAAATGGCGAGTAGCTCCTGAACGGTCGCATCTTCGCCGGCCGCCGTCTCCGACACCGCCGGCGTGAGCCGCGCCAGCACGTCGTCGAACTCCCCGTCGAGGTACGCCGCGGCCAGGTGCGCGCGCTGCACCTTGCCGCTCGTCGTCTTCGGAATCCGGGTGACGGGAATGACGTGATCGACCTCGAGACCGGCTTGCATCCCCGTCCTCTCCCGGACCTTGTGCGCCAGTTCGCGGAAGGCTTCGAGGTCCTGGCGCCAGAGCACGAAGACCAGCAGCTCCTCGCTGTCGCTCCGGCCCTGGCCGATGCCGCAGGCGACGACCTTGCCGAGGTCCAGGCTCTCGACGCTCGCGATGATCTCCTCGATGTCGTGCGGGTAGTAGTTCTGCCCGTTGACGATGATGATGTCCTTGGCGCGCCCGGTAATGACGAGCTCGCCGTCGACGAACACGCCGCAGTCGCCGGTCCTGAGCCAGCCGTCGGCGGTGAACAGCCCGGCGGTTCCCGCCTCGTCGCCGTACAGGCCGCTCGTGACGTTGGCCCCCTGCACCTGAATGTGGCCCACCCGGCCCTCGGAGAGCGATCCGTCCGCGTCGTCCGTGATCCGGATGCGGCAGTCGCGCACCGCGCTGCCGACCTTCACGAAACTGACCGCGTCCGCTGCGCCGGGTTCCGCGGGGATGAACGGCTCGCCGATGGCGAGGCTGTGCCGGTCGACGACGATCCGCGAATACTCCGAACCCCGGGCGGGAATGCTCACCGCGACGGTGGCTTCCGCGAGCCCGTACACCGGGAACATGGCCGAACGCCGCAGCCCATGCGGTGCGAGGGCGCCGAGAAACGCCTCGCAGAGCTCCCAGGAGATCGGTTCGGCGCCGTTCAGGATCAGCTTCACCGCGGACAGGTCGGCGCCGTCGAGCCCCTTGCGCTCGAAGGCCCGGAGGAAGTGCTTGTAGCCGAAGTTGGGCGAACACAGCTGCGTCGCGCCGAGCTCGGCAGCCCGGATCATCCACAGAAGCGGCCGACGCACGAACAGGCTCGTGTCCATCACCGCGTGATTCATGCCCGCCGCGAGCACGCTCAGGTGGTAGCCGATCAGGCCCATGTCGTGCGTGAGCGGCATCCAGCTCAGGCTGGTGTCGTCGCCGGACCAGCCCGTAGCTTCCACGATCGCGCGAATGTTCGCCGCCAGGTTGCGGTGGGTCAGGCAGACGCCCTTCGGGTCGCTCGTCGATCCGGAGGAGTACTGGATGAACGCGACGTCATCGGGCACGGGCTCGTGGATGCGCCCCGCCCCGCTCCGCGGCAGGTCGACTTCGCGAACGGTGCCCCGCTCCAGCAGCGGCAGCAGCTCGCGCCGCCCGGCCGTCTCCGCAAAGCCGCACAGGCGCTCGTGCAGCTCGGGCTCGGTATAAAGGGTCGCCCTCGCGAGCTGCCCGAGTATCCGGAACAGCTTCAGGCGGTGCTCGTCGCTGATGCCGACCGCTACGGGAACCGGAACGAGGCCGCCGAGCACGGCAGCCCAGAAAGCGACGACGAAGCTTTCGTTCGACCTCGTGAACACGACCAGTTCGTCGCCCGGCTGCATGCCCCGCTCCTGCAGGGCGGCGAGCAGGGCCGACGCGCGGTCCCAGAGCTCGCTGAACGGGACGACGGTCTCGTCGCGGTCGCCTTCGACGAAGCGTATGGACCGGTCCAGGCCGCGCGACTCGTGCAGCACGGCCGTCAGGCTGTCGAACGAATTCATCGAGGTGATTGGCGCGGCGCCGGACGGAGAACGATGTCCTTATTCGAACGCAGATTGATGCCCAGGTCGAGCCCCGGCTCTTCCTCGCGCCGCCGCTGCATGACGAACCTCGGGGCGAGCAGGCCGAGGTGGATCTTCATCTCGAGGAAGGAGAAATATTCTCCGAGGCAGCGGCGCGGCCCGAGGGAAAACGGAAAGTACGGGCGCTCGGCCTTGCGGGCGCCCGTCGTCGCGAGGAAGCGCTCCGGCCGGAAGCGCTCCGGTTCCGGCCAGTATTCCGGGCTGCGGTGAAGGATGTACGGCGAGAGGTAGACGTCGGTGCCGGCCGGAATGGCGAAATCCGCACCGGCGCCCTTTGCCGTCGCCCGGCGGGTGAAGAGCCAGACCGGCGGGTACAGCCTCAGCGTCTCCTCCAGCACCGCCTGCGTGTACGGCATGTCCGCCACGGCCCCGGCGTCGACACCGTCCGCCAGCTGCCGGCGAGCCTCGTCCACCACCTTCTCACACACGTCGGGGTGGGCGGCCAGCAGGTGCCAGGCCCAGTTGAGCGTTCCCGCGGACGTCTCGTAGCCGGCGACAAGGAGCGTCACCAGTTCGTCGAGCAGTTCCTCGTCGCTGAATCCTTCCCCCGACTTGTCGCGTGCGTCGAGATAGACGGAAAGGAAATCGTAGCCTTCGGCGGCTGCCGAACGGCGCCGCTCCGTGACAATCGACAGCAGAAGTTCCCGGAGCTCCCGAACCTTCAGCACGACCCGCAGGTCGCGGACCGGATCCTCGCTCAGAAACGCGAACGGGTTGGCCCCGCTGGCCGCGATCCGCCGCTCGTAGTCCGGGCCGAAAATCGAACGCAGTATCAGCTCCAGCGCGAAGGTACTGGTTTCCCGGGTGACGTTGAGGGTGCCGCCCGCCGCCGCAGTCGCCGACCATTCGCTTTCGAGGCGGCGCGTGCAATCCACCATGAGGGGAACCAGCCGCTGCAGGTTGGCGCGCGCGAACGCCGGCTGGATCATCGTGCGGGAACGGCGCCAGGTGTCGCCATCGCTCACGATGAGCCCGTTGCCCAGCAGCATCCTGACGCGCTCGAAGCCGGGCCCCTTGCGGTAGCCGTTGTGTTGCCGGACGAGGATGCCGCGGATCGCGTCAGGGTCGTTGACGAAAACCGCATCGCGCCCGTTCGGCTGGCGGATGCCCACCACGTCGCCATAGCGCCGGCGGAGGTCCTGCAGGACGCTCAGGGTGGGTGCATCGATTCCGAGCGCAACCGGCGCGTCGGGTCCGGGAAGCCGACGCTGGAGCGATTCGTCGAAAGGCATGAATTGGCGTGGTTTTATGCGGCTGGACATGGTGTAGCAGCCGCAATAGTACATTGACCGGCACTCGACCGATACTGCAAACTGCCCCGCTGGCCGGGCGGGCGTTCGGGCGATTCAGGGGCGGTTAATGCGCGCTCCGGCAATCTTTCCGGCGGGCGTCCGCGAAGCGAATGCCCTGGCCGGTTTCCCGTCCCCCAGCAGGTACCGATGCGCGAGCAAGCGGCGAACAAGGACTACAGCGACATCGAGGCACGACGCAGCACGGCCTCCCGACGGCGGATGTCGGCCGGCAGGCGGCTGTACTATCTGCTGGGACTGCCGCTACTGAAAGGGCTCGTGCGGCTGCTCTGGTTGACCTACCGCGTGGAGAAGGTCATCGGCGCGGATGTCGCCGAGCGAATCGTGGCCGAGAGCCGGGTCTATGCACCCTGCTACTGGCACCAACAGCATGTCCTGTGCACGAAGCTGATGCGCGAGTGGATCAAGCGCGGCTTCAGGACGTCCTTCCTCATCTCCTCGTCCGTCGACGGCGAAGTGCCGGCACGGATCGCGCGCGCATGGGGCGCCGAGGTGATACGCGGCTCCGCCAACCAGACCGGTACCCTGGTGCTGCGCGACATGCAGGAATCCTTCCGGCGGGGGGTTTCGATCGTGGTGACCGCGGACGGCCCGAACGGCCCGCAGCACGAATTCAAGATCGGCACCGTACTGATGGCACGCATCGCGGGCATACCCATGGTGCCCGTCGCCTGCGCGGCGGACCGGGCGTGGTATCTCGACCGCTGGGACGAATTCATGATCCCGAAGCCCTTCGCACGAGTCGTCCAGGCGGTTGGCGAACCCGTGGTGGTGCCGCCAGACACGCCGCTCAATCAACTGGAGCGCTATCGTGCGGGGATGCAGGACGCCATAATGTCCCTGATGGATGAGTCGAAGAACGAACTGGCCCGGAGGCACGCCCCGGATGCGCACTGACATTCTGATCCCATTGGCGCTGCTCGTTGCGGCCGCACCGATCGGGGCCGCGACGCTGACGCCGCACAAGGCTACCTACGACGTCAGCATATCCGTCCTCGGCGGCACCCTGACTTCCGACCTGACGGCGGCCGGACCCGGCTTCATGGCGAAGTCGGTGATCGAGCCGACGGGTGTATCGCGCGTACTCGTGCGCGGCGCCATCCAGGAGAACTCCTACTTCCTGACCGACGATGACGGCGTGCTGCCGGCGCAGTATCGCTCGATCGACACGCTCTCGTCGGACGACCAGATGGTCTCGCTGGATTTCGACTGGCGCAGGCGGACGGTCGAGGGGGTCGTCAACGAGCGGGAATTCCGGACCGAGCTCAACGGCCGGGTTCACGACCGCCTGTCGATCCAGTACGAGCTGATGCTCGACCTGT
>CAZTAE010000122.1:0-6229 GCA_964611535.1 uncultured Woeseiaceae bacterium
TATTTCGCGCGCCGCACCGACGTCCCGCTGGCCGTGCAGCCGATCACCGACACGGCGTTCGCCGCACTCCCTTTCCAGTTCTCCATCGCAATGGGCGTGCGCAAGGGCGAGACGGCGTTTCGCGACGACGTACAGGCGGCGATCGACCGGCGGCAGGCGGAGATCCGGGCGGTACTGAGCCGCTACGACGTGCCGCTGGTAGCCATGAATCGCGGCACGGACCAGGAGGAGGCAGAGCCATGAGGTATCCCGAACAGAGCCCGTACCGCGGAACCTGCACGGCGGCGCTGCTCGCCGCGCTGTGCCTGGCGGGCACCGCTTGCGAGCGTCAGGAGCAGCAAGAGCCGGGCGGCGAGGAACAGGCTGAAGGCGCGCCTGGCGTCGAGCGGACCGCGGCGCAGCGCGAGGACACGCAGCAAACCCGGCAGGGCACCCCGGCCGGCACGTTCGAGCGACGGCCGCAGGCGGGCGGGTCCGTGGACGCGCAGGGACGGCTGCCCGCCGAAGGCGACCTGTCCCTGCACATCGCCGCGACCGAGCTCTTTCCCGGCGCGGCGCGTTTCGACCCGAACATCAGGAATCCCTACAGCGGCAATGAGCAGGCGATCGCCGCCGGCGAGCGGCATTTCGCCGCTTTCAACTGCGCAGGCTGCCATGCGCCCATGGGCGGCGGCGGCATGGGCCCGCCGCTCAGCGACGACGCCTGGATCTACGGCAACCAGCCGGCGCAGATCTATCTCTCCATCATGCACGGCCGGCCCGAAGGCATGCCCGCCTGGAGTTCCATGCTGCCCCGGCAGACCGCGTGGGAGCTGGTGGCGTACGTCGAGACACTGAGCGAGATCGAGGACTACGCCGCGGAGAAAGGCTTCGACAGCAACCGCGGCCGGCCCGGGCAGGGCGAAGAAACGGCGGGCGGCGAAGCCGGCGCTGACGAGTCCCAGACCGGCCAGTGATGCCGGCGCGGACCGGCATCGGGCGTGCGGGGCTCTCCGCTCCCGCCGTCCTGCTCGCCGGCTGCCAGGGACTGCAGTCCGTACTGGATCCGGTCGGGCCCGCCGCGCGCGAGATCAACGTGCTGTGGTGGGTGATGTTTGCGGGCGCCGTCCTCATCTTCGCGCTCGTGCTGGCGGCGCTGCTGTTCGGGCTGTACGGACGCGGCTCGCGGCAGCGCCTCACGCCGATGCAGCTCATCGTCGGCGGTGGCATCGTCCTGCCCATCGTGACGCTTTCGGTGCTCGTGCCGTTCAACGTCAAGGTCGCCTCCGGCGTCACCGAACCGGCCGGGGAAGACGCGCTCACGATTCGCGTGCACGGGCGGCAATGGTGGTGGGACGTCGAATACGAGGACGGCCTCTCCGGCGACTCGTTCCGGACCGCGAACGAGATCTGGCTCCCGCTGGACCGGCCTGTCGAGCTGATCCTTACATCGCATGACGTCATCCACAGCCTCTGGCTTCCCCGCCTGGCCGGCAAGCTCGACCTGATACCGGGACGCACGAACCGCCTCATGGTCGAGGCCGACACCGCCGGGGTGTTCCGCGGCCAGTGCGCCGAGTTCTGCGGCCTCGGACACGCGAAGATGGCGCTGTACGCCGTCGCCGTGCCGCCGGAGCGTTACGCGCAGTGGGCCGAAAAACAGCAGCGCCCCGCGCGCCTGCCGCAGCAACCGGCGGCGCGCCAGGGCTCGCGGCTGTTCCGCGCCAGCGGTTGTCCGCTGTGCCACACCGTGCGCGGTCAGGGAGCCTGGGGCCGCGTCGGTCCGGACCTGACCCACGTCGGCGGCCGCATGACGATCGGCGCGGGCGTGCTCGAGACCTCGCAGGAGAACCTCGCGCTGTGGATCGCCCATAACGAGGCGCTCAAAGAAGGCAACCGGATGCCGGATTACGCGGACCTGAGCCGTGAGACCCGCGAAGCGATCGCGGCCTACCTGGAGAGCCTCGAATGACGGAGGGGCAGGAGAAGAAGCCCGCCTGGGGCCCTCCCGATCGCGACGTCAACGAGGCCGATCGACAGTTCCACCGCGTCTGGAGCCCGCCGACCGGCATTCGGCGGGTATGCGCCGTCAACAACTCGATCGTCGGCCGGCGGTTCATCGTCACCGGCTTCGTCTTTTTCCTCGTGGGCGGGCTGCTCGCCGTGCTCATGCGCACGCAGCTCATCGTGCCCGAGAACGACTTCCTGTCGCCCGAGCTCTACAACCAGCTCTTCACCATGCACGGGACCACGATGATGTTCCTGTTCGCGGTGCCGATCATGGAGGCGTTCGGCATCTACCTGATCCCGGGCATGATCGGCGCGCACGACATGGCCTTCCCCCGGCTGGGCGCTTACGGCTTCTGGTGCTTCCTGCTGGGCGGGCTCCTCATCTACTCGAGCTTCATCGTCGGCTCGGTGCCCGACGGCGGCTGGTTCATGTACACGCCGCTCACGACGATCGAGTTCTCGCCGGACAAGAGCCAGGACTTCTGGCTGCTGGGCGTCACCTTCGTCGAGATCGCAAGCATCGCCGGCGCCGTCGAGCTGATCGTCACGATCCTGAAGATGCGGGCTCCGGGCATGTCGCTCGACCGCATGCCGATCTTCGCGTGGTACATGCTCGCCGTGTCGTTCATGATCGTCTTCGGATTTCCGCCGCTCGTGCTCGGCAGTATCTTGCTGGAGGTCGAACGGAGCTTCGGGATACCCTTCTACGACGTGTCGCGGGGCGGCGACCCGCTGCTCTGGCAGCACCTGTTCTGGATCTTCGGCCATCCCGAGGTCTACATCATCTTCCTCCCCGCCGCCGGACTCGTCAGCGCGATCCTGCCGGCCATGGCACGGAGCCATCTCGTGGGCTACCACCTGATCGTGCTCGCCGTCATCGGCACCGCCTTCCTGAGCTTCGGCCTGTGGGTGCACCACATGTACGCCACCGGCATCCCGCGACTTGCGCTGTCGTTCTTTGCGGGAGCGAGCCTCGCCGTCGCGATCCCCAGCGGCATCCAGGTATTTGCCTGGATCGCGACGCTGTGGAACGGTAAGCCGACGCTGCGCACGCCGCTGCTGTACATCATCGGGTTCATCCTGATCTTCGTGCTCGGCGGGCTGACCGGCGTGATGGTCGCGATGGTGCCCTTCGACTGGCAGGTGCACGACAGCTATTTCGTCGTCGCGCATTTTCACTACGTATTGATCGGCGGCATGGTCTTTCCGCTGTTCGCGGCATTCTTCTACTACCTTCCGCGCGCGACGGGCCGCATGCTGTCGGAGACCTTCGGCCGCGTCAGCTTCTGGCTGCTGTTCATCGGTTTCAACGCCACCTTCCTGCCCATGCACCTCACGGGCCTGCTCGGCATGCCCCGGCGCGTCGCGACCTACCCGACCGGACTCGGCTGGGACAGCCTCAATTTCATCTCCACGTTCGGCGCCTATGTGGTTGCCGCCGCCGTGCTCGTCTTCCTGTTCAATGCGGCGTGGTCGATAAGACGCGGGCCGGAAGCCGGGACCAATCCGTGGCAGGCCGACGGCCTGGAATGGGCGAGCGTCGCCCCGGTGCCGCCCTACAACCTGCGCAGCATCCCGCCGGTCAGCAGCCGGCATCCGCTGTGGGACGAGCCCGACCTGCCGGCGCGCATCCAGAACGCCGAGGAGTACCTGGGGACGGCGCCCGAGGGCCGCCGGGAAAGCCTGGTGACGACGGTGATCGGCGCCAAGCCCGAGTACATCACCCGCATCGCGCATCCGACCTCCCTGCCGCTGCTGGCCGCGCTGGCGACGGCCGCGGCCTTCGTCGGCGTGCTGATCGCCCGGTACTCGCTCTCCGTCGCCGGCCTCGCGGCGCTGCTCGTCATACTGGCCGCGTGGTGGTGGACGCCGGCGCCGGAGAAGGCGTCGAAGGACGCCGGCCGCGGCCTCATGCTGCCGATCGAGCTCGGCGACAGCCGCTCCGCGGGCTGGCTCGGGGCGGTCACGTACCTGCTGGTCGATGCCTCGGTATTTGCCTCGCTCGTCTACAGCTACTTCTATCTGTGGACCTCCGCGGATGCCTGGCCACCTGCCGGCATGACGCCCGCGATCGGCGCGGCGGGGACGGCTTCCATCGTGCTGGTCTTCCTGACGGGCGCGGCGGCGCTCCTGTCGATCGCCGCTGCCCGCCGTGCCTCCCGGCCCCTCGCGGTCGCCGGGCTGCTGGCGGCCGCCGTCCTCGCGCTCGCGCTGCTGTATGCCGAGTCGCTGGCCTTCGCCGCCCTGCCCTTCGGCATACGCTCGGACGCCTACGCGGGCATCGTCGCGGCCCTGGGCACCTTTCATGCCGTGCGCGTCGCCATAGCCCTGGGCGCGGCAGTGTTCGCGCTCGCGAGGCTGTTGCGCCGGGGCATCGACGTGGAACGCTCCCTCGCCGTGCGTGTCGCTGCGCTCATGACCGGCTACATGGCCATCCAGGGCGTCATCGTTTTCGCCGTCATCTACCTGTCGATGATCTGAACGCAAGGAGATCCGGGTTGCAGAACGGAACCGACGAAGACGGGATGGTCGACGACCACGGACGCGACTTCATCGCGCGAGAGCACCGCTTTCCCGCCAATGCCACGGGCTTCCTGCTTGCGCCGGTGACGTGGTTCGCCTATTTCCTCATCGTGTACGGGCTGCAGGGGGCAGGCTGCGCCGCGGGCCTCGACCAGGCGACGGTGTCAGGCATGGGCGTGCTACAGCTCCTGCTCGCGCTCGTGACCCTGGCCGCCGTCGCCGTCATCGCATTCTCCGGCGTGTGGTCGTTCCGCGCCTGGCACCGCCTGCTCGAGGAGCTCGAAGACGAGGAGCGGCGCGTGCACGGCTACGCGACCTTCCTGTCCTACGGCGCCCTGCTGCATGCCGGGCTCTTCCTGGTTGCCACCCTGTGGATCGGGGCGCCGATTCTGCTGCTGGATGCCTGCGACACGCTCGGTTCGGCGTGAGCCACACTGGCAGCGTGCGCCCTCCCGTTGAAGTTCGCGGGCAATGTTCGCTCGGTCCCGCGGCGCGACGTGTAGGAAATTCAGCAGCGCCGGTAAATGCTGCCGGTGACCGACCGCGAACCTGCACCCGATCGGCGATCGCAACGGCGCGCGCCACGGCATGTTTCTTGCTCGGATGTTTCGTGTCCACCCACCCCCGGAGACAGAGGAAATGAGCAAGAACGCGATCGAGCTGCTGAAGGAAGACCACCGCAAGGTGAAAGAGCTGCTGGGCGAGCTCGTGCAGACGACCACGCGCGCCGAGAAAAAGCGGCGGCAGCTCCTGCACAAGATCGAGCAGGAGCTGCACATCCATACGCACATCGAGGAGGAGATTTTCTATCCGGCATTCAAGGAAGCCGGCAACGCGGAGCACTCGAAGACTTACTTCGAGGCGCTCGAGGAGCACCGGGCCGTCGACGAGCTGGTAATGCCGGACCTCAAGAAGACGGAGCCCACCAGCGAGAAGTTCTCGGGCCGGGCCAAGGTTCTGAAGGAGCTGGTAGAGCATCACGCCGACGAGGAAGAAAAGGACATGTTCAAGGAGGCGCGGAACGCCATGTCGAAGGAGGAGCTGGCCGAGCTCGGCGAACGCATGACAGAACGCAAGCAGGAACTGCAGAAGCAGATGTCGGGGAGCCGCGCAGCGTAGCCCGCGTTCCGATCGCCGGGCGTCCGCTGCCGAGCCGTCGGGTCGCCCGGCGAAAGACCTGATTCGGCAGCCGCCGCGATCAGCGGCTACAGCCGCTCGTTCAGCTGATCGGCAGTCACCAGCGTGACGGCGACGTGACGGATGCGCCAGTCCAGGGAGTAGACCGCCTGCTCGGCCTCCTCGATGCGCTGCAACGGGGCCGCCTCGTCGACAGGCCGGACGGCGATCTCGCCGAAGAAGACATGGCCGTTCTCCCGCAGGCGCACCCTCGCCTCGCGCACCCACGCGAGCTCCCGCAGCTTCTTCTCCATGCTCTCACCCAGACCGATGTCGCGCGCATGATCCACCGTCCGCGGGCGGCGGTCCATGATGTCGCCGACAGCGTCCCGAAGGTTGCGCGCGCCGTCGTGCAGGATGTTGAGGGAGATGAAGACGGCTGCTGCGGCGTCGGCCCACCAGAAACCTGCCCCTATGCCGAAGATGCCGACGATAGTGGCGGCGCCGGTCTTCCAGTCCGCGGCATTCATCTCGGCGTCGGAATGCAGCAGCTTGTCGTGAATGTGGCAGGCGGGCTTCTTCTTGGCACGACCGATGAACA
>CAZTAE010000123.1:0-6218 GCA_964611535.1 uncultured Woeseiaceae bacterium
CGTGAAGCTTTCCGCCAAGGCGAAGCCGGAACCGGAAGTGAATCTGACGTCGTTGATCGACGTCGTGCTGCTGTTGCTGATCTTCTTCATGGTCTCGACGAGCTTCATCAAGGAATCGCAGATCTCGATACGCCTGCCGGAAGCGGAGAATTCGGCGCCGGTGGAAGAGGTGCCGGAGCGGCTCGACATCATGATCACGGAGCAGGGCACGTACCTGGTCAACGGCCGTGAGCTCATCAACAACCGGCCGGAGACCATACGCAACGCCCTGCAGCGACTGTCCGGCGGAAACACCGACCTGCCCCTGACGATCAGCGCGGACGCGAACGCGCGCCACCAGCACGTGGTCACCGCCATGGACGTGGCCGGCCGGCTGGGCTTCGTGCAGATCAGCATCGCGACGATCAATGATCCGACAGACTAGGCCCTCGATGTCCCCGTGAGCAGAATCGACGAGCATGCCGTCCAGATCTATCGCCGCCTCTGGCAATACGTCGTCCCCTACCGCGCCATCGGGATCGTCGCCATCGTCTCGATGACGGCCACGGCGATCGTCGAGGCGAGCATGGTTTCCCTGCTCAAGCCACTGACCGACGAGGCGCTGGTGGCGCGCAATCTCGAGACTGCCGCGTGGATGCCGGTTGCGTTCGTGGCAATATTCGTGGGCCGCGGGCTCGCCGGTTTCGGCACGGAGATGTCGCTGGGCTGGATCGGGCGCGGCGTCATCAGCTCACTCAGGCGCGACGTGTTCAGGAAGTTCCTGACGCTGCCGGCGCCGTTCTTCGAGAACCACGCGACCGGCCCGCTCCTGTCGCGGATGACGTACAACGTCGAGATGGTGGCCGAGTCCGTGACCAGCGTCGTCACGATACTCATACGCGACCTGCTCACCATCGTCGCGGCCGTCGGCGTCATGCTTTATCAGAGCGTGCGCCTGTTCGTGTTCGTCGCGCTCGTGATGCCGATTATCACCGTGCTCATCCGGGTCCTGAACCGGGCGTTCCGCCGCTACAGCGGCCGGATTCAGGATTCGGTCGGTGAGGTGACACAGGTTTCCGAAGAGGTGCTGACCGGCAACCGGGTCGTCAAGATATTCGGCGGTTACGATTACGAGGAGGGCAGGCTCGTCGATGTCGACGAGCGCAACCGCCGGCAGAACCTGAAACTCATCCGGTCGCGGTCGCTTGGCGTGGCCGTGACACAGATCATCTTCGGCCTCGGGGTGGCAGGCGTCATCTACGTGGCCAGCCGCGAGTCCATTTCCGGCGACCTGTCGCCCGGCAACTTCATCGCTTTCTTCGGCGCCCTGATGCTCATGATGCAGCCGTTGCGGCGCATGACGAACGTCAGCGCCACGCTGCAGCGCGGGATTGCGGCTGGCGACAGCCTCTTCAGGATCATCGACGAGCCCGACGAAGTCGACTCCGGCACGTATCGCCCGGACACGGTAGAGGGAACCGTCGAGTACCGGAACGTCTGGTTCTCGTACGGCGGGGACAAGGGGCTGGTGCTCGAGGACCTGTCGCTCGAGCTCGCTGCGGGCCAGTCGCTTGCCATCGTGGGACACTCCGGCAGCGGCAAGTCGACGCTCGTCAGCCTGCTGCCGCGCTTCTACGACGTGGCGAAGGGCGAGATACTGCTGGACGGACGGCCGGTGCAGGATTACGCGCTCGACAATCTTCGTTCGCACATCAGCCTGGTCACGCAGGACGTCATCCTGTTCAACGACACGATCGCCAACAATCTGGCATACGGCCAGCTGAGGCAATGCTCGAGAGCGGAGCTTCTGAAGGCGGCAGAGGCTGCGCACCTGCTCGATTTCATCGAGGAACTGCCGGAAGGGCTCGACACCATGATCGGCGACCGCGGCGTCCTGCTTTCCGGCGGCCAGCGGCAGCGCATTGCCATCGGCCGCGCACTGCTCAAGGACGCGCCCGTGCTCATACTGGACGAGGCGACGTCTTCGCTGGATACCCGCTCGGAGCGGCGGATCCAGGAGGCGCTGAACGCGCTGATGCGCGACCGGACCACCCTCGTCATCGCCCACCGGCTGTCCACCGTCGAGAGCGCCGATCGCATCATCGTCCTGGACCGCGGGCGCATCGTCGAAGCGGGCACCCACACCGAGCTGCTTGCCCAGGACGGCCAGTACGCGTCGCTCTATCGCATGCAGTTCAGCGATGAACCCCTCGAGCGACAGCCGTAGCCGCCGGTGCACGGTCCGGGCGGGCCGGGACCGGTGAGCGTGCGCCGGCGCCTGAACTCGCTCCTCGTAGAGCGGATCTGGTACGGGGCCTCGTTGCTGTACGCGCCCCTCGTCCCGCTCAGCTGGCTTTACGCGGGCGTGACGGCAGCGCGCTGTCGCCTCTATCGTGCCGGGAAGCTCCGGATGCTCGACGCCGGCCGTCCCGTCATCGTGGTCGGCAACATCGTGAGCGGCGGCGCGGGCAAGACGCCCGTTGCTCTCTGGCTGGCCGGCTCGCTGAAGGACAAGGGCCTGCGGCCGGGGATCGCCAGTCGTGGCTACGGCGGCGCGGCGGGAGGCGGGCCGGTCGAGGTGCTGCCGGAAGCGGATCCCGCGGTGGTCGGCGACGAGCCGCTGCTGATGGCGAAGCGGCTGGTCTGTCCGGTGGTCATCCATCCCGATCGGGTGGCCGCGGCGCGCATGCTGGTCGCCATGGGCTGCGACGTCGTGGTTGCGGACGACGGGCTCCAGCATTACCGGCTCCAGCGCCAGCTCGAACTTGCCGTGGTCGATGCGCGCCGCGGTTTCGGCAACGGGCGCCTGCTGCCGGCGGGGCCCTTGCGCGAGCCGCTCAGCCGACTGCAATCGGTCGACCGGATCATGATCAACGGGCAGGACGAGACGGTGCAGGGCACTCTGCCCGCCGCAATACCCCGTACGCACTTCCGGCTGTTGCCGGGCACCGTGCGTGACGTGCGCGAACGGCGCAGCGCCGAGCTGGAGCATTGGCGCGGCCACCGGGTTCATGCCGTGGCCGGTATCGGCGATCCGCGGCGCTTCTTCGATATGCTGGAGGAGCAGGGCATCGAGGTGATCCCGCACCCGTATCCGGATCACGATGCGCCGTCGGCGAAGGAGCTGGCGTTCGATGACGGGCTCGATGTGTTGATGACGGAGAAGGACGCGGTCAAGTTCAGGGGGCACGCACCGGCGAACTTCTGGTACGTGCCGGTGGAGCTTGCCGTCGGGGAGGGCGACCAGGCGGCATGGCTGGACGAGCTGGCGGACGAGCTGGGGCGCCAGGCGGAGCGCGGGCATGAGTAACTTCATCGTGGTCATACCGGCTCGCTACGATTCGGAAAGGCTGCCGGGCAAGCCGCTGCGTCCGATCGGCGGACAGCCGATGCTGCAGCACGTGCACGCGCGCGCCACCGCCAGTTCGGCGGTGGAAGTCGTCATTGCGACCGACGACGAACGCATCGCCGCCGCCGCCGGGCACTTCGGGGCCGACGTCTGTATGACGGAAGCCGGGCACGGGTCCGGCACGGAGCGAATCGCGGAGGTCGCCCGCTCGAGGGGCTGGGACGCCGGCCGCATCGTGGTCAACCTGCAGGGGGACGAGCCGCTGATGCCGCCCGGAGCGATCGATCGCTGCGCGCAACTGATGGCAGCCGGCGGCGCGGACATGGCGACGCTCGCTTCGCCGTTTCGTACCCGCGAGACGTTCCTCGACCCGAACCACGTCAAGGTGATCGTCGACGAGAGCGGTTTTGCGATCTACTTCAGCCGCGCCGCCATTCCGTATTCCCGGAGCGCGCGCACACAGGAACTCGCCATGAAGACGGCGCTGCATCACCACGGAATTTACGCCTACCGGGCGGATGTGCTACAAGATTTCGTCTCCGCGGGACGCTCCCCGTTGGAGGAGGCCGAGCAGCTCGAGCAGCTTCGCGCCCTGTCGATGGGCTTGAAGATACGCGTCGGCATCCCCGCGCACCCCCCGGGGCCGGGAGTCGACACCGCGGCGGACCTGGCGAAGGTAGAGGCGTTGCTCGCGGGTGCCGACACCGGCCCTTTCCGCGATTGAAAGACAGGTTCAATGAATGACAAAGTGAAAGTTCTGTTCGTGTGCATGGGCAACATTTGCCGCTCCCCGACCGCGGAGGGCGTATTCCGCAAGGTCGTGGAGGCGGCCGGCATGGCCGACGAGGTCCATATCGAATCCGCCGGCACGCATGCCTATCACGTAGGTTCGGAACCCGACCGGCGCGCCCAGGCGGCGGCGGAAAAGCGCGGGTTCATGCTGTCGAACATCCGCGCGCGGCGGGTCGGCGACGAGGATTTCGAAGCCTTTGACCTCATACTCGCGATGGACCGGGAGAACGTCGTCGAGCTCCGGGAGCGGGCGCCGCACCAGCACCGGAACAAGGTCCGGCTGTTCCTCGAGTTCGCCGAGATTCCGCGGACGACCGAGGTGCCGGACCCGTACTACGGTGGCGAGTCCGGCTTCGAGCTGGTGCTCGACCTCGTGGAACAGGCCGCCGAACGGCTGCTGGAACGCATCCGCACCCGCAGGCTGTGGGACCGCCCCGTCGCCTAGCGCTCGTCCGCCTTTTCGGTCGTCTTCTCCGTTGCCGGCTTCGCCGGCGTAGCCGGCCGTTCCACCACCGCAGGCTCCCAGGGTAACAGGCGCCCGGCGCCCTCGCCGGATTCCCCGCCGTCGGGCTTCCCGGCCGGCTTCGGCTGCGTCCCGGCCTCCTCGCCCGTCGGGCGCGGGGGAGCGGCAGGTTTCGGCGCGTCGCCGGCACCGTTACCGGTCGCGGGCGCGTTCTCCGGCGGCTTCGTCGATGGCTCGGGCGGCCTTGCGGATCGTTCCGGCGGCTTCTCCGCCGGTGCAGCGCCTGGCTTGGTGCGCGCCTCCGGCTTCTTCGGCTCGGGAGCGGCCGGTCGCGCTTCGCGCTCCTCGTGCCTGCCGGCCACCGCCTGCGGCGTGCCGGTATCGCGCCGGGCCGTTGGCGCCGCTTCGGGCGCGCCGGTTCCGGCCGTCTCGCCGGCGTTTACCGCGCGGGCCGCCGGCCTGTCTGCCGAGCGAGCCTCCGGGCCCGCTTCGGCCGCAGCGCGCGGGGTTTCCTGCCGTTCGGCGGGCGCCCGGGAGGCGGCGCCGGCTTGCCGGCGGTCGTCCCGGGTCTCGTCCGCCGCGCCTCGTTGCCGGGGCGCCGCTTTCGGCGATGCGTCGCGGCCGGACTCGCGCGTGCCCTGCGCGTCCTGGCCTTCCTGCGGCCGCTTGCGCCGCCGGCCGCCGCGGCTGCGCCGCTTGCCGGACGACTTGCGCGATTCGTCGGGGGTGTCGCTGCGTGCCTCGTCGCGGGCCTTCTCGGGTGCGGCCGGCTTCCCCGCTGCCTCGCCGCGACCCTTCCGGCTCTTTCGCGCTTCGTCGCCGGACGCCCTGGCGGTCTTTTTCTTGCTCGCCTTGCCCGAACGCTGGGCGCTGCGCTTCTCCCCGCTTCGCGCCTCTCCCCGGCGCCGCGAGCGCTGGCGGCCCTCGCCGCGCTGGTCCGTGGTTTTGCCGCCGCTGGCGCGACTGCTCCTTTTCTCGGTGTCGGCCCCGTTGAGAAAGCCGAACAGGCGCGCGAAGAGGCCGGGGCCCGCCTTCCTGCGCGTCTGCGCGGGCGCGGGCGTCGCCGGCACCAGCGTCGCGATCGCAGCGGCCTCCGCCACCTTGCGTTCCTGCAGCGCGAGGCTGCCGTCCGATTCCTCCTCCGTTTCCGCCAGCGTATAACTGAGGCCGGAGTTTTCGGGCAGCTCGACCTGGTCGTCACGGACCCGGCGCACGGTGTAGTGCGGCGTCTCGAGGGCGGAATTGGCCACCAGAACCACCTGGGTGTCGTTGCGGGCCTCCAGGTTCTGTACCCAGTTCCGTTTTTCGTTCAGCAGGTAGGTCGCGACCTCGACCGGCAATTGCGCGATCACCTTCGCCGTGCGCTCCTTGCGGGCCTCTTCGCCGATGATTCGCAGGATCGCGAGCGCGAGGGATTCCACGCTCCGGATGTTGCCGATTCCCGAGCAACGGGGGCAGGTCATGTAGCTCGATTCCCCGAGCGAGGGCCGCAGGCGCTGGCGCGACATCTCGAGCAGCCCGAAGCGCGTGATCTTGCCGATCTGCACGCGAGCCCGATCCTGCCGGACCGCCTCGCGCAACCGGTTCTCCACCTCCCGCTGGTTCTTCTGCGGGCCCATGTCGATGAAGTCGATG
>CAZTAE010000124.1:0-6055 GCA_964611535.1 uncultured Woeseiaceae bacterium
GCTCGCCGTAGGGAGCCAGTATCTCCTCGGAGTAGACGACTTCGAGCTCGATCACCGTCTGCGTGAACGCGGATGAGCCGCGCTCGAGGAGGCTCCAGAGGAATACGGCGAGGAACAGGAGGCCCGCGGCCATCGCCACGAAACCGGCCGAGCGAAAGATCCTCTCGCGCCGGTGCCGCCGCGCCAGCCCCGCCTCGACGCGGCGCGCGCTTCCCGATCTGTTCGCGGAATCCGGCATGGTTACTCGTAGCGCTCCCGGTACCTGCGCACGACCTTGAGGCCGGCGACGTTGAGCGTCAGCGTGACGAGGAACAGCACCAACCCGAGCGCGAAGGCGGCCAGCGTCTTGGCGCTGTCGAATTCCTGGTCGCCCACGAGCAGCGTCACGATCTGCACCGTGACGGTGGTGACCGCCTCGAGCGGGTTGGCGGTCAGGTTCGCCGCCAGCCCGGCGGCCATCACCACGATCATCGTCTCGCCGATGGCACGGGACACCGCGAGCAGTATGCCGCCGGCGATGCCGGGCAGCGCCGCGGGAAAGATCACCTGCTTCATCGCCTCGGAACGCGTCGCACCGAGCGCCAGCGCGCCGTCTCGCAGGTCCCGCGGGACCGCGTTGATGGCATCGTCGGCCAGCGAGGACACCAGCGGAATGATCATGATGCCCATGACGACGCCGGCGGCCAGCGCACTTTCGGACGCGACGTCGAGGCCAATGGACTCGCCGGCGCGGCGTATGGCGGGAGCCATGGTCAGCGCGGCGAAGAATCCGTAGACGACGGTGGGGATGCCGGCGAGGATCTCGAGCAGCGGCTTGGCAAAAGCCCTGGTCCGGCGCGATGCGTACTCCGCCAGGAAGGTCGCGGTCATGAGGCCGATCGGCACCGACACGAGCATCGCGATAGCCGTGACGAGGAGCGTGCCGGTAAAGAGCGGCACGGCGCCGAACGCGCCGCTTGAAGCGACCTGGTCGTCGCGTATCGCCGTCTGCGGACTCCACTCCAGCCCGAACAGGAACTCCGTCAGCGGGACCTCGCGAAAGAAGCGCAGGGCTTCGAACAGCATCGACAGCACGATCCCGACAGTGGTGATTACGGCAATGCTGGAGGCCGCGAGGAGCAGCAGGATGACGACGTTTTCCACCCGGTTCCGGGCCCGGAACTCCGGTCGCACACGGCGCCATGCCAGTGTCGCGGCGACGGTGGCGAGACCGATGCACAGGACCGCGAGCCAGCGGCGGCTGGCCGCGAGATAGTCCTGGTACGTCGCCGCGGCATCGCGCAGCACGACGTCGACGTCGCCGGAAACCGCATCGCCCGTGGCCAGGTTCCGGATGTTGTTCACCAGCAGGTCCAGCTGGCCGGGCGGCAGCGACTGCAGGGATTCAGGCAGGCTGGCGACGGTCAGCGCCACGACCACGCGAACCTCCAGTGCGATCCAGACGAACACCAGCGCGAGCGCCGGCAGCAGGCACCAGAGGGCCACGTAATAGCCGTAGTAGCCGGGCAGCGAGTGCAGGCGCGCGGCGGGGCCCGACGGCGAACCGGCAACAGCCAGCGAACGCGCCCGCCCTGACCAGAAGCAGAACGCCGAGGCGGCCAGCAGGACGAGAACCAGTGTGGAAAGCTGCATGTTCAGGGGATTTGGGGCAACCCTCTTCGCGGTTGCGGAACACGCGCCGCCGCGCGCGACATCGCCGTGCTCGCCAGCGGCGTCAGGTCGCGCACCCGGGCGGCGACTTCGGCCCGCTCCGCCATCGGCATGGGGATCAGTCCCCGATCCGACAGGTACCCTTCGTCGCCCCAGGCCCTTTCGCTGGTGAACTCGCGCAGGAAGCCGCGCAGACCGGGGATTACCTCGACGTGCGCACTCTTGACGTAGAAATAGAGCGGCCGCGAGACGACGTAGCTGCCGTCCGCGATGGACTCGAAGGTGGGGGAAATGCCGTCGATCTCGACGCCCTGCACGCGCTGCAGGTTCTGGTCCAGGAAACTGTAGCCGAATATGCCGAGCGCACGCGGGTTCGCCTCGAGCTTCTGCACGATGACGTTGTCGTTCTCGCCGGCGTCGACGAACGCACCATCCTCGCGGATCGCGTGGCAGCGGGCCCGGAAGGTACGCGGCTCCGACTCCTCCAGCGCGGCAATTTCCGGTATCGACCGGCAGCCGGGCTCCATGACGAGCTCCAGGAACGCATCCCGAGTACCCGACGTCGGCGGCGGACCGAGCACTTCAATGGCAAGCTCCGGCAGCCGCTCGCTGACGTCGTGCCAGGTGCGGTGCGGGTTCGGCGCGAACTCCCCGTCGTCATTCGGCAGGGTGCGCGCGAGCGCCAGGAACAGCTCGTCGCGCGACAGGCTCATCGGCTCCGCCGACGCGGCGTTGGCGACGACGATGCCGTCGTAGCCGATCTTGACCTCCACGATCTCGCGCACGCCGTTCGCGGCACAGCGCTCGACTTCCGACGCCTTGATCGCCCGCGACGAGTTGGCGATGTCGGGGAAGCCGGTGCCGATGCCGTCGCAGAAGAGCTTGAGGCCGCCGCCCGAGCCCGTCGACTCCACTTTCGGCGTCTTGAATTCGCTGGTGCGTCCGAAGCGCTCCGCGACGACGGTCGAAAACGGATAGACGGTCGACGAACCGACGATGTAGACGTAGTCGCGGGACGCCTGCGCATGCGCATTGCCGACACCCAAGACGACGAGCGCGGCGCTTGCAACCCGGAGCGCGACCGTACTTTTCTGTGCCACCTGCACTTCCTCCAGCCAACGGTGCGAGATGGCGCACAGCTTAAAGACGCAGTGTTACCGATTTATTGCATCGCCGCCCGCGCCGGCTTCCTCGCGTTGACTTCTTTCTGAACAAGTGCTTGGAAGGTTTTCCTCGAAACCCTGTTACGGGACGGCCGACTGGCGGGGCTGGCGCCCGGCGAGCGCCGCCCAAGGGGCAAGCCGGCCGGCTTGCCGACAAGTTCCTGCGCGCGGAGGCGAGAACCAGCGGCGATACCTATGCGCTGCCTCGGCGGGCGCCCGGCCGCGGCCGGCGTCTCGTTTCCGGGATCCAGCCGAAGGCTGTCAGCAGCGCCAGCTTGATCGCCAGGCGACGTCGGGGGCGCACACGGGCAGTCGCTGTGATGTTGCTCTTGAAGGTTGCCTCGACGTCTCGACTGGTGGCGACGCTCATCCGGCGAAGCCTGGCTGATTCTTCGTGGCGCATCCGCCAGAGCCTGTGCAGGTGCTCAGGGATCTTTGCGAATTCCCCAAAGCCGACCACGTACTGGTCAAGTCCCCAGATCTCCATCTGCTGCCGCACTTTGGGACCGTAAGCTATGGTCAACGCAGGCGTGCCGTTCGCGCAGGCGATCAACGCCGGATGCAAAGGCATGCTGATCACCAGGCTCGCAGCACCGAGTAGCTGGAGCCAATCGTCGGGATCCAGGTCCTTGTCCACGAGGATGCCCTGGTCGCCCATGGCATCGGCCATCCTCTTGTTTATCTCGCTATCATGATCACGGTACGCTGGCACGATTACTACCTTGCAGCCGATCTCTGCAAACGCGGATTTCAGCTCTGCGATGAGCTCGTCGATGGTCGAATCGGACAACCAGGTCAGCCTTGGCCGATCGATCGACGGCTTATGCCAGATGGCACGCAGCGACAGCAGAATAAACTCCTCCGCCAGTTCCTCTTCGATCAGGTTGGTCACCCATTCGCTATGGCTACCCTCCGTCGCCAACAGGTATTTGGCCGGATCCGGTACGATCGCCGCGTCCGTGATCCCAAGCTCCGCCAACAGTTTCCGCGAAGCCTCGTCGCGCACTGTCACTTTCGCAGCGCCGCTGGCGACAAGCTGCGTCAGACGCCGCCCGTAACCGCTGGACAGTGGTCCCACTCCGACGGAATACAGGACATAGGGCTTCCCGACCCAGGCAGCGGCGATTGCCGGCAGGCAATATTTGGGAACGGTGCGCAAGTTGAACTCGTCCTGGAAGATGCCGCCACCTCCGACCCAGACGACGTCAGCTCTTTGCACCTCCTCGAACATCGTACGCAGGTTTCGGAGCCCATTGGGTCCGAAGGCCGGGTGCGCGATAGCGCGCCTCCGACAGATCCGCTCAGTAGCGAGTGTCGAATGCGACAGCAGAACCAGGTCTGCCTTTATGCGACCGCCGGCGAGCCGGGCTAAAGCCAGGGATATGAACTCGTCACCAATGTTGCCCGCGCCGTAATGACCGCTCACTAACACGCTTGGCTGGCCGTTCACCATGTTACGGCCCCGTCAACCCGATTGAAGACAGGAGAGACTTGCCATCATGCGTCGATGCCATTTTGGAGTTACAAATCTGGTCGCGTCCCTGTTGTGTATCGAGCGATAATGAGCCGAGGCGGCTGGTGAACCGAGGACTGAAACACGCCGTTCCAGGTCTTTTGCCCGACGTGACTCCAATCACGCCAATGATAGCATCGAAACCCGTTAGTATCCTCAAGGCTGTGGAATCGTAATCAGTGGATGATCAGGGTAGCGAATCCGTAAATCCTCTTTGGCGCATCCTTTCGAATGCCGGATGGCTGACCGGTGGCCGGATCGCGGGGGATTTTGCGAACCTTGTTCTCTTCGTGGTTCTCGCTCGGAGCTTCGGGCCGGAGGGCATCGGGCAATATGCATATGCGCTGGGTGTAGCCGGGCTGATGTATGCGGCCATTAATCTCGGCCTCGAGGATTTTGCCGTCCGTCAATGCACACGGACGCCCCAGGCAGAGAGAGGAGCCCTCATCGCGCGACTGCTGCTGATACAAGCATTGGCACTGCTTATCTTCGGGTCAGTACTGGGTGTCCACCTTGCGTATGCCGCGAGCACCACAACAGAAGTCATCCTCGTCGGGGCTCTTGTGGTGCAACAGATATTCTTTGCGTTCGCCAGGACGCTCTTTTCGCCGTCCTTCGGTGAACAAAGAATGGCTGCCCCGGCTGTTGCGGAGCTGATCGCGCGACTGTTTGGCATCGGCGGCTCACTGACGCTGATTGGTTTCTATGGCGCGAATCTCGCCGTAAGCTTGATCCCCCTCGCTGTCAGCGGTCTGTTACTGTTTCTGTATTCTGTCCGTTTATTTCTCTCCGAATGCCCTGTAGTCGCCTTCTCTGCGCGCTGGGCGGACATCAGGGCAATAATGGCGGAGAGCTGGCCATTCGCAGCATCATTATTCCTTGCGATTGCCGCCCTCAGATCGAATTTTATCGTCCTGAATGTGATGCTCGGAGATGCCGAAACCGGCATATACGCTTCCGGTATCAAACTCATGGAGGCCGCGGTGATTCCGCTTGGCTTCCTCGGATTTGCCGCGTACCCACACTTGAGCCATCTCTACCACACCAGCCGCGAATCATTCTGGACAGCTGGCGAAAGACTGGTTCGAGTTGCGGTAGCCGTCGGTGTCCTCATCAGCTGGGCGTTGTTCTTCGTCGCTCCCTATGTCGTGGAGCCACTCCTCGGTCAGAGATTTTCCGGGAGCGGACCGATTGTAAGATCATTGGCCGGACTGGGCGTATTGACCAGCCTTTCGTTCATTCTCCTCCGCCTATTGCTCGCGTCCAACAGGCAGCGCACGCGCCTGGTGATTCAAGCGATAACCCTCGTTGTGCTCCTGGTCACGACGATCGCGACAATACCGGTTCTGGGCGCGTATGGTGCCGTGCTCGGGGCATATGCCGCCGGTGTCACGAGCGTATTGCTGATGGTCACCATATTGGGATTCAGCTTTGGCAGGCGGATCGGCCGGATCATGGCCACGCTCTTGATCGCCATCGCGGCCGCTGCATTCGCAACTTATGTCATGGAAAGGTACGTCTCCGCACCGGTCTGGAGCGCATTGATGTCGGTAGCAGCCTTTGCTGCGGTGGCGACATGGCTCCGACTCCTGCCGAGAGACAGGCGGGCTATCCGGGACTAGAAGGTGACCTGCGCTTGCGCATAGCCGACGCCAGGACACGAAAAGCGCGGCGGCTTGCAACCCGGAGCGCGACTGTGCTTTTCTGTGCCACCTGCACTTCCTCCAGC
>CAZTAE010000125.1:0-6011 GCA_964611535.1 uncultured Woeseiaceae bacterium
CTCCTGGTAGTCCCGGTAGAGCGTGATGAACTGGCGGCGGTTCGGGTCGCCGTCGTCGTCCAGGTGCCGGGCCCGCAGGCCCTCGTCCTTCTGCGCGTTGATGAAGTACTGGATCTCCCGGGGCACCCAGCGGCTGTCGTCGAGCTCCAGGTTCCTGAGCATGCGCTTGATGAGGGAAAGCTGGTCGTCGGCATCGATGATCTGGAAGTTCTGCGGCAGCCGCGCCTCACTCCAGTGCCGGCGCAGCAGGCGATGCGCGAGGCCGTGAAAGGTGCCTATCCAGAGATGCTGGACCGGCATGCGCAACAGGGACTCGATGCGCCCCCGCATCTCGGCGGCCGCCTTGTTGGTGAAGGTCACGGCCAGCACGCTCTGCGGCGAAACGCCCTCGACGTCGATCAGCCATGCGGCGCGATGCGTCAGAACCCGCGTCTTGCCGCTGCCGGCGCCCGCGATGACGAGCACGGGCTCGAGCGGCGCCGTCACGGCCTGTCGCTGAGCCTCGTTCAGGGATTCGAGGATCGGAGTTACGTCCATCGTCGTCGTCAGAGACCGAGTGTGACGATGAAGTAATGGTCGAGCAGGAGTGCCGCGAACAGAAACATCAGATAGTGGATCGAAAAGCGGAATACGCGCATGGGGAGCCCGCCGCCTTCGCTGATCTTCAGGCGGATCGCGTAGTAGAGAAACATCCCGCCGAGTACCAGGGCGGCCGCGAGATAGATCAGCCCGCTCATGCCGGTCAGGTACGGCATCACGGTGACCGGGACCAGCAGGATCGTGTACAGCAGGATGAACTGGCGTGTCACCTCGTTGCCGTGTGTGACCGGCAGCATCGGCACGCCGACCTTCTCGTAGTCGCGCTTGCGGGCGATCGCGAGCGCCCAGAAATGCGGCGGCGTCCAGACGAACACGATCAGAAACAGCAGGAGCGCGTTGGCATGGATCTCGCCGGTCACGGCGCACCAGCCGAGTACGGGCGGCGCGGCGCCGGCCGCCCCGCCGATGACGATGTTCTGCGGCGTCGCGCGCTTGAGATAGACGGTGTAGATGACGGCGTAACCGATCAGCGACGCAAACGTCAGCACGGCCGTCAGCGGATTGACGAGGAACCACAGGAGCAGCATGGAAGCGGTACAGAGCACGGCCGCGAACACGAGCGCCTGGTTTTCCGTCAGGCGGCCCTGCGGCAGCGGCCGGCGGCGCGTGCGGGACATCTGGACGTCGATGCGGGCATCCAGCACGTGGTTGACCACCGCCGCGGACGATGCCGCAAGGCCGATGCCCAGCGTCCCGAACAGCAGCGCCTGCGCGCCCGGCCAGCCCGGCACCGCCAGGAACATGCCGACGATGGCAGTGAACACGATGAGCGCGACGACGCGGGGCTTCGTCAGCTCATAGTAATCGCGCCAGTCCGTCGTGCTTTGCAGGCTTCTTACGCTCAAGCGCATGCTCCGGGGGTTGTAGTGATCGGTCGTGTCCGCGTCAGCCGATACGGGACAGGTCCAGCAGATGTTCCAGGTCGTCGACCACGTCGCCGGGAACGATGTCCGGCGGAAAGTACATCACCAGGTTTCCCAGCGGATCGACGAGAAAGTACCCGTCGGCGGGCAGCTCCCGCGGCCGCTGGTCGTCGAGCAGGTCACCGAGTGCCTCGTCTTCGATGGTTATGAGGTCCGGGTGCTCACCCTCGATCCGCACTGTATCCGGCGGCATTTGGCCGTGCAAGAAGACGCGCCTGAGCCGCGACATGTCGGGCCCGAGCATCAGGCGGACCTGGCGCAGCGTGTAGAGCGACTCCTCGCAGCCGGCCCCGCACGCGCCGTCGTGGGCATAGATCAGCAGCCAGTGAGCCTCGGACAGGCCGGCAACCGGCGAGTTCGGCAGGGCTTCTTCCACGTTCACGATCGGCTCGAGCAGGGCGCCGTGGTTGGTCCGGCGCTCAGGCGCAAGCCCGCTGTCGCTGAAATAGAGCAGGGCCGCGAGCGCGAGCGGCAGGACGAAGACCAGGCCGAGCAGCGCGACCTGCTTTATGCCCGACCGCGGCGTCTTTCCGCGGCTCATGCCGGGCGGCGCCTGCGGCGCCAGAGGAGGACAGCCGTCACGATGACCGCGGCCGCGAGGGCGAACCATTGCACCGCGTAGCCGATGTGCCGCATCGGTCCGGGCCCGGGGAGCTCCCAGTGGCGAACGAAGGCGGCATCGGGCTCGGGGTCGGCGAGCAGCACGAACGGCAGCAGCTCGCGGCCAAGCGCCTGCTCGAGCTCCTCGAGGGTTGGCCAGTTTGCCACCCTCGGCCAGCCGTCCTCGTGCTCGAAGGCTTCGCCGGCGCGTATGCCGACCCGGGGCAGGCGCCCGGCGCGGCCGGTGACCTCCCGCTCCGATCCGGCGACGGCGACGGCCGCGGCCGGATCCCGGTCCGGCTCCTTCGGCAGCCAGCCCCGGTTGACGAGCAGCAGGGGTTCGCCGGCCGCATGCTCGAAGGGAGCGACCACGAAGTAGCCGACCCGGCCGTTCATGATCATGTTGTCGATCAGGAATTGCCGCTCGCCGAGAAACCGGCCGCGCGCCTTCAGCGGCTCGTAGAGCTCCGGGCTCTCGCCGGCCGCGGCCAGCGGCCGGTATCCGGCGCCGGACTCGAACAGCTCGCGCAGGGTGACCTTCTCCTCCGCGCGGTCGAGCTGCCAGAGGCCGAGGCCCCCGAACAGCACCACCAGCACGATTGCCGCGAGCGGCGGCACCAGGTCTCTTGCGGTTATCCTGCCGCTGGTCATCGGCGCCCGCCAATCGCTCCGCTGTTCACTGTGGCTGCAGGCGGCCTACATCCAGTAGACGAACACGTACAGCCCGATCCACACCGCATCGACGAAGTGCCAGTACCATGCGGCGGCCTCGAATCCGAAGTGGCTCTCCGGCGTAAAGTGCCCCTTCATCGTCCGGAACCACATGACGGTCAGTATGACCGCGCCGAGGGTGACGTGCAGGCCATGGAAGCCCGTCAACATGAAGAACGTGGTGCCGTAGATGCCGGTCGTCAGCCTGAGGTTCATCTCCTGGTAGGCGTGCACGTATTCCACCGCCTGGAGATAGACGAAGAGATACCCCAGCAGGAAGGTGAGCGCGAGGAACACGTTCAGCATGAGCCTGCGATTCTGCAGCAGGGCGTGGTGCGCGATGGTGACGGTCGCGCTGCTCGTCAGCAGTATTGCCGTATTGATGAGCGGTAGCCCGAAAGGCGCCATCGCCTCGTATTCCACGGCGCCGCCGGGGCCGGCAGTCGGCCAGGTGCTCTCGAAGTCGCTCCAGAGCAGCAGGTTGGTGAAGAAGTTGTTGCTGGAGCCGCCCAGCCAGGGGATCGAGACGTTCCGCGCGTAGAAAAGCGCGCCGAAGAACGCGGAGAAGAACATCACCTCCGAGAAGATGAACCAGAACATCCCCATCCGGAAGGAGGTGTCGACCTGCCGGTTGTACTTGCCGGCGATGCTCTCCGCGATCACCGTCGCGAACCAGCCGGCCAGCATCCAGATGATGATTGCGGCGCCCGCCAGCATGATCCAGAAGCCGTAGCCGGCGCCGTTCAGCCAGGTGGACACGCCGAACATGAGAAGGAAGAGCCCGACCGAGCCGATGATCGGCCAGTGGCTTCCGTGGGGTATGTAGTAGCGGTTGTCAGCTTGTGCCATGTTGTTCCGGAACAGCGTAGGTTCAGTCGCCGATGTGCCCGGGCGACGCGGGCGTGCCGGCACCGGAACCGCCCGAAGCGCGTGCCGTGTCGAAGAAGGTGTAGGACAGCGTGATGGTATCCACGTAGTCCGGCAGATCGCGATCCACGATGAAGCGCACCGGCAATTCACGGGTCTCGTTCGCCTCGAACGCCTGGCTGGTGAAGCAGAAACAGTCGAGCTTCTTGAAGTAGGCCGCCGCCTCCGGGGGAGTGACGCTCGGCACGGCCTGCGCGACCTTGTGCTCGTCCGTCAGGTTCGTGGCGGTGAACAGTGCTTCGTAGAGCCCGCCCGGGTGGATGTCCATCCCCGCCTCCTGTGACTCGAACGTCCACGGTGCGTACTGGTTGACGGTCGTGACGAACTCCAGCTTGATGCTGCGGTTTTCGTCCGCCTGCGCCACGGCCTCGGCGGGCGTGGTGTTGGTGCGCCCGCCGAAGCCGGTGATCTCGCAGAAGGCGTCGTACAGCGGGACCAGCGCGAAGCCGAAAGCGAACATGCCGACGGCCATCAGAAGCAGCCGGCCCGCCAGCGCTCTCGTGCTGATCTGCCCTTTGTCCCTGTTGCTCTCCATCTCTCAGAATCCTACGACGCCGGAAAGGATGAAGCCCAGGTAGACGGCGAGTGCTATCGCCCCGAGCAACAGCGCGGTCTTGCGCACGCTGCGCGGCGACCGCCGGTCGCGCTTCATGAAAAGCCCTCCGTTCGTTTCGGCGGCTCTTCGAACGTGTGGTAGGGCGCCGGCGACGGTACCGTCCACTCGAGCCCCCGCGAGCCCTCCCAGACCTCGCCGGTCGCGCGGTCGCCCTTGCCGCGGATGCACTGGAAGAGGATCCAGACGAACAGGAGCTGTGCGAGACCGAAGCCGAAAGCCCCGACGCTTGCGATCATGTTGAAGTCCGCGAACTGCGTCGAATAGTCCGGGATCCGCCGCGGCATGCCGGCGAGTCCGAGGAAGTGCATGGGGAAGAACAGCACATTGACGAAGATCGCCGAGAGCCAGAAGTGGATCTTCCCGAGCTTCTCGTCGTACATGGTGCCGGTCCACTTCGGCAGCCAGTAGTAGACGGCCGCGAAGATGCCGAACAGCGACCCGGGCACCAGCACGTAATGGAAGTGCGCGACGACGAAGTACGAGTCGTGATACTGGATGTCCGCCGGCACGATGGCGACCATGAGCCCGGAGAAGCCGCCGATCGTGAAGAGGAACAGGAAGGCGAGCGCGAACAGCATCGGCGTTTCGAAGGTCATGGAGCCGCGCCACATCGTCGCGGTCCAGTTGAATATCTTCACGCCCGTCGGGACAGCGATCAGCATCGTCGAGAACATGAAGAACAGCTGGCCGGTGAGCGGCATGCCCGTCGTGAACATGTGGTGCGCCCAGACGATGAACGACAGGAAGGCAATCGCGGATATCGCGTAGACCATCGAGTCGTGGCCGAACAGCGGCTTCCTGGCGAACGTCGGGATCACGTGCGAGATGACGCCGAACGCCGGCAGAATCATGATATAGACCTCGGGATGGCCGAAGAACCAGAAGATGTGCTGGTACATCACCGGGTCGCCGCCCCCGGCCGCGAGGAAGAAGCTGGTGCCGAAGAACTGGTCCGTCAGCAGCATGGTCACGGCGCCCGCCAGCACCGGCATCACGGCGATCAGCAGGTAGGCCGTGATGAGCCAGGCCCAGGCGAACATCGGCATCTTGAGCAGCGACATGTCCGGCGCGCGCATGTTGATGATCGTCACGATGATGTTGATCGCGCCCATGATCGACGACAGACCCATCAAATGGATGGAGAAGATCATGAACGGGAACGCATCGCCGGTCTGCAGAACGAGCGGCGGATACATCGTCCAGCCCGCCGCCGGCGCGCCGCCGGGCAGGAACAGCGTGAGCAACAGCAGCGTGAACGCGAACGGCAGTATCCAGAACGACCAGTTGTTCACGCGCGGCAGGGCCATGTCCGGCGCGCCGAGCATGAGCGGCAGCATCCAGTTCGCCAGACCCACCAGCGCCGGCATGAGGGCGCCGAAGATCATGACGAGCGCGTGCATCGTGGTCATCTGGTTGAAGAACTCGGGGTTGACGAACTGCAGGCCGGGAGACCAGAGCTCCGTCCGGACCACGAGCGCCATCACGCCGCCGACGAAGAACATCAGCAGGCTGAACAGCAGGTAGAGCGTGCCGATGTCCTTGTGGTTCGTCGTGAAGAGCCAGCGCCTGATTCCCTTGCCAGGCCCGTGATGCTCGTCGACGTGCATGTCCGCGACTGCAGTACTCATCTGGTG
>CAZTAE010000126.1:0-4218 GCA_964611535.1 uncultured Woeseiaceae bacterium
TGCCGATCGACCGGCGCGAATACGGCGACGTCCTGGACGACATGCGGCCGTACGAGAAGCTCATCGCGAACCGCCTGCTGGCCGGCGTCATGCTGGCGCACGTCGTCTACCGGGAAGTCGACCCCTCGCCAGCCGGCTTCTCGCGCTACTGGATCGGGAGCGAGCTCCGCTCGCAGTTCGGTTTCGACGGCGCGGTTTTCTGCGACGACCTCAGCATGAAAGCGACGGCGAGCTACGGCACGATGCCGGAACGTGCCGAACGCGCACTGGCGGCCGGCTGCGACATGATCCTGATCTGCAATGACCGCCCGGCAGCGCAGGCGGCCGTCGCCTCGCTCACCGAATACTCCAATCCGCCTTCGCTGGTGCGGCTGGCCAGGCTGCACGGCACCGGTCAGATGCTTCGGGAGACGCTGCTGGCGAGCGACGAGTGGCAGGCAGCCGCCGAACGCGTCGGGCGCTGGATGGATCGGCCCCCGCTGGAGCTGGACGCCTGATCCGGCCGCGGCCGGAGCGCGTTGATCGAGGGACCTGCGTATGGGCGTCAGCAAGGCACGGTACGCGATCATCGGCGGCAGCGGCTTTCACGCGTTCGGCAGCGACGCCCCGGGGCGGGCGATCACGACGGCCTACGGGCAGCCCTCGTCCGCTCCGCGACCGCTCGCATACGGCGAGGCAACCGTCTGGTTCCTGGCCCGGCACGGCGATACCCACCGCATTCCGCCGCACCGGATCAACTACCGGGCCAACCTGATGGCGCTCAAGCTGCTCGGCATCCAGCACGTCATCGGTCTCAACACCGTCGGCGTCATTACCCGGGGGCTCTATCCCGGGCAGCTGGCCGTGCCTCACCAGATCCTCGACTACACCTGGGGACGGGATCACAGTATCCATGACGGGGAATCCGCTAGTCTCGAGCACATCGATTTCACGGAACCCTTCGCCGGCGGTTTGCGGCGGGAGATCCTGGCGGCGGGGCGCGCCGCCGACGTCGTGTGCCACGACGGAGGCGTCTATGCGGTTACGCAGGGCCCGCGGCTGGAAACCGCGGCGGAAGTCGACCGGCTGGAGCGCGACGGGGCCGACTTCGTCGGCATGACCGCGATGCCGGAGGCTGCGATCGCCCGCGAGCTGCATATGAACTATGCGTGCCTGTCCCTCATCGTCAACTTCGCTGCCGGACGGGGCGGGCAGGCGATACACGAAGATATCGAGGCCAACCTGCTGGCAGCGAAGATGCAGTCGATGCGCGTCCTGAGAGCACTGTTCGACGCCGCGGGTCCCGACGCCGGCACGGAACGATGAAGACGCTACCGCCGGAAATCCTGGAACAACTCGTCGCGGCTTCGGTCGAGCCGGTTCTCTGCGCCTGTATCGACCGGCCGGACTGGCCCGTGGTGCTGTTCAATCCGGCCTTCCAGCGTTTTACCGGCGACGGTCCGGTTCTGGGGCGGCCGCTCGCCGACGTCGTCGAACAGCTGATCGGCAGGGAGCTCGCCGTGGAGGTCAGCGAAACCGTCCGGCGGGCGGAGGAGTCGAGTCTTCCGGTCGAGATCCACAAGCGCGAATACCTGCTGTTGCTCAAGCCGCTCGAGGCGGCCGATCCGGCCGCTCGCTACGTCGCCCTGTTCTGGCGGCGGGGCGGCGACACGGGTGCGGAGCAGGGAGACCGGGAGCTGCACCGGGCCCTGCTGCGGGCGAAGCGCCGGGTTCGCGACCTGTCCCGGGACGACGCGGTTACCGGACTGCTCAACGAGACTGCATTTCGCGAGGTCCTCGCGCACGACTGGGCCGTTGCGAAGCGCGAGAAGAGCACACTCGCGCTCGTCTGCTTCACGCCGGACCACTTCGAGGCTTACCTGTCGGTGTTCGGGCGGCACGCGACCGATTCCTGTCTCCGCCGGGTGGCCCAGGCGGTGCGCCGTTGCCTGCGGCGTGCGAGTGACGTGGCGGCGCGGATTCCCGCGGACGGGGGCGAGCGCATCGTCGTGCTGTCGCACGCGTCGGACGAGGCGGGCGTGAGCGAGTTCGCGGAGCGCATCGCCACCGCGGTCCGCGATCTCGGCCTGCACCACCCGCGTTCGCCTTCCTCGCGCTTCGTGACCGTCTCCACCCGCGTCGCACTGGCCGACGTGGACCGGCTGAAGGTGGAAGCCGCGGAATTTCTCGAGGATCTGCTCGGGGCAGGCTGAGCGGCGTCTGGTCAGTTGCTGCCGGCCACTGCCTCGGCCGGCTCGCCGTCGACTTCCGGCTCCCCGTCCTCGGCCGCCGTTACCCGCGCGACAACGCCGAAGCGCGGATGGTCGAAATAACGGGTGTCCCCCATGCGCATGATCCGGTCTTCCTCGAGGCGATAGCGCAGCGGCGAGCTGAAGGGATCGGCAATGTCGCCGCCTCCGGGGCGGCCGTCTCCGCGGTAGAGGACTTCGTCTGCCGGCGCTTCACCCGGCGCGGCATCCAGCGCCAGGTCGAGCACGAGGTGCACGAAGCGTCCCGCGTAGAGCGAGACGCTGCCGTCGAGGCCCTGCGGCGCCGCGCCGAGCGACTGCAGGTGGATGGCCGGCGCCTCGTCCCTGCCGTGGGTGGTTTGCGTCCACGCCGCGCGCATCAGGGGTTGGTAGGCATCGATGGCGACGAGCTTGTCGTAGATCTCGTTCATGCGCGGCTGCTGCTCGTCGTGCAGCTCGAGCTCGATCCATTGCCGTACCGGCGGCAGGTCCGTGAAGGGAGCGGCGGCGGCAGCGTCGGCGGGCCCGGGCGCACCCGCTTCGGTGGGTGTCTGCGGCGCGTCCGGCAGTTCCTCCAGGAACGGCCCGGTACGGGCGTCGCCGTAGTTGCGCGG
Source organism: uncultured Woeseiaceae bacterium (assembly GCA_964611535.1). GTDB lineage: Bacteria > Pseudomonadota > Gammaproteobacteria > Steroidobacterales > Woeseiaceae > IDS-8. Next base: position 2,843 of record CAZTAE010000126.1, read on the forward strand.
TTCATCGGCCGGGGATGCCGGGTCGGTGATCCCGTCGGTGAATTCCGGTATCCGCTCCTCCGGCGGCTCGTCGGGCAGAAACACCTCGCTGCCGGAGGGCACGCTCTCGTCGTAGGCGAAGACGATGAGCTCGACTGTGTAGCGGCGCGGCGGCTCTTCAGCGGCATCCGGCGTATTCGTCTGCGCGCCGGCGGCCTGCGCCAGCAGCGTGAGCGCCGCGCAGCCGGCAGCCAGTCCGCCCGCCTGGAGGCGGAGTTTCGCTGCCGGGGTTCGGACCCGTGATCCCATTGTCGTCATCCTGCCAGGGCACTGTCGCGTCGCGCCTCGCCGCCGGGGCGGAGCGAACGCAGCAGCTCTTCGATGAACGCGAATCTATCCTCATCGCGGGCCATTTCCAAGCGGAACTGCAGGCGCTGGGCGCCGCGCATGCGGAACTTCTGGCTGTCGCTCTGCACCAGGCGCACCAGGGCCACCGGGTCGACGGCGGCGTCGCGGCCGAAGAGGACGTAGCCGCCCGATGCGGCGGCGTCAATTTTTTCCACGCCGAGCTCCGCGGCATCGAGCTTCAGGGCTGCGATGCGCATGAAGTTCTTCGCCTGCGGCGGCAGCAGGCCGAACCGGTCGATCATCTCGACCTGCAGGTCCCTGAGCTCATCGTGCGACGTCGCGCCGGCGATGCGCTTGTAGAGGATGAGCCTCAAGTGCACGTCGGGGACGTAGTCGTCGGGCAGGAGCGCGGCCAGGTGCAGGTTGATCTCCACGCCGGCGTCGAGCGGGGCGAGCAGGTCCGCTTCCTTCCCCGCGCGCAGCGACTTCACGGCCCGGTTCAGGAGCTCCGTGTACAGCGAGAAACCGATCTCCTGGATCTGGCCGCTCTGCGTGTCGCCCAGCAGCTCGCCTGCGCCGCGAATCTCCAGATCGTGCGTCGCCAGCGTGAAACCGGCGCCGAGGTCCTCCAGCGAGTCGATGGCCTCGAGGCGCTTGATCGCGTCGGCGGTCATCGCGGTCCGCGGCGGGGTCACGAGATACGCGTACGCGCGGTGATGCGACCGGCCGACGCGGCCGCGCAGCTGATGCAGTTGCGCCAGCCCGAAGCGGTCCGCGCGGTTGATGACGATGGTGTTGGCCGTGGGCACGTCGATGCCGCTTTCCACGATCGTCGTGCAGAGGAGCACGTTGAACCGGCGGTGGTAGAAATCCAGCATCACCTGCTCGAGCTCCCTTTCCGGCATCTGGCCGTGGCCGATCCGGACGTCGGCCTCCGGCACGAGCTTGCGCACGCGCTCGCCGACCGAGTCGATGTCCTCGACGCGGTTGTGGATGAAGTACACCTGGCCGCCGCGCTTGATCTCGCGCAGGATCGCTTCGCGGATCAC
>CAZTAE010000126.1:4318-5993 GCA_964611535.1 uncultured Woeseiaceae bacterium
ACCCGCTCGACCTCCTTGCGCGAACGGAATCGCGACAGGATCTCGATGCGGACCGGCCAGTCGGCGAAGCGGTCCTGGAAGGTCTGCCCGTGCTGCTGGGCGAGCAGGGTCGTCGGCACCAGGATCGCCACCTGCTTGCCGTCATTGACTGCGGCGAAGGTGGCGCGCAGCGCCACTTCCGTCTTGCCGAAACCGACGTCGCCGCAGACGATGCGGTCCATCGGATTCCCGGACGCGAGGTCCGCGAGCACCTCGTCGATGGTGCGCGCCTGGTCCTCGGTCGGCTCGAACGGGAAGTCCTGCTCGAAGGCCCGGTAGTCGGCCTCGGGCCAGCGGAACCGGTGGCCGGAGCGGGCGGCCCGTCGCGCGTAGACGTCGAGCAGCTCCGCGGCGACGTCGCGGATCCTGCGCGCGGCCTTCTCCCTGGCTTTCGCCCACTGGTCGCTGCCCAGCCGGTGCAACGGCGCGTTTTCGGGCGCCGCGCCCGTGTAACGCGACACCAGGTTCAGCGAGCCGACGGGCACGTACAGCTTGTCGCCGTCGGCATACTCGAGGCTCAGGAATTCGCCCGTCACGCCGCCGGTTTCCAGGGTGACCAGGCCCTGGTAGCGTCCGACGCCGTACTCCGCGTGCACGACGGGGGAGCCGGGCGCCAGGTCGTTCAGCTCGCGGATGATGGTCTCGGGATCGCGCTCGGCGCGCCGGCGCCGTGAACGGCCGCGCGGTTTTTCGCCGAACAGTTGCTCCTCGGTGATGACGGCGATGCCGGCGGCGGGCAGGATGACGCCGGAGTCGATCGGGGCGACCGCGACGCCCAGCCGCTCGCCCCGCTCGAGGAATTGCTGCCAGCTGTCGCAGCGGGCCACGTCGAGTCCGCGGCCGTGCAGCAGGTCGACGACGTGCTCGCGACGCCCGGGCGAATCCGCGGTGAACAGCACGCGTCCGTCGAAGCTGTCGAGGAAGTGCATCAGGGCGGCGGCGGAGTCCTCGAAGCGCGCCTGCACCCGGAGTGCCGGCGGCAGGCGGGCGGGCAGGTTGAGCTGCCCCGGCGCGTCCTGCACCGACTGCGCCGAGTAGCCGATCGTGGAGAGCCCGGCGAGGCGGTCGTGCAGGGCTCCGGGCTCGTGGAAGCTTTCCTCCGGCCGGAGCACGGGCCGCTCGGGATCGAGGCTGTAGAGCTCGTAACGCTCGCCGATCTCCGTCCAGGCGCTGTCGAGGATCGCCGGCAGGTCCGCCGGCGCCAGCACGAGGGCGTTCTCCGGCAGGTAGTCCGGCAGCATCGCGGTGGCATCGAAGAACAGCGGCAGGAAGTATTCGATGCCACCGTGGTGTATGCCCTCCGAGACGTCCCGGTAGACGCGGGATGAGGACGGCCGCCCCTCGAAGCGTGCCCGATAACGCCGCTTGAACTGCGCGACATTCTCCGCATCCATCGGGACCTCTTTCGCCGGCAGGATCTCGACCACGTCGACCGTCTCCGTCGTGAGCTGGGTCTCGGGGTCGAACCAGCGCAGCGATTCGATATCGTCATCGAAAAAGTCCACACGCACCGGCTTCGGCGAACCCATCGGATAGACGTCGAGCAGCGAGCCGCGCACGGCGATCTCACCGTGTTCGGTGACCTGCGGCACCCGCGCATAACCCGCGGCCGCCAGCGAGTCGACGAAATCCTGCC
>CAZTAE010000127.1:0-5975 GCA_964611535.1 uncultured Woeseiaceae bacterium
GTCGCCGTCCCCGCCGCCGGGCATCTCGCGCGTCGTGGAGGCGCCGGTATCGACCGCCTCCTCGTCGAAGGTGAAGTCGAGGCCGCTGTAGTCGGCGGAGCTTTCTTCCTCGCCGCCGAGATCGACGACGTCGCTGACCTCGCCATCTGCGCCGCTGCCGAAGTCCATGTCGAGCGCCTGATCGTCGCCCTCGCCATCGAACGCCAGGTCGACGGCCTGTCCGGCCGCGCCCGCGCTCGCGCCGGAAAACAGCCGGTGCTCGGGCGCGATCTGCTGCCCCATGATCACGATCTTGTCCCAGTCCGGCGTCGCTTCGCCGCCGAGCTGGTCATGCAGTCTGTTGGCCGCCTCGATGAAAGCGTCCTTGTTGCCCCAGACGAAGTAGATCTCGCAGAGCTTCGCCATCAGGTCCTGGCGCTCGGGCTCGGCGGCGAGTGCGCCGTTCACGAGGTCCGCGGCCTGGTCGTAGAGGCCGTAGGCCATGTGAAAGTCGGCCTCGGCGATCGGGTCCGACTGGTCCAGGTTGATCGCGGTCTCGCTGCTGAAAGTTTCCTCGATAGCCGGCTGAGCGCCCGTCTCGGCGGCGGCATCGGCATCCGCGCCCGACAGTTCCCGGGTATCCCCCACGCTGCGGCGGTCGGGCGACGATTCCTGCTCGACGACGACAATGGCGCTGTCGTCGTCGCGGGCCAGGGCCCGCAGCCGCTCCGTGGAAGCTCGCGATTCGCTGTCGATCTCCTCGTCGTCCAGCGTCTCCCAGACGCCGGTCGAGTCTTCCTCGCTGCTGCCCGCGGCCCGCTTCGCGAGCCACAGCAGGATCCCGATCACCAGCAGCAGGACGACGCCGAGGATGCCCCAGAAGCCGGTCAGGATGCCGACGACCCGGTCGACGAGGCCCGGTTCGGGAGGCGTCGCGGCAACCGTCGGCGCCGGCTGTGCGTCGGCCGGCGCGGGCGCGGCTTCCGCGTCCTCCTCCGCCACCTCGTCGGCAGGCACGGCGGGCGACTCGTCGTCGGCGAACACCTCCGGATCTTCGGCCACCTCGTCGGCCGCGACCGGCTCGTCCGCGGGCGCTGCCGCTTCCTCGCCCGCGGCGGCGGCCGATTCGGCACGCAGTCGCGCCAGTTCCTCGCGCAGGCTCGCGAGCTCATTGTCGCGTATTTCGATGAGCGAGCGCTGGTCCTCGACCATGCGCTCGAGCTCGCGGATGCGCGCCTCGGTCTCGGGATCGGGCGCGCCGGCCGGAGCCGTCGAGTCGTCCGCGCCGTCCTCGTACTGCGGCTGGTCGCCGTCGGGCGGCACCAGCGTCAGGCTGGGCTGCGCGCGGCCGGTGTCCGCGATGCCGAAGTCCGTGTTGTGGCGCTGCACCGCGCTCATGGCGTCGGCGCGGTTGATGCGGATGATGTCGTCGGCGCTGGGAATGCTGAGCGTGGCACCGGCGTTCAGCCGATTGATGTTGCCGGCGAACGCCTGCGGGTTGGCCTCGTAAATCCCCAGCATGACCTGGTTCATGCTCAGGCGGCTGTCCGGCCGCACGCGCTCGGCGATCTGCCAAAGCGTGTCGCCGCGCTGGACGCGCACGTCGCCGCCCGAGGTTGCGTCGAACGGCTCGGCGGCAGGCTGGGCCGGAGCCGGGGCGGCAGGCCGCTCGATGCGGCCGCTGTCCGCCTGCTGCTGGCGTTGCGGTGCGGTGACCGCCTGCGGGGCCTCCGCTGTCGGCGGCGGTGCAAAAGTCGGCGGATCGAGCAAAACGGTGTATTCGCGAAGCAGGCGGCCGCCGGGCCAGGAAGCCTCGACGAGGACGGTGACGAAAGGCTCGGTTATCGGCTCGTTCGACGTGATGCGGACGACGTCGCCTCCCGACTGGTTCGAATCCACGACGTTGAAGTTCAACCGCGTGAGAAAATGCGGGCGGTCGATGCCATAGCGCTCGAAGGTCGCGGCGGAAGCGAGCTCCACCCGGAGGCCCGCCAGCTCTTCCGGTGTGGTGGACAGCAGTTGAATCTCGGCACGCAGCGGTTCGTTGAGCGCGGAACTCAGCCGTATCTCCCCGAGGCCGAGTGCCCAGGCGTCGCCGGCCAGGAACAGCACAAGCAAGAGCGACGCGCGATTGAGTCTTAGCGACATTTTAATTTTCTCCAGCTCCCCAATGCCTGGCGAATCGCCCTGACCCGCAGGCTGATTGTGCTATCGGATGCCTGTCGGATTTGGGGGAGAATGATATCTTATAAATACTTTTTCGCCAATATTTCAGCAATTTGGACGCTATTTAGAGCGGCGCCCTTACGTATGTTGTCCGACACGACCCAGAGGTCGATGCCGCGCGGATGACTGATGTCCTCACGCACGCGGCCGACGAAAACGGCGTCCTTGCCGGAGGCACTGGTGACCGCTGTCGGATACTTGCCCCACTCCCTGCCGTCCAGCAGCGTTACTCCCGCCGCGTCGCGCATTAAATCACACACTTCGGCGGCGGAAATCCTTTTTTTCGTCTCGATGTGAACTGCTTCCGAATGCCCGTAGAACACCGGAATGCGAACGGCCGTCGGGTTCACCGCGATGCTCTCGTCGCCGAGTATCTTTCGCGTCTCCCACACCATCTTCATCTCTTCGCGCGTGTAGCCGTTTTCCTGAAAGTCGTCGATGTGCGGCACGGCATTGAAGGCGATCTGCGAGACGCCTTCCGCGAGCTCGAGGGGACGGCCGTTCAGCAGGTTGGCCGTCTGGCGGACGAGCTCGTCGATCGAGCGGCGGCCGGCTCCCGACACCGCCTGGTAGGTCGCAACGTTGACACGCTCGATGCCGACCGCGTCATATATGGGCTTCAGCGCCACCACCATCTGGATCGTCGAGCAGTTGGGATTCGCGATGATGCCGGTCGGGCGGTAATCCGCGATGCGCTCGGGGTTCACTTCGGGCACGACCAGCGGGACGTCGTCCTGCAGGCGGAACTTCGACGTGTTGTCGATGACGATGCAGCCGGCCGCCGCCGCTTTCGGGGCGTACTCGCCGGACACGGAGCCGCCGGCGGAGAAGAGCGCGATTCCGGCTTGCGAGAAGTCGAACTCCGCGAGATCGGTGACCTTTATCTTGCGTGCGCCGTATTCCACCTCCTTCCCGACAGACCGCTCGCTCGCGAGCGCGTACAGCTTTCCGACCGGGAACTCGCGCTCGGCCAGGATTTCCAGCATTGCCTCGCCGACCGCTCCGGTCGCACCAACCACGGCAACATCAATGCGCTCTGTCATCTCGGGTACGTCTGTCCTCCTCGTTCGCCTGCCGGAAAGCTCGTCCGCTCTCCGTGCGGCATCTCCTCACGTTGTCGAAACCCGCACGTGATTGTCGGAAAGGATTGCCGATAAAAACAGCACTCAGTCGACAGTTCCTGAAATTGCGGGCGCAAGGCGCCGCTTATCGCTGCTCGCTTCAGTTCCCGGGTGCCCGTGTGTGACGGGGTTCACTGTCGACATCGGCATTCTGTCCACGATGACGCAGATAGTGGTCCATCAGCACCAGCGCCACCATGGCCTCGGCAATCGGCGTCGCGCGGAGCCCGACGCAGGGGTCGTGCCGGCCTTTCGTGACGATCTCCGAACGCCTGCCCCTCGTGTCGATCGTCTTGCCAGGCACCGCAATGCTCGAGGTGGGTTTGAGGGCGATGCTCGCTGCCAGATCCTGCCCTGACGAAATCCCGCCAAGTGTGCCACCGGCGTCATTTTTGTTAAACCCGTCCGGCGTCATTTCGTCCCGATGCTCGCTCCCTCGCTGGCGGACTGCCGCAAAGCCCGCGCCGATCTCCACGCCCTTGACGGCGTTGATGCTCATGAGCGCCCCCGCGACGGCTGCTTCCAGCTTGTCGAACACGGGCTCGCCGAGCCCCGGCGGCATGTTGCGGGTCAGTATCGTGATCTTCGCGCCGACCGAATCTCCGTCCGCACGCAGCTCATCCATGAAACGCTCGAGCTCCCCGATGCGCGACGGGTCGGCGCAAAAGAAGGGATTGTCGTCGACGAAGTCGAGATCGGTGGCCTCGAGCTCGAGCGGGCCGAGCTGCGCGAGATAGCCGCGTATCTCGATGCCGAGCCGCTCGTGCAGGTACTTTCGCGCGATGGCGCCGGCGGCGACCCGCATCGTCGTTTCCCGCGCCGACGAGCGGCCGCCGCCGCGATAATCGCGGATACCGTACTTCTGCTGGTAGGTCCAGTCCGCGTGGCCCGGGCGAAACTTGTCCCTGATGTCGCCGTAATCGTGCGATCGCTGGTCGGTGTTCTCGATCAGGAGCCCGATCGGCGTGCCCGTCGTCCGGCCTTCGAAGACTCCGGAGAGTATGCGCACCTTGTCCGGTTCCCGGCGCTGGGTGGTGTGGCGCGATTTTCCCGGCCGGCGGCGCTCGAGATCGGACTGGATGTCGGTTTCCTCGAGCAGCATCCCCGGCGGGCAGCCGTCCACCACGCAGCCCATCGCCGGCCCGTGGCTTTCGCCGAAGGTCGTCACCGTGAACAGCAGTCCGAAGGTGTTGCCCGCCATCGATCAGGATCCCGCTCGTCTCGCCGCGGCTGCAATGGCGCCGCGGCATGCCACCAGGTCGTCTCGCGTCAGCAGGAACACCCCGCTGCCGCCGCGCTCGAATTCGAGCCAGACGAACGGCACGTCCGGGAGGCGCGCCGCGAGCGCCTCGTCGCTCGCGCCCACCTCGACCACGAGTGTGCCGTCATGTGCCATAAAGTCGGCTGCATCATGCAGGATCGCCAGAACCGAATCCAGACCGCTCGCGCCCGCGGCGAGCCCGAGCGCCGGCTCGTGACGATACTCCGGCGCAAGCCCCGCCAGCTCCTGCTCAGCAACGTACGGCGGATTGCTCACGATGAGGTCGTAGCGCTCCCGCCCCGCGGGCGCGGCCAGCGCCTCGAAGTGATCCGAGCGGATGAGCCGCACGCGGTCGCCGACGGCGTGCCGGCGCACGTTGACTTCGGCCACCGCCAGCGCCTCGGAAGAGATGTCGAGCGCGTCGACGGCTGCCTCGTGGAACGCTCGGGCGAGCGCGACGGCGATGCAGCCCGATCCGGTGCCGAGATCGAGCGCCCGGCGGATCCGCTGCGGATCGACCCACGGGCGGAAGCGCCGCTCGATGAGCTCGGCGATCGGCGAGCGCGGCACCAGCACGCGCTCGTCGACATGGAACCGCAGGCCCGCGAACCACGCTTCCTGCAGCAGGTAGGCGAGCGGCCTGCGCTCGCGGATCCGCCGTTCGAGCAGCGCCTCGCAGCGCGCCACTTCCTCCGGCGTCAGCACCCTCTCGACGTCGGCCTCGTCGTGGGCCAGGCCGAGGACCGAGAACACGAGCCACGCCGCCTCGTCGACCGCGTTGTCCGTCCCATGGCCGTAGGCCAGGCCCGCGGCCTCCATCCGCCGCGCGGCCCTGCGCACGTAGTCGCCGATGCCGGGCCTCTCGTCCGTCGTCACCTCGCACACCTCCTGGCGGCGGTCCGGAATCGCCGCGCGCAACGCGTTAAAATGCCCCGGCCATGATCCGTACCACCCCACGTATCGTCGCGATGCTCGCCGTCATCGCGATCGTCGCCGCAGCCGTGTACTTCCTGGTCGGCGGCCCGGACACCGGCGGCTCGCGCCCGCAGCACGCCACCGTGCTCCCCGAGCCCCTGCCCCTGCCGGAATTCTCCCTGCGCGACCAGGACAACGCACCCTTTACGCGCGAGCACCTCCGCGGCAGGACGAGCCTGGTCTTCTTCGGCTTCACGAACTGCCCCGACATCTGCCCCGCCACGCTGCAGCAGCTCGCCCTGGCACGGAAGCGCATCGCCGAACGCACCGGGGCCGTTCCCGAGATCGTATTAATAAGTGTCGACCCGGAGCGCGACACCCCTGCGAAGCTGCGCGAGTACGTCGGCCATTTCGGCCAGGGCGTCACCGGCGTAACGGGGGACCGCGACGAGCTCCGGAAGCTGACCTCGGCG
>CAZTAE010000128.1:0-5974 GCA_964611535.1 uncultured Woeseiaceae bacterium
CGGCATTGCGGGTCCTTTTGACCGGCGCCAGCGGATTCATCGGTACAGCGGTACTTGCGCGACTCGTCGCCGAAGGGCACGAGGTGACGGGCATCGCCCGACGGCCGGGAAGCGAGCTGCCGCGAGTGCGCTGGGTCGAGCTGGATATCGCGCAGGCAACGGTCGACACGGCATGGAAGCCGTTCCTCGAGGGGATCGACGCCGTCGTCAATTGCGCGGGCGTGCTGCAGGACGGCGGACGCGACGGGACCCGCGGCGTGCACGTCGACGGGGCCGCCGCACTCTTCCAGGCGTGCGAGGCGGCCGGCGTACGCCGGGTGGTGCACGTCTCCGCCATCGGCGCCGAGCGCGAGGCGCTGAGCTCGTTCTCGGCGACCAAGCAACAAGGCGAGCAGGCCCTGATGGCCCGGGACCTCGACTGGGTCATCCTGCGGCCGTCGGTCGTGGTCGGCCGGCCCGCCTACGGCGGCAGCGCCCTCATCCGCGGCGTCGCAGCACTGCCCGTGCTCATGACGCTGCCGGATACCGGTCCGATCCAGGTGGTGCAACTGGACGATCTCGTCGAGACGATCCTGTTCTTCATCGCTCCTTCGGCACCCGCGAGATTCGCCTGCGACGTGGCGGGTCCGGAACGGCTGTCTCTGGACGAGGTCGTGCTTGCGTACCGCCGTTGGCTGCGCCTCGGCGAGCCCCGCCGCCTGTCCGCGCCGCGCTGGCTCGCCGGCCTGCTCTACCGCCTGGGCGACTTCGCCGGCCTCTTCGGCTGGCGGCCGCCGCTGCGCACCAATGCCAGGAAGGAATTCGTCCGGGGCGCCGTCGGCGACCCGGGGAAGTGGATGGATGCGACCGGCATCCGGCCGCGATCGCTCGGCGCAGCGCTGGCGGCCGAGCCGGCCTCGGTCCAGGAGCGGTGGTTCGCTCGCCTGTACCTGCTGAAGCCGGTGGTCATCGCCGTCACGGCGCTGTTCTGGATCGTCACCGGCATCGTGTCGCTGACGGTCGGCTGGGATGCAGGACTGGCCTACATGCGCGAGGCGGGGCTCGAGCGGGTCGGAGCGATCGGCGTCGGCGCCGGCGCGCTGGCCGACATCATTGTCGGCCTCGGCGTCGCTTTCCGCAGGACGGCGAAGCCCGCGCTGTACGCCGCGCTCGGCCTGTCGGTGTTCTACCTGCTTGCCGGCACCCTCCTGCTGCCGGCGTTGTGGGCGGACCCGATCGGACCGATGATGAAGATCTGGCCCGTCCTGGTGCTGAATCTCGTCGCCATCGCCATTGTCGAGGACCGCTGATGCCGCTGCCGGGGTGCTCGTCCTGAGGCTGGAATACCTGCTGCTGGGGCTCCTGCCGGTGATGGCGCTGCTGGCGTTCGTGGTGCCGTCGCGGCTGCGCCGCCGGCGGCGCGCCAGGCTGTTCGCGCGCGCCTTCCCGGACGCGTGGCGACGTATCCTCGAGCGCAACCTGCCGTTGCTCGGACGAATGCCCCGTGCGCTCCGCGACGAGCTCTTCGGCCATGTCAACGTCTTCCTGCACGAAAAGCGCTTTCTCGGCTGCGGCGGGCTGGAGCTCACGGACGAGATGCGCGTGACGATCGCCGGCCACGCCTGCCTGCTGCTGCTGAACCGCAGCAGCCCGCGTTACTTTCCCGGATTCACGTCGATACTGGTGTATCCGGGCACCTATCTGGTCGACGACGTTACCTACGACGGCGAAGTGGAAATCAGCGGCCAGGACGCGCGGGCGGGCGAATCCTGGCACCGCGGGCCCGTCATCCTGTCATGGGCGGACGTCGAGCGGAGCTTTTCTCCCGACGCCGACGGCACGAACGTCATACTGCACGAGTTCGCGCACAAGCTCGACGAGGAAAACCCCGATGTCGATGGCCTGCCGGTGCTCCCCTCTGCCTCGCAGTACCGCGAGTGGGCCGACGTGCTGGCGCGCACCTACGACAGCCTCGAAGGAACGCTGGCGCAGCACGAGGATCCCGCCTTCGACGACTACGCCCTGACCTCACCCGCGGAATTCTTCGCCGTCGCCACCGAGTCGTTCTTCGAGCGGGCGGCCGACATGAAGCGACAATTCCCGGAGCTCTATGCCCAGTTCAGCCGGTACTACTGCGTTGATCCCGCATCGTGGGGAGGCCCGACCGCGGGAGCTACAGGGCTTTGCACATGAAGGTGGCGCTCGCGGGACACAGGCTGGAGAACTCCGATGAGCCGCGTATCGCGTCGGGTGCGCTGTCTCTCGATGCCACGGAATAACCGAGAGAGGCAAAAAACGGTTCGGCCGTTTCCGTTAGCAGGAAGATCCGTTCCACCGCGGCATCCCTTGCATGCGCTTCCACCGCCTCGACCAGCGCCTTGCCGCAGCCGCGGCCGCGCATCGCCGGGCTCACGACCAGTGATCTCAATAGCGCGTCGCGCCCGTATAGCTCCAGCCCGATCACGCCGTCAGGGCTCTCGCGCGAGCCGCAGGCCAGGAAGTGCCGGAGCTCGTCCGACAGGTCTCCGGCAGGCAGGCCCGCAGCGCCCAGAAGCGACCGCACGGCGGTGGCAGAAGGACAGCGGTGAATGTCCATCGACGATGCCCCGTAAGCATTTCTGCAATCTTCAGGACTATTGTCGCCTTCTCGGCTCACGGTTCTCGCTCTACCCGGGTGCAGCGCTTTAGCTTGCCACCCACCAGCTATTCTCCGCAATCCTTGAACCGCCCGGCTGGCAGGCTGCAGCAAACGCGCCTCCCGCGGGCCGGATGCCGTGCCGGCCGAAGATTCTTACTCGCCGACGGTGATCGCAATCCCGTCCGCGAATGCGGCAGCCGCGTTCCTGACTGCCGCCGGTGACGTCCGCGCCAGTACGTCGCGCAACTCCGGCTCGGTGAGGAGCTCGCCGTGGAGAAGCCAGGACCTCGACAGCGCGTCCGCCAGCTCCGCGTTGCTCTGCGCCGCGCTGAGCGCGCGCCCCACGAGGTGTGCCTTCGCCTCCGCGATCTCCGCCGCCGTCGGCGGCTCGTCCTCGAGGCGCTGCAGCTCCGCGAGCATCAGCGCCTTCAGGTCGGCGAGCCTGTCCGGGTCCACGCCGACGGCGAGCGTGATCCAGCCGTTGACGCCGTCGGAACGATAGCGGCTGTCGATGTAGTAGGCGAGCCCGCGGCGCGAGATCGCCTCCTTGCCGAGGCGGCCCTCGTAACCGTGACTCACTATATAGAGGAGCAGGCGCGCGGCCCAGAAGCCTTCCTCGCGCGCGCCGGGCGCGGGCACGATGTAGCCGAGCTGAGCCTGTGCCACCGGCGCGCCGAGCTCGATGTCGACGTCCTGGCGCTCGAACGGCTTTCCGGCGGCGATCGCGTAGTCGGGCGGCTCCAGATCGCCGAACGTGTCGTCGAGCAACGCGAAGGTTTCGCCGACGTCGACGTCGCCGCTGACGACGATCGCCACGGGCGCCAGGGACGGCACATGCCGTCGCGCGCCGTGCGCCATGATGGCCGCAAACGTCTGCTCGAGACGCGTCTCCGGGTCCGCAGACGGCTCGTCCCGCGGTTTTGCACTGCGCACGGCCCCGTCGACGGCCGCCCGCGCCTTGTGGAGCGTCGTGGCCAGTGCGCGCGGCCGGAATCGCCAGGAGAGCGAGGAATGGCCGAGATCCGGATCGTTCGCCGTCGCCGTCACGCCCGCGATGCGCGTGCCCGGCAACACGACCTTGAGGGAGGCGGAAGGCGAGAGGTCCGAGGGCTGCACGATCGCGGGGATGCCGCCGGTCAGCCGCCGCTCGACCGGCGGCGGCATCGGCGTCTCGTCGGCCGGTCGCGCGGGCGTGTCCGGCACGGCGTCCCTGCGCGGCGGCTCCCCGGCGGATGCGGGGGCGGGCGCCGGCTCTCCCGGCACGTGCCAGGCGATGGTGCGCCTCTCCGGCAGCAGCCACTGATTCGCCACTCGCCGCACGTCCTCGGACGTCACCGCGGAAACACGCCGCGGCAGGTCGAGCAGTACGTCGAGCGCGTGCAGGCCGTCGAAGAAGGCGAGCTGGTGGGCCGCGTCCTCGGTCGTGGCGACGTCGAAAACCAGTTCGTCCAGAACGTCCTCGAGCGCGGTCGCATGCACCTCCTCCTCCACGCCGTCTTCCCGCAGCGACGCCACGCGCCGCTCGATCTGCGCCTCGATCCCCGCCTCGTCGGCATCCGCCGCGGCCGAGCCGCCGATGACGAAGATGTAGTCCTGTGCCGACGGCGGATACCAGGTCGTGAGCTCCTCCGCCGCCCCGTGCAGCAGCGCCTGCTCGTCGACCGGCGTGCCCCAGTCGTTCTCACGGAAGTTGACGCCGGAACCCTTGCCGAGCACCTCCTGCAGCACCAGAAACGCGCCGAAGTCCGGGTGATTCACCGAGGGAGCGCGGTAGCCGATCATGAAGCGCTTCGCGTCCGTGCGCGCCTGCAGCCGGACGCGTCGCTCTCCCTGCTGCACGGGCTCCACGGTGTGCGGCAGCGGTGTCGGCTCGCGGCTCGCGAACCCGCCGAACAGCTCTTCGATCCGCGCCGCCGTCTGCTCGCGGTCGAAATCGCCGACCACCGCCAGCACCGCGTTGGAGGGGCGATAGTGCCGCTCGTAGAACGCGACGACGTCGACATGCTGCAGCGCCTCGATGTCGCTCTCGAAGCCGATCGTGTTGTTGCGATACGGATGTGCCTGGAAGGAGGTGAACATGAGCGCGTCCAGCAGCGTCGACGTCGGGTAGTTCTCGTACATGTGCATTTCGGCCAGCACCGCGCCACGCTCCGCCTCCATGTCGTCTTTCGCAAGCCGGAGGCGCTGCATCCGGTCGGCTTCGATGCGCAGTAGCAGGTCGGCGTGTTCCTTCGGCACGGTCGCGAAGTAGGTCGTCTGGTCGGTCCACGTATAGCCGTGCCATTCGCCGCCGACGGCGTAGATGGAACTGACGAGTCCGGTATCGGGGAAGTTCGCGGAGCTGCGGAAGGCCATGTGCTCGAGGAAATGAGCGGTGCCCGTCCGGCCGTAGGATTCGTCGCGCGCGCCCACACGGTACAGCATCTGCACGCTGACGACCGGCAGGTTGCGGTCCTCGAGCAGGATCACCGTGAGGCCGTTCTCCAGGCGCTCGACCGAGGAGGCGCGCAGGTCCAGGGCGGCACCGGCGCCGGGGCTCGCAAGAAAAACCGTCAGCAGCACCGTGGGGAATCGCAGCATAACCTGCACGAGCTCTCCGCCGCTATCGCAGAAACGCACGATTCTAGCGGTGTGCCCGGCGGGCAGACAGCAGCATTTCATATTGTTCGCCGGCAGGTCGACGTAGCCTGTCCACGGTGTATCTTGCATCACGCGCGCGGCGCTCACTCGCGGGTGCCGCACGAAGGAATCGAGTCGACGTACCGGCGTGGACTCCCCTGGTGGCAGGGCTTACACTCAAGCGCCCCGAAAAACGAGTGGATTACAAGGGACACGTGCGATGGGAAGGATGCTGCGAGTGATTGCCGGAGTGACGGCGTTGGCTTTTCTGCAGGGCGTGAACGCGCAGGATGCACCGCACGAAGTCATGGCGAAGGAGATCTTCGCCGAGCTCATCGCCGCCAACACCGCGCCCAGTGGCGGCCCCGACATGCGCCCGGCCATCGCCAACCTCGTCAATCGCCTGGAGAACGCAGGCTTCGGCGAAGGCGACATCTACATCGCCGGCGAGACGCCGGAGCTTTTCAATCTGGTCGTCCGCTACCGCAGTCCGGATCCGGCCAGGCGCCCGGTCCTCATGATGGCGCACCTGGACGTCGTCGAGGCGCTGCCCGAGGACTGGACGGTCGAGCCCTACCACCTGACGGAAAAGGACGGCTACTACTACGGCCGCGGCACTACCGACAACAAGGCCGGCGCCGCGATCATGGTCGCGAACTTCATCCGCCTGAAACGCGAAGGCCACGAGCCGGACCGCGACTTCATCATCATGCTGACCGCCGACGAGGAAACGACCGG
>CAZTAE010000129.1:0-5969 GCA_964611535.1 uncultured Woeseiaceae bacterium
GTCCCTGGCTGCGCGGAGGTGCTCCAGTGCCGGTTCGGGGATCAGGAGCGGGCGGCGCGCCGACATGAGCGCTTCCAGTGACTCGGAAGTATCGGGAAGCGGTACGCGGACGATCAGCGAAACCTTCTCGATTGCCTTGAGCGCGACCAGCGCGCTCACGTAGCGGCGCAGTATCGCCGCGTCCAGGCACGGTTGCGTCTGCAGGAAGCGGCAGCCGGCCGCGACCTTGGTATCGATGCCCTCGGCGCTCCAGTCCGCAGGCGGATCGATCACCGTCACGTTCGCGCCCAGCAGGAATCCGGGTGGCGGGATCAGCCGCGGGTTGGCGCTGATCGCCCGGGCCGTCGCCAGCAGGCGCTGCGTGCCGATGTCGAAGACGCCTCTGACCCGCTGCTTGAGGCCGGCAGGCAGCTTCTCGCCCCGGCTCAGGACCAGGCTCGTGACGCCGAGTGCCGCGGCGCCCATCAGGTCACTTTGCAGCGCGATACGGTTGCGGTCTCGGCAGTTCAGGTGCAGAACCGGATCCATGCCGGCTGCGATTACCAGGGCCGCGGCCGCGAGCGGCGACATGTGGGGTTCGGCCGTGGTGTTGTCCGGAATCTCCAGTGCCGCCACGAACGGCCGGAGTGCGCGCACTGCGTCGCGGACGTCGTCGGCCGTCGTGCCGGGCGCGAGGGGCAATTCGGCGGTGAGCGCAAAGTCCGTCCTGGCGAGCGCCGTGCGAAAGCTGCGCGGCGAGGAGGTGTCGTCGGTCGAGGGTACGGCGGAGCGGGGTCCGGCTTCGGGTGTGGTCACAGGGAACCCGCGGGGATGCGCGCGCTCGCGATGCGGGTGGTGGCGTCGTCGCGGACGGTCCATGCCAGGACCAGCGTGTTGCCTTGCCGCGCGAGTTGCGGGACGCTGAGCGGCGGGATGCTGCCGGTGGCCTCCAGCCGCCGCACCGGACCGCCCGGCTGCTCGCCTTTCGCGACCCGGCGGAGGCACAGTCCCGCCGCATTTCCGGCTTGCCTGCACAGCCAGCTGACAGCGAGCGAACCGTCGTCGAGCATGACGATCTGCACGCGGCCGTAGTTGTCCGACGTCCCCACATCCACCGGTTGGCCGAAGGTTTCGCCGGAGTCCGTCGAGCGCGCGACCCGCACGCGCGGCCTTCCCGAAGACGCCGTGAACCAGGCGACGGCGACTTCATTCCCGCGGGCGTCGATCGCGGGCCCGTTCACCGGGCAGCCGTCCAGCTCCCAGCCGTCGTCCGCCACCACGCGGCCCTCTTGCCACGCGCCATCCA
The DNA here is from genome assembly GCA_964611535.1 of uncultured Woeseiaceae bacterium. Taxonomy (GTDB): domain Bacteria; phylum Pseudomonadota; class Gammaproteobacteria; order Steroidobacterales; family Woeseiaceae; genus IDS-8. The sequence continues at coordinate 1,286 of CAZTAE010000129.1, forward strand.
GCAGCCGCGCGACCGCGATGTCCCGGACCTCGCCGGCGCTGCGATCGCGGTACACCGCCACGGGGCCGGACGCCGCGACGGCGGCATCGGTCTGGCAACAGTCGCACACGAGCCCGTCGACCTCGGTGTCGTCACGGCGCGCGAGCGTCGGCGTGAAGCTCGCTGCCCGCAAGGTCATGCCCGTTGCTGCAACGTCCTCCGGGACGGTTTCGCCGATCGTCTTGCGCCCGTCCAGCCACAGGGCACCGAAGCCGGACCCGTGCGCGAAGAGAGACACGAAGCCGTGCTCACTGGCCGTGCGATCACGGTGCGGGATGACCGGTTCCGACCAGCTCTGGCCCCGATCGTCCGAGACCCCCAGGTAGACGTCGTACGCGTAGCCGCCGGCCGGCTGGCTCACGAGCCAGTGAGCGGCCCAGAGCCCGTCCGCCAGCGGCACGACCGACGGGAAATCGGCCCAGTTGACGAACCAGTCGTCACCCCGGGCGACGGTGCTCGGCGGGCTCCAGCCCCCGTCGAGCTGCGACCAGACGAGGCGATGCCCGTCCCCCAGAGGCTCGATCCAGCTCAGTACGAGCTCGCCGCCGGGACCGGCTGCAAGATGCGCCCCGAGACTGCCGGCCGCGGCCGGCACGGCCAGCGGCTCGCCGGCGACGATCTCCGCCTCCGCGGCAGCCCCCGCCGGCCGGCCGCCAAACGCAGCGATCGCCGCGACAACAAGAAGCGGAGCGGATCTTCCGAAGCGGAGCATGCCGGCATTATGCATGCGGCTCCTGCCGCGGCCAATCGATCGCGCGTTGCGCCCGGCTGACAAGCCGCTATACTGCGCGCCTGCCGGAAAACTGTGATAAGTTCCGTCCGCCGACAGCAGGTTCGGCAACGCTCGGCTAGGTGGCAGAGTGGTTATGCAGCGGCCTGCAAAGCCGCGTACGTCGGTTCGATTCCGTCCCTAGCCTCCACCGATGCGTTCCCGTCCTGGAAGCCCGGGTGGCGGAATTGGTAGACGCTACGGACTTAAAATCCGTTGGCCGAAAGGCCGTGCCGGTTCGATCCCGGCTCCGGGCACCACCTGGCCCTCCTGTTTCTTCCTGTCCCGTCGCCACATCGCGCGGCGACATCACGACGTGAGGTAATGATGACTGCAAGTCAAAGGATACTGGTCGTTGACGACAACGAGGACGCAACCAGTGCGTTGAGCATGCTCCTCCAGGCGATGGGACATGAAACCGCCGAGGCCCACGACGGGCCGGAGGCACTGGACGTCGCACGGACCTTCCGGCCGGAACTGGTGTTGCTCGACATCGGCTTGCCCACGTTGGGCGGCTACGAGGTGGCACGGCGCCTGCGGGATGAGCTCGGCGAAGCGTGCGAGCTCGTGGCCATCACCGGCTGGAGCGCGGAGGAGGACCGGGAGAAGACCACCGACGCGGGCTTCGCGCACCATCTCGTGAAACCGGTGGATGCCGATACGCTGCGCAAGCTTCTTGCGGGAGAGGATTTCTAGCGTAGGGAGGCTCCTTCCGTCCTCCCGGATGTGTCAGAATCGGTGATGCGGCGGCCCGACAGCGATTTGTCCGCGCAGGTGGCCCGTACTCACTGAAGACAGGATCAATGGCGAAACTCTATTTCTATTACTCGTCGATGAACGCCGGCAAATCGACCGCGCTGCTGCAGTCGAGCTACAACTATCGCGAGCGGGGCATGAACACGCTGATCCTGGCGCCCGATTTCGACGACCGCTACGGCGTCGGGCGGGTGACGTCGCGGATCGGGCTGGAGGCTCCCGCGACCACGTTCGGCAGGGCCGACAACCTGCTCGACATGGTCACTGCCTGTTGCGAAGAGGACCCGATGCATTGCGTGCTGATCGACGAGGCGCAGTTTCTGACGAAGCAGCAGGTGTTCCAGCTGGGCGAGGTGACCGACGAGCTCGACATTCCGGTGCTCTGCTACGGGATCCGGACGGACTTTCAGGGAGAACCCTTCGAGGGCAGCAAGTACCTGCTGGCCTGGGCGGACAACCTCAAGGAGCTGAAGGCGATCTGCCACTGCGGCCGCAAGGCGACGATGGTGATACGCCTGGATGAGGACGGCAACGCCGTGACCGAAGGCTCGCAGGTCGAAATCGGCGGCAATGACCGGTACATCTCGATGTGCCGGAAACACTTCAACGCAAACTTCTACCGCCAGAAGGCGGACGAGACGCGCAAGGCGCGTATCGAGCGCATCGTGCGCGCCGCGGCGCCGTAGGCGCCGCTTGCGCGGACGATTCCCGTGTCAGCCCCGGGACTGCGCGGCGGGCGGCGGATCGCCGTTCCCGTCCGCCGGGGGAGCCGCAGCGACGTTTTCGCGCGCCAGCAGCCGCCGTATGTCCTCGAGGTTCTGCATCACCATCGTCTCGGTGAAGCCGGCGTCGTCGAGCGGCGTCCGTTCGGTGGCGGACGGGTCGACGAACTTGATGCGGTGATTGCCGAGCAGCACGACGTCGTCGTTCTTCATCATCAGGTTCGAAATGCGGCGCGAGTTCACGAATGTGCCGTTGGTGCTGTTCAGGTCCATCAGGAACGTCGCCTTGCCGTGCCGCACGAAGAGGGCGTGATGCCGGCTGATGAACCGGCTGCTGATCCTGAGGTCGTTGTGCTCGGAGCGCCCGATCAGGAGCCGCGGCTTCGTCAACCGGATCTCATGCAGTGTCTGCCCGTTGTAGGTCACGTAAATGATCGGCGCGTCCTCGTCTTCGGCGCCGGCCTCGTAGTCGCGGCTGTCGAGCAGCGCCGGGAGATCTTCCGGCAGCGACGGCCGCTCGATATGGCCGGCCTCGATCGGGCACTTCTCCGCCTTCGCGAAGGCGAGCAGCACCAATCGGTCGACGACACCCGGCCAGCCCTGCGACGCGCTGTGCAACGCCTTGCAGATATCGGCGGGGAGCACGGTTTCCGGCGCCGGACAGCCGCCGGCCGCGAGCTTGTCGCGCAGGTACTGCGACGTCTCGTCCGCCGTCAGCGACTTCAGCATGAAGCTGCCGGTCATGCGCTCCGACATGCAGGCCAGGGCCGGTGCGCGCATCATCGCGGACATGGAGCGGTCGCTCGCCAGCACCAACCTCAGTGCACTCGTCTCCTGCACCCTGATGGTGACGAGCTCACACAGGGTCGCCAGCGTTCCCGGCGTCATCGCGTGCGTGTTCTCCACGATCAGAAGCGGCGGCCGTCCGGCGCCGGCCTGGTGCCGGATGAACACCTTGAGCATGTTGAGCAGTTCGTTCACGGAGTCGAACTGCAGGTCGTAGCCGAACTGCCCCAGGATGTCCTGCAGCAGCACGGGCGTTTCAAGGCCGGCCCCGTCGACGATGGCAAACGCGGTTTCGGGATCCAGCGTGGCGGTGAAATCCTTCAGGATCGTCGTCTTGCCGGAAAGGGGAGGCCCCTGGAAAAGTCCGAGGCCGTGCTCGTGGGCATAGGTGGCAGCGAGAAAGTCGAGCGCCTCGGTGCGAGCCGCGTAAGCTACGGCCGTAATCGGTTCGCCGTGAACGCGGAACGGTTGTTCGCGCAGGCCGGCATCGCTCAGTTCCATCGTTTTGAACCCGGTGTTATCTGGAAATTATCATTCTGATACAGTTACTTTCCGTTTGTTCTTAAAGTTCAAAAGCACTTGAGCGGCCTAGTCTACGAAGCCCGCGCGCCCTTGTAAACGGTTTTTGCTACTATTCAGCCGCTCAGCGGCTTGCGGCTGTAAACGATAAAGAACCGTAGAAAAACACTGTAACTAACCGAATTCGATGAAAAAGGCGCGAATCATCCTCCCGAACGGAGCGTCGACGCGTTGAGCGCCGGGCTGGAGGGGCGTGGACTCGCGCTCTGGCGCGGGGACCGCGGCTTGTTCGAGGCCCTGGACTTCTCCCTGCACCCGGGCGAGCTGCTGTTGGTCGAGGGCCCGAACGGCAGCGGCAAGACGAGTCTCCTGCGCGTGATCGCCGGCCTGGTGGAGCCCGAGGAAGGGGAGGTTCGCTGGAACGGCGAGCCGGTGCGCAGGGACCGCCAGGCCTACCACGGCAGCCTCGTGTGGATGGGCCACCGGACGGGCTTCAAGGCGGAGCTGACGCTCGTCGAGAACCTCCGGTTCGAGGCGGGCCTGCGGGCGATGTCCCTGCAGACGGCGGGCGACTGCCTGGTCCGCCTCGGCCTCCAGGGGCTGACGCAGCTGCCGTTCCGGGTGCTCTCCGCCGGCCAGCAGCGGCGGGTGGCGCTGGCCCGCCTGCTCCTGTCGGGCGCGCCGCTGTGGCTCATGGACGAGCCGTATACGAACCTGGACGAAGCGGGGCGCAAGCTGGTCGCAGAGCTCCTCGAGGAGCATCTCGATGCCGGCGGAATGGCCGCCGTGGCTTCCCATCAGCCGCTCGACGCAGGCGCAGCACCCCGGCGAATCGCGCTCTGATGGATGGCGCGCGCACGCTTCCGGGAATGTCCAGCGGCATCGCCTCCGTCGTCCGCCGTGATCTCCTGATCGCGTGGAAGCGGCCGGGCGACATGCTGAATCCGCTGTTCTTCTTCGCCATCGTGAGCACGCTCTTTCCGCTCGCGCTGGGCCCGGACCCGGAGCAGCTCGTCCTGAACGGACCGGGCGTCGTCTGGGTCGCCGCGCTGCTCGCGATGCTGTTGTCGCTGAACAACCTGTTCCTGCACGA
>CAZTAE010000130.1:0-5952 GCA_964611535.1 uncultured Woeseiaceae bacterium
GCCGGGAGGACTGCCCCGTCGACGCGATTACCGGGGCGCACCGCTACATGCACACGGTCATCGCGGCCGAGTGCACGGGCTGCGAGCTGTGCGTGCCGCGCTGCCCGGTCGACTGCATTCGGATGACCGCCGGCGCATGACTCCGGCCGCCACATACGACCTCGGCCGTCTGCACGGCGGCCTGCGACTGCCCGGCGACAAGGAGCGATCGACCGCCGCGGGCCTCCGGGTGATGCCGGTGCCGGGGCAATTGTTCCTTCCCCTCGAGCAGCACGCGGGCGATCCGGCGCAGCCGGTGGTCGGCATCGGCGAGAAAGTGCTCAAGGGACAGCTGATCGCGGACGCTGACGGACCGTTGAGCGCGCCGGTGCACGCCTCCTCGTCGGGCAAGGTGGTCGCGATAGAAGCCTGGCCGGTGTCGCGGCGTTACGGCGAACCCGCTCCCTGCATCGTGCTCGAGACGGACGGCGAGGACCGGGCCGTGGAGCCGGCCGAGGCGATTCCCCCCTACGACACGATTGAACCGGAGTCGCTGTTCCGGAAAATCCTGCAGGGCGGCATCGTCGGCCTGGGCGGCGCCGTGTTTCCGACGGCCCAGAAACTGATGCAGGCCGCGAGCGTGCCGCTCACGCACCTGCTGGTGAACGGCGTCGAGTGCGAACCGCGCATCGCCTGCGACGACGTGCTGATGCGCGAATACGCCGATGACGTGCTCGCCGGCGCTCGCGTCCTGATGCACGCGCTGGGCATCGAGCAGTGCTTCGTCGCGGTGGAAAGCGACAAGCCGGAGGCATTGCGCCGGCTGGCGGCCGCACTCGCAGAGCTCGGCGACAAGCGGATCGTCCTCAAGCAGGTCCCCACCATCTATCCTTCCGGCGGCGAGGACCAGCTGGTCCAGCTGATCACCAACATGGAAGTGCCGAGCGGCGGCCTCCCGATCGACGTCGGTTGCCTGGTGCAGAACGTGGGCACCGTGGCCGCCGTCTGGCGCTGGATCGGCCTGGGCGAGCCGCTGATCTCGCGCGTGACGACCGTGACCGGGAACGGAGTCGCCGATCCGATGAACGTGCTGGCACGGATCGGCACACCCCTCTCCGAAGTGATCGCCTTCGCCGGCGGATACACGGAGGGAGCCAACCAGCTGATCATCGGCGGGCCGATGACGGGCAAGTCCGTCACCACCGACCGCGTGCCGCTGGTGAAAGCGACGAACTGTATACTCGTCATGGCCGGGCTCGAGCTGCCGGACGAGGAGCGGCCGTGCATCCGCTGCGGCGCCTGTGCCGAGGTCTGTCCGGTGGTGCTGCAGCCGCAGGAGCTCTTCTGGTTCACCTGCGCCGACGACGAGGTCAAGCTGCGCCAGCACGGGCTGACGGACTGTATCGAGTGCGGATGCTGCGATCTCGTCTGCCCGAGCCACATACCGCTGATGGCCTACTTCCGGCAGGCCAAGGCGCGGATCAAGGAGCTCGAGGACGAGAAAGCGCGCGCCGAACGCGCAAGACGGCGTTTCGAGTCGCGGACGCAGCGCCTGCAGATCGAGGAAAGGAAGCGCGCCGACGAGCTCGCGGAACAGAAACGAGCCGCCGTGAGCGCGGGGCCCGAAGCCATACGCGAGATGGTCGAGCGCTCCCTGCAGAAGGGCCGGCCGCAGGACGAATCCGGCGGCAAGGACTGAACGGGTGGAGTTCGAACGCAGCGAAGCGCCTTACGTCCGGCCGCGCAGCAACGTCGGCTCGATCATGCGCCAGGTGTTGTACGCCCTGGTGCCGGCCGCCATCGCTTACGTCTGGTTCTTCGGCCCCGGCTTCATCTTCAATCTGCTGATCGCCGCGCTCTTCTGCGCCGCCGGCGAGGTCCTCATGATGCACCTGCGCGGCAAGCCGCCGGAGTGGGCGTTGTCGGACTTCACGGCGCTGGTCACTGCTGCGCTGATCGCCTTCTGCCTGCCGGCGCTGACGCCGTGGTGGGTGACGGCCACGGCTTCGCTGTTCGCGATCGTCGTTGCCAAACACCTCTACGGCGGAATGGGTTTCAACATTTTCAATCCGGCAATGGCAGGCTACGTGGTCGCCCTCGTCGCTTTTCCGATGTACCTGAACTTCTGGCCGGCGCCGCGCATCGGCGACCTGGACTACCATCACCTGACGTTCTACGAGACTGCCCGCTACACGCTGACCGGCTCGCTGCCGGACTACCTGAGTTTCGACGCCATCAGCCGGGCGACGCCGCTCGATACGGTGAAAACGGGGCTCGCCAACATGCGCACCTTCGACGAAATCCACAGCTATCCGCTCATGGGCGACTTCGGCGGGCGCGGCTGGGAGTGGATCGGCAACTTCACCGCGATCGGCGGCGGATGGCTGCTGCTGCGCAAGATCATACAGTGGCAGATCCCGACCGGCGTGCTGGCCGGACTCCTCCTGCCGTCGGGCATCCTGTACATGATCGACACGGGGGTGCATGCCAGCCCCGGATTCCATCTCTTCAGCGGCGGCGCGATCCTCTGTGCCTTTTTCATCGCCACAGAGCCGATCACGGCCGCAACCAGTCCCCGGGGCCGCCTGCTCTACGGCTTCGGCATCGGCCTCGTCATCTACGCGGTCCGGCGCTGGGGCGCGTATGCCGACGGCGTGGCGTTCGCGGTGCTGCTGATGAACATGGCTCGACCGGCAATCGACTACGTGACGCGGCCGCGCATCGTCGGCCATGCCAGGAACGAGGCCAGGTAAGCCGATGGCCGGAGACCGGAAGCCGGCCTCGGACTGGAGCAGCGGACTCGTGCTCGCGGCCGTTGCCGCCATCTGCACGGCGCTCGTCGCCATCACCTGGAGCGTGACCAGGCCGCGCATCGAGGACCGCAACCGGCAATATCTCGAGGACAGCCTGAGCCCCGCGCTCGCCGACATCTACTACGACAACGACCTGTCGGAGTCCATCCTGGTCATCCCGCCGCCGCACGGGCTGCCGGGCCGCGAGCCGGCCACGGTGTACCGCCTGTACCGCGACGGCGAGCCGGCCGCTGCCGTCTTCATCGTCAACGCGACCGGCGGTTATGCCGGACCGATACGCCTGTTGATCGGCGTCGAGTACTCCGGGCAGGTCACGGCCGTCCGCGTGCTCGCGCACGACGAGACGCCGGGCCTCGGCGATCTGATCGAATCGTCGCGCTCGAACTGGCTGCAGCAATTCGAGGACGCTTCGCTGGGCTCGCCGCCTCGCGAGCGCTGGGCGATCAAGCGCGACGGCGGCGCATTCGATCAGCTCACCGGCGCGTCGGTGACGCCGCGGGCAGTCGTGCGGGGCGTCAAGGAGACGCTGATATACTTCGAGGCCAACCGCGAGCGGCTCTTCGCGGCCCGCGAGACCGAGACGGAAGCGAACGAGTGAACGACAGTACACCCGCCCTGCAGTATTTCCGGACGGGCCTCTGGAACGAGAATCCGGGGCTCGTGCAGCTCCTGGGCCTGTGCCCGCTCCTCGCCGTGACCACGAGCTTCGTCAACGGCCTCGGCCTGGGGCTCGCCACCCTGTTCGTCCTCACCTGCTCCAACGCACTCGTCTCGATGACCCGACGCTGGATCTACAGCGAGATCCGCATACCGATGTACGTGCTCATCATCGCGAGCCTCGTCACCTGCATCGAGCTCATCTTCGAGGCGTACATGCCGGCACTGGATCGCTCGCTCGGCATCTTCATCGCCCTCATTGTGACCAACTGCACGATCGTTGCACGTGCCGAAAGCTTCGCCTCCAGGAACCGGCTCCTGCCCAGCGTGATGGACGGCGTTTCAATGGGACTCGGCTTCGCCCTGCTCCTGTGCGCGATCGGCGCCTTCCGGGAGCTCGTCGGCCAGGGCACGATCCTGTCACGCCTCGACATGCTGACGGGCGGCTCTCCGATACAGGGCTTCGCGGTGACCGACGGCGGCTTCCTCCTCGCGCTCCTGCCGCCCGGTGCCTTCTTCAGCCTCGCGCTCGCCGTCGCGGCGAAGAACGCGCTGGACCGGCGCCGGAAGGTGCAGCGCGGGGAGCTCGCCGCGCAGCCCGCCTGAGTCCGCTGAACTTGAACAGGCAGAAACGCAGCGAGATCTATGCGCGCCTGCGCGAACGGGATCCGCACCCGACCACGGAGCTCGACTACGAGAACCCGTTCCAGCTGCTGATCGCGGTCATCCTCTCGGCCCAGGCCACCGACGTCGGCGTCAACAGGGCGACGCCCGCCCTGTTCGAAGCAGCCGGCACGCCGCAGGCGATGCTCGATCTCGGCGTGGCGGGCCTCAAGCGCTACATCCGCACCATCGGCCTCTACAACAGCAAGGCCGGGAACATCATCAAGACCTGCCGAATTCTCGTCGAGCAGCACGGCGGCGACGTGCCGCGCTCGCGCGAGGCCCTGGAGGCGCTGCCCGGCGTCGGCCGCAAGACGGCCAACGTGGTCCTGAATACCGCCTTCGGCGAACCGACGATCGCCGTCGACACACACATCTTCCGCGTGGCCAACCGCACGGGGCTCGCCAGGGGCAAGACGCCGCTCGAAGTGGAGAAGCGGCTCACCCGCCTGACGCCGGAGGAATTCCGCAAGGATGCGCACCACTGGCTCATCCTGCACGGGCGCTACATCTGCAAGGCGCGGCGCCCCGAGTGCCCGGTCTGCCCCATCGTCGACCTCTGCGAGTACCGCGCCAAGGCCGTTACAATGAGCGCATGATCTTCGGACAGGACCGGCGCGAGCTCCGCCAGATGTACGCTTCAGCCTGGCGCAAGGCCCGCTCGGGCGAGGTGTTGAGTCAGCTGGAGAGCCAGATCGCGGCCGTGATCGAGGACCACCCCGAGTACCAGGACGTCGTGACACACGGCGACGTCGAGGAAACCTACACGCCCGAGGGCGGGCGCACGAATCCCTACCTGCACATGGGGCTGCATCTCGCCATCCGGGAGCAGGTGGCGACGGATCGCCCCTCCGGCATCCGCAAAGCCTTCAACGCCATCGCGACGCGCGCGAAAGACCGGCTCGATGCCGAGCACCGCGCCATGGACTGCCTGGCGGAGACGCTGTGGGAAGCGCAAAGGCAGAACGCCTTGCCGGACGAGCAGGCGTACCTCGAGAGACTGCGACGACTCACGTAGGAGCCCGCCCCGCGGGCGACCTGAATCCCGTTGATCGGCGCCCGCGGAGCGGGCTTCTGCCCGGGCGACGTAATATTCGGGCGGATTGTCTGGTCTAATGCCGCAGATGACGCCGAATTCGCAGCAATTTCCCGTCTCGGGGGCCGGCCTCGGACTGCGTCGCGGCCTGATGGACGACCTGATGAAGGTGCCGCCGGCCGAGATCGACTTCATGGAGGTCGCGCCCGAGAACTGGATCAACGTGGGCGGGAAGCTGGGCAGGAAGTTCCGCTGGTTTACAGAGCGCTATCCGTTCCTCATCCACGGGCTGTCGCTCAGCATCGGCTCGCCGTCCCCGCTGGATGAGCGGCTGCTGGAAGACGTCAGGGCGTTCATGGACGAGCACGACGTCCGCCTGTATTCCGAGCACCTGAGCTTCTGCAGCGACGACGGGCATCTGTACGACCTGATGCCGATCCCGTTCACCGAGGAGGCCGTCGAATACGTGGCGGCTCGAATCCGGCGGGCGCAGGAGATACTCGAGCGCCGCATCGCCGTCGAGAACGTCTCGTACTACGCACCCTCGGACGAGGCGCTGAGCGAGACGGATTTCACGCTCGCAGTCCTCGAGCAGGCGGACTGCGACCTGCTGCTGGACATCAACAACGTCGTCGTCAACAGCATCAATCACCGCTACGACGCGCGAGGATTCCTGCACGCGATGCCGCGAGAGCGGGTGCGCTACTTCCACATTGCCGGCCACCACGTCGAGGCCGAGGACCTGCGCGTCGACACGCACGGCAGCGCCGTGGGCGACGCCGCCTGGGCCCTGCTGGCGGAGGC
>CAZTAE010000131.1:0-2198 GCA_964611535.1 uncultured Woeseiaceae bacterium
TTCGAGGGCGTCGAGCAGCTGGCGGTCAAGGACTATACCGAGAAGGCGTATCTCGATTATTCGATGTACGTGATCCTCGACCGCGCGCTCCCGCAGATTGCCGACGGCCTGAAACCGGTGCAGCGGCGGATCATCTATGCGATGAGCGAGCTGGGCCTTTCCGCCGGTGCGAAGGCGAAGAAGTCGGCGCGGACGGTGGGCGACGTCATCGGCAAGTACCACCCGCACGGGGACTCGGCGTGCTACGAGGCGATGGTGCTGATGGCGCAGGAGTTCTCGTATCGCTATCCGATCGTCGACGGCCAGGGCAATTTCGGCTCGACGGACGACCCGAAGTCGTTCGCGGCGATGCGCTATACGGAGTCGCGGCTGAAGCCCTATGCGAGGACGCTGCTCGCGGAGCTTGCGCAAGGCACGGTGGACTGGGCGCCGAATTTCGACGGGACGATGGAAGAGCCGATGGTGCTGCCGGCGCGGCTGCCGAACCTGTTGCTGAACGGGACGACGGGGATCGCGGTGGGTCTGTCGACGGACGTGCCGCCGCACAACCTTCGCGAGGTGGCGAGTGCGCTGGTGCACCTCATCGACAATCCGAAGGCGACGGCGGTGCAGCTGATGAAGCACGTGAAGGGGCCGGACTTCCCGACGGGCGGCGAGCTGATCTCGCCGCGCTCGGATATCAAGCAGATTTACCAGAAGGGCAACGGGACGGTGCGGCTGCGCGCGTCGTACAAGGTCGAGAACGGCGACATCGTCATCAATTCGCTGCCGTACCAGGTGTCGGGCAGCAAGATTCTCGAGCAGATCGCGGCGCAGATGCGCAACAAGAAGCTGCCGCTGATCGAGGACCTGCGGGACGAATCGGATCACGAGGAGCCTGTTCGGCTGGTGATCACGCCGCGGTCGAAGAAGGTGGACGTGGACGAGCTCATGTCGCATCTCTTTTCGACGACGTCGCTGGAACGCACGATCCGGGTCAACATGAACGCGGTGGCACTCGACGGGCGGCCGCGCGGGTTCAACCTGGTCGAGTTGCTTTCGGAGTGGATCCGGTTCCGCAAGGACACGGTCCGGCGCCGCCTGCAGCACCGCTTGCAGATCGTCGTCGATCGTCTGCATATCCTGGAGGGCTTGCTGGTCGCGTACCTGAGCATCGATGAGGTGATCGCGATCATCCGGGAGGAGGACGAGCCGAAGCCGAAGCTGATGAAGCGCTTCAAGCTGTCGGACCGGCAGGCGGAGGCGATCCTGAATCTCCGCCTGCGGAACCTCGCGAAGCTCGAGGAGATGAAGATCCGCGGCGAGCAGGACGAGCTGAACGAGGAACGGAACGTCATCGAGAAGACGCTGAAGAGCTCTGCCCGTCTGAAGACGCTGATCAAGAACGAGATTCTCGAGGATGCCGAAGCGTATGGCGACGCGCGGCGCACGCGGCTGGTCGAACGCGAGGCGGCGCAGAGCCTCGACGAGACGCAGCTGGTTGCCGCGGAGCCCGTGACGGTGGTGCTGTCGAAGCGCGGCTGGGCACGAGCCGCCAGGGGACACGAGTTAGACCCGTTGACGCTGAGCTACAAGTCCGGCGACGGCTTTCTGGCCGCGGCGCGCGGTCGCAGCAATCAACTGGCGATGTTCACCGACAGCACCGGCCGCGTGTACAGCGTGCTGGCGCACACGCTGCCTTCGGCGCGCGGGCAGGGAGAGCCGCTGTCGGGGCGCTTCAATCCGCCGGATGGCGCGGAATTCTGCGGCGTAATGATCGGCGAAGGCGAGGCGAAGTGGCTGCTGGCGAGCGATGCGGGCTACGGCTTCATTGCGGCGCTCGAGGACCTCGTTTCCCGAAACAAGGCCGGCAAATCGATACTGCGCGTGCCCGCCGGCGGGCGCGTGGTCGTTCCCGCACCTGTGCCGCCGGACGCGGAATGCCTGATTGCCGCGGCGAGCTCGACCGGTCGCCTGCTGTTGTTCGAAATGGACGAACTGCCGATGCTCGCGAAGGGAAAGGGCAACAAGCTGATCGACATCCCCGGCAAGAGGTATCGCGCCGGGGAGGAGAAGATGGTGGCGGTGTCGGTGGTGCCGGAGGAGGGCAGTCTGCTGGTCAATACCGGCACGCGCACGATGACGCTGAAGTGGGACGACCTGGACCGCTATTACGGGGAACGCGGACGCCGGGGCGCGCTGCTTCCCAAGGGCTGGCG
>CAZTAE010000131.1:2298-5911 GCA_964611535.1 uncultured Woeseiaceae bacterium
GCGGTGGGATCGTTTTCCGCATCGCCCATCGTGGAGGTCAGGTCCTCGTCGCTCCGCGTGTCCTCGCGCTCGTCTTCCGCGGCCTGTTCCGCCCCGGCCTCGTCACCGCCGGGACGCATCTCGATGGTCGAGGCGCTGGCGTTGTCCGGGTCCTCCGGCAGGACTGCGGTGGCACCGAGTGTGTCGTCGTCGCCGCTGTCAGCAGGCGGGTGCGACGTCTCTTCGTCGACCTCGATTTCCAGCGACATGTCCCGGGCGGCTCGCGTCAGTTCCGCGTTCAACGCCTGGGTCGCGGTGAGCTCGTCCTGGTAATCCTGTTCGAGGACCCGGTAGTCCAGGTCCCGGCTGAGCGTGTATTCGCCCTCGGGCTCGTCGCTCTCGTCTTCCTCGAGCTGGATGGCGCGGAGGTCCCGCGTCGTGTCTTCGGCGTCCGGCAGCTCCTGCTGTGTGGCATCGACGATCATCGAGAGGTCGTATTCGCCGGTCTCGTCGCTCGGCAGTATCTCGCTCTCGAGGATCGCGGTGGAGCCGAACGGGTCCGCGATGCGCGCGTCGTTGCCCGTCTCGCCCGACACCGTGTAACCGAATTCCTGCGCGAGGTCGATGTCGCCGCTGTCGCCGAAGTTGCCGTCGCCCGTATCGACGTCCATCGAGCTCGCGTCCAGGGCCGTTCTGGCGACGACGGTCGTGTCGTCGCTCTCCGCGCCGCGCCGGCCGGAGGCCGACGGGGCGGCAGCGGCGAAGCGCTCCTTCAACTGGCGGCCGAACAGCAGCAGCGCCAGGATCAGCGCGGCGCCGCTGCCACCCAGCCACATCAGCCAGCTGCGCGAGCGTGCTCTTTCCTCGCTCGCGCTGAATGCCGGGCGGCTGACGGCAGGCGGCACGGTGGTTACGGGGGCGGGCTCGTTCGCTGCGGTCTCCACCGGCGGCGAAATGGCTTCGGGTTCGATCGGGGCGACGAACGGCCCGTCCGAATCCGGTGACACGTCCCCTTGCCGGGGTGGTGCGGCGGTCGCGGGCGGCTCGGCGGCCGCGGGCGCCGTGCGGGCGGCGCTGGCTGGCGTGCCGGCCGTTTCGGTTGCGGGAGTCTCCTGCCGCGGCTGTGCCGGTGCCGGCTCGGCTGTTGCGGAACGGTCCGCCGAGGGCGCCGGGCCTGCCCGGACGGGCTCGCTGCTGCCCGGCTCCAGCACCGCCGCGGGGATGACGAGCTCCGAACCCGCGAGCAGGAGGTCCCGGTTCCCGTCTATGAAGGCGCCCGGGTTGGCGGCGAACAGCGCATCGACCGTGTCCCACAGGCCCATCCTGCGATCGGCGATGCGGGCCGCAATGCCTGAAAGAGAATCGCCCGGCTCCACGCGATACGTCCCGGCGGCGACCGGCGGTCTTGGCGGGGGCGCCGTGCGGGCAGAAGTCGTGGCTGCGCGGTCGCGAGCGGTCGCAGTCGGGCGGGCGGCGGGCTCCGTGGAAGCCGCGGCGGCTTCCGGGTTCGCCGATTCGGCTGTTCCAGGAGGCTCTATGAAAGCGGTGTACTCACGGCTGATCCGGGCTGTGCCAGGGCAGTCGACGTTGACCGTCAAGGCCATGAGCGGGTCGTTGACGGGCGCGCGTCCCGTGAGCCGGATGAAGTTGTCGCGGACCGAGATGCGGGCATCGCGGATGCCGGGCAGGCCGCTCGCGGCGCGGCTGCCGCCGAGCCGGATGCAGTGGCTCTGGACGTGCTCGTCGGGGTTCAGGGCATAGGCGATGCTGGCGCGCAGCGGCTGCCCCAGACTCGACTGGACGCGGAGCTCGCCGAGCTGCAGCGCCGCCGCCGGGCCGGCGGCCAGCAACGAGCCGCCGCCGAGCGCGATCAGGGCAGGCAGCAGCGTTCGGCCGCTTCCGGAGCGAGGCAGTTTGCCGGGGCGTCCGCTGATACTGCTGGCTTTTCCGTTCTTGTGCCGGGTTGGTGCGTTCACTGCTGCATGTCTCCGCTGGGATACCGGCGCCGCGCCGGGAGGGCGGGGCGGCCTTTGGTTCTCAGTTCGCGCGAGCCTATTGCCGGGGCCTGCGGCGGTAAACGAACCGGTTCGGGTTTTCGCAACTTCGCCGGCGCGAGGCGGGCCGGGCGAGGTGAAAATGTGAAGGGGGTCACACGCCGGCGGCGGTGCGGCGGCGCGTCATCAGCTGCCGATGGCGTCCAGGGTGGTTTGCGAAACAGCCGGCGGTTCCTGCAGAACCACCTCCGGCTCGTGCACGTAGTGGCCCTGCATGTAGTGCACGCCGAGCTGAAACAGCACGGCCATCGCGTTGGCGTTCTCGACGCGCTCGGCGATCGTCTGGATCTTGCGTCGCTCGGCCGCCTCCGTCACCAGGCGGATGCTCTCCTGCAGCTTCGCGTCCGAGGGCAGCGTGTGCATCAGCTCGCCGTCCAGCTTCAGGTAGTCCGGCTTCAGGATATCCAGAATCTGGAAGCGGTTCTTCTCGACACCGTAGTGCTGCAGGGCGAACGAAAGCCCCACCGCCCGAAACTGCTCCACCGTCTTCGTCATCTGCTTGATGTACTTTGCGGCCTCCTGTTCCGGCACCTGGATGCAGATCTTGGAGGGCGTGATCCTGCGCTTGCTGAATTCCTTCTTCATCCAGTCGGTGAGGGTGGCGTCCTGCAGCGACTGCCGGGACAGGCGGACGAAGGCGCGCGTGGCGTTGTTCTCCGCACAGAATTCGATCGCCGCGGTGACGATCCACCGGTCGATGGTCTTCATGAGATTGTTGCGCTCGGCTGCCGGCAGGAAGTCCGACGGCAGGACCGCATTACCCTGCTCGTCGATCATCCGCACCAGCAGGTCGTACATGCCCGGCATGTCGCTGCGCAGGCCCGCGATCGGCAGCTGCGCCAGCCGAAAGCGGTTTTCCAGCAGCGCCGCCTTGATGTGCCGCACCCAGATCGCGTCGTAGCGCCGCAAGCGGGTATCCGCGTCCGAAGTCTCGTTCAGAAAGACGCAGTTGCCGCCCTTCTTCTTTCCGTACCGGCGGGCCTCCGCTGTCGCCAGAACGAGTTCCTCGAGGCTGGAGTAGACGCCGCTGACCGGGCAGAGCCCGACCGTGCAGCTCAGATGGAAAGTCTTGTCGTCGACTTCGAAGCCGAAGTCGTGGATGTGCTCGACGAGCTGCTGCGCCCACGACTCGGCATCGCGATCGCTGCCGCGCTCCAGCAGCACCATGATCGCCGTGCCCTCGAAACGACCGGCCACGTCCCGCGGATGCATTCGCTTGCGGATCTCTTCCGCGAGCTGCCCGATGACTTCCTCGGAAGCCAGCATGCCTACCGACTTCACGAGCCTGGCGAAATCGTCCGGCTTGACGTAGGCGAGCACGTGCAGCCCCGACTTCGGCTTCTTCGCAACGCGCTTCCCCAGCCTTTCCACGAATTCGCTGCGATGGAAGAAAAGCGTCGTCGGGTCCCGCTTCAGCGCCTCGTGCACCAGCTTCGTCGGCTCTTCCTCTTCCTTCACCTCCGGCGGCGCAATGCGAATCTGCACGTGCGGACCGTCATCGAAGTCCGTGAGCTGGAACTCGAGCTCCAGCGTTACCGGCTCACCCTCTCCGAGGAGCGCCTTCGCGATCAGCTTTTCGG
>CAZTAE010000132.1:0-2040 GCA_964611535.1 uncultured Woeseiaceae bacterium
AGTCGACAGCTATGTCGTCACGAACTTCAGGGCCAGCCGTGAATTCCGGAACGGCGATTGGCTGGTCCGGCCGTATTTCGGCGTGAACAACATCTTCGACGAGCGGTATTTCGGCAATATTCGCATCAACGCCTTCGGCGGCCGCTTCTACGAGCCGGCGCCGGACCGCAACTTCTACGTGGGCGTCGACGTTCGGTACGGCGGAGAATAACCCGCGCTTGCTTTCCCCAAAACGCCTCTTCAGGATATGCGGCGCGCTGCGATCCGCGACTGACTAGAAGCTATCTCGCAATTGTCGTGGCCGCGTCGCGGTCACGCATGAGACAGGTTCTGCGCAACAGGGGAAGCCGTCCATGCAGTCCGTCACGATAGTCCTGCTCGGAATAGCCGGCATGGCCTTCGGCTGGTTCGTCTATTCCCGGTTCATCGCGGCGAAGATCTTCAGGCTCGATCCCGACTTCGTCACCCCGGCGCACGAGCTCAACGACGGCGTCGATTACGTGCCGACGAACCGTTACGTCCTCTGGGGCCATCACTTCACCTCGGTGGCGGGCGCGGCGCCCATCGTCGGCCCGGCCATTGCCGTCTACTGGGGCTGGGTGCCGGCGATGCTGTGGGTCGTGCTCGGCACAATCTTCTTCGCCGGCGTCCATGACGCGGGCGCGCTGTGGGCCAGCAACCGGCACCAGGGCAAGTCGATCGGCGCGCTGTCGGAGGCCGTGATCGGCAGGCGCACGCGGTCGCTCTTCATGGTCGTGATCTTTCTCGTGCTGCTGATGGTCAATGCGGTCTTCGGCGTCGTGATCGCGAACGCCTTCATCGGCACGCCGTCCGCCGTGCTGCCGGCGTGGTCGGCCATCGTGATCGCGCTCGTCGTCGGCCAGCTGATCCGCCGCGGGTTCAATCTCGCGCTGGTATCGGTCGCCGGCGTCATCGTGCTGTATGCCTGCGTCTACGGCGGGAGCATCACGCCGCTCGAATTGCCGGACATGTTCGGCCTGCCGGCGGCGTCGAACTGGATCGTCATTCTGTTCGTCTATGCGGCGATCGCTTCGATGCTGCCGGTGTGGGTGCTGCTGCAGCCGCGCGACTTCATCAACGGCATGCAGCTCTTCGTCGGGCTCGTCCTGCTGTACGGCGCGGTGCTCCTGTTCTCGCCGGACATCTCCGCGCCGGCTTTCAACGACCGGCTCGCCGAGGACACGCCCTCACTCGTGCCGTTGCTCTTCGTCACCATCGCCTGCGGTGCGGTCTCGGGCTTTCACGGCATCGTCGCCTCCGGTACGAGCTCGAAGCAGCTGGACCGCGAGACGGACGCCCGCTTCGTCGGCTATCTCGGCGCCATCGGCGAGGGCTCGCTGGCGCTGATCACCATCGTCGCCGTCACCAGTGTGACGCTCGCCGCGACGCCGGAGGTCTGGCACCAGCTGTACGAGCGCTTCGGAACCGCCGGCGGCGGGGAGTTCATCGACGGCGGTGCGGCCCTGCTGAGCGCCGGCTGGGGTTTGCCGACGGCCATCGCCCAGACGCTGCTCGCCACGATGCTCGTGCTCTTCGCGGCGACGACGATGGACACCGGCGTCCGGCTGCAGCGCTACATCATCCAGGAGTGGGGCAACATCTACGGCATCCCGGTCCTGAAGAAGGGAATATTCGCGACGCTGATCGCGGTAGGCCTTTGCCTCCTGCTCGCCTTCGGGGCGGGCGGAGCGACCGGCGGCGGCGGGCTGGTCATCTGGCCGCTGTTCGGCTCGACCAACCAGATCCTTGCCGGCCTCACGCTGCTCGTCGTCACGGTGATGCTGATCAAGCTCGGCCGCCCGGCGCGCTACACGATGATCCCGATGATCTTCGTGCTGGGGATCTCCTTCTGGGCCGGCGCGATCAAGCTCCTCGAGTTCTACCGCGACGGCAACTGGCTGCTGGTGGTGATCGACGCGGTCGTGCTGGTCACGAGCGTCCTGGTCATGCTGGAGGCGATGTCGGTCATCTCCGGCTTCCGCAAAACCGCGTCCCGCGCCCCGACCGCCGACACCCCGC
>CAZTAE010000132.1:2140-5888 GCA_964611535.1 uncultured Woeseiaceae bacterium
GGCGCGGGTGTCGTCATCGAGCGGAAGCCGACGTACAGGAGCAGCACGAGCTTGGCCAGCTCGAGCACCGAATACGCCCCGTGGACGACCGACGGCCCGGGCTCCAGCCCCTGTGCGATCAGGCGCGCCCGCTCCGACAATTCCGGCAGCAGCCAGACCGACTGCGCGATGACGATAAGGGCGAGGAGGCAAGCCGGCGCGAGCAATTGCCGGCTGCGGCCGGAGACGCGCACGAGCACCAGCAGCAGGATGAGCGCGATGATCTCCGCCCGGTTGAGCGCCGCGAAGACCACGCGGCCGACGTCGAGCGCGACTTCCCGGGTGATGAGCGGCGCCGTGAACTTGACCGGCGTCTCCAGCAGCGAGATGCCCGCCGTCATGCCGAACCAGACGAAACTGAGCCAGGCGGGCTGCTTCAGGGCGCCGAGAAAACGCTCGAAACCCCCTCCGTTGTTCGCCATAGAGCCTCGCTTGTTTTCGTCCCCCGTCGGGGGCAAGCTCCTGTCCATGCCGTTTTCACGACGCGACAGGCGCTCAACGATATGACCCCGGAGCGGGAATCACAACTGGCTCCGGCGGTGCTCATGATCCGGCCGGCGCGCTTCGAGAGCAATCCGCAGACGGCCGAATCCAACCGCTTCCAGGGCAAGACGCCCGTGCCGCCCGCGGAGCAGCACGCGGCCGCGCTCGAGGAATTCGAGGGGCTGAGGACGGCGCTGGCGGAGGCCGGGGTCCGGGTCTGCGCCTTCGACGACACGCCCGAGCCGCACACGCCCGACGCGATATTCCCCAACAACTGGGTCAGCTTTCACGCCGACGGCACCGTGGTCCTCTACCCGATGGAGGCGCCCAACCGGCGGACGGAGCGGCGGCAGGACATCATCGAATCGCTCACCCGCGAGCACGGATTTCTCGTGCGCGAGGTCGTCGACCTGACGCACCACGAGCGGGACGGGCACTTCCTCGAGGGCACGGGCAGCCTGGTGCTGGACCGCGTCAACCGCGTCGCCTACGCCTGCCTCTCGTCGCGGACGCACCTCGATGCCCTCGGCGAGTTCGCGCAGCGCCTGGACTACGAAGTGATCGCGTTCGACGCCGTCGACCAGGACGGCGCACCGATCTACCACACCAACGTGCTCATGAACGTCGGGGAGAAGATGGCCGTCATCTGCGACGAGGCGCTGCCGCGCCGCGATCAGCGCACGGCGGTGCTCGAGAGCCTCGCGACATCCGGACACGAGGTGCTGCCACTCACGTTCGACCAGCTCAACGCCTTCGCCGGCAACCTGCTGGAGCTTCGTTCCGCCGACGGCGGCCGCGTGGTGGCGATGTCGGGACGAGCGCTCGCGTCGCTGACTGACAGGCAGCGGGCCAGGCTCGAGGCCAACGGTGCGATAATCAGCGCACCTATCGACAACATCGAACGCTCGGCCGGCGGCAGCGTGCGCTGCATGCTGGCCGAGATTCATCTGCCCCGGACAGGATGAATCCAGGGATGGCCAGGTTCCGCGACCGGATACTCATGTGCCCGCCGGACTATTTCACGGTGGAGTACGTCATCAACCCGTGGATGGCGGGGCACGAGGGCTCGCTCGACATCGAGCTCGCCAGAAAGCAGTGGCTGACGCTGCGGGAGGCGCTCGCCGAGCACGCCGACATCGTGACGATCGATCCGCAGCCGGACCTGCCGGACATGGTCTTCACCGCCAACGCCGGTGTCGTCTACGGCAACAAGGCGGTGGCGAGTCACTTCATGCCGCACGAGCGGCGCCCCGAGGAGCCGCACTTCAAGAAGTGGTTTCGCGACCACGGCTTCGAGCTGCTCGATCTCGACGAGAACATCGGATTCGAGGGCGCCGGCGACTGCCTGCTCGACCGCGGCGGCCCGTGGCTGTGGACCGGGTACGGCTTTCGCACGGAAATCGAGGCGCACGAGGAGATCCGCCGCTTCTTCGGGATCGAGCTCCTCTCCATCCGCCTCACCGATTCGCGCTTCTATCACATCGACACCTGCTTCTGTCCGCTGACCGACGGCTTCCTGATGTACCACCCGCCGGCCTTCGACTTCGACTCGCGCATCGCGATCGAGAGCCGCATTCCGCCGCACAAGCGCATCGTCGTCGACACGACCGACGCCGGCAACTTCGCCTGCAACGCCGTGAACCTGGGCGACCGGGTGTTCCTGCACACCGCCTCCGATCCGCTCAAGGCGCGCCTGATGCTCGCCGGCTTCAAGGTGCACGAGATCGACCTCTCCGAGTTCCTGAAAGCCGGGGGCTCGGCGAAGTGCCTCACGCTCAAGCTGCGGGAGCCCGAGTACGAGCAGGGGGCCCAGTGACGGACGCAGGGAAGCCCTACCGGCCATGACTGTCCCGCTGCGCTACCTGATCGTGCCGAAGGACCCGGGGGCGCACCTCTTCGAGGTGTCCGTGACGGTTCCGGAGCCCGATCCGGCCGGGCAGCGGTTCTCGCTGCCGGCGTGGATACCGGGCAGCTACCTGATCCGCGACTTCGCGCGGAACGTCGTCTCGATAAGGGCGCAGGCGGCCGACCGCGACATTGCGCTCGAGAAGGTCGACAAGAGCAGCTGGCAGGCCGAGCCGTGCCAGGAGGCGATCACCCTCACCTGCGAGATCTACGCCTACGACCTCAGCGTGCGGGGTGCGCACCTCGATACGACCCACGCCTTCTTCAACGGCCCCTGCGTCTTTCCCCAGGTGGTCGGCCACGAAAGGCGGCCCGTCGAGCTCGAGATCTGCGCGCCGCCGAGACCGAAAGGCGCCGACTGGCGCGTGGTAACGTCGATGCGCCGCCGCGACGCCGAGCCCTACGGCTTCGGTACCTACCACGCCGACGGCTACGACGACCTCATCGACCACCCCGTCGAGATGGGCGACCTGCTGATCGGCGAGTTCGAAGCCGGCGGCGTCCCGCACACGATCGCCGTCCGCGGCCATCGGCGCGTCGACATGTCGCGCATCTGTCACGACCTGGCGCGGCTCTGCGGGCAGCACATGGAGCTCCTGGGCAAGCCGGCGGACCTCGACCGTTACGTCTTCCTGCTGCTGGTGATACCGGAAGGGTACGGCGGTCTCGAGCACCGCTGGTCGTCGAGCCTCGTCTGCAGCCGCGGCGACCTTCCGGTGCGCGGCGAGACCGGGGTCAGGAACGGCTACCGCAAGTTCCTCGGGCTGTGCAGCCACGAGTACTTCCACCTCTGGAACGTCAAGCGGATGAAGCCCGAGCGCTTCACGCCCTACGATCTGCGTGCCGAAGCGCACACCGGTCTGCTGTGGGTGTTCGAGGGCATCACCTCCTACTACGACGACCTGACACTGCAGCGGGCGGGGCTCATCACGCGCGAGAGCTACCTCGAGCTGCTGGCGAAGACGATCACGCGCGTCATCCGCGGCCGCGGCCGCTTTCGCCAGAGCGTCGAGGAATCGAGCTTCGACGCGTGGACGAAGTTCTACAAGCCGGACGCGAACTCGAGCAACGCTATCGTCAGCTACTACACCAAGGGTTCCCTGATCGCGCTGGCGCTGGATCTCACCATCCGCCGCGAGAGCGACGGCGAGCATTCGCTGGACACGGTGATGCGGGAATGCTGGCGGCGTTACGGCGAGACGGGCGAGGGGATGCCGGAACGTGGCCTCGAGTCGGTCGCCGCTTCCGTTACCGGCCTCGACCTCTCCGGTTTCTTCGAACGCTACGTGCGCGGGACGAGCGACCTGCCGCTCGCGAACAT
>CAZTAE010000133.1:0-5873 GCA_964611535.1 uncultured Woeseiaceae bacterium
GCAGTGCCTCGGCATCCCGCAGTTGTTCGGCCGCCCGTTCTTCGGCACCGGCCTCACGAGCCACGGCGATCGCCTGCCGGGCATCGCTCATCTCCTGTACGGGGGGACCGCTGCCGCAGGAAGCGAGAAAGACCAGAATCAGGAGCGCAACGCCGCGCCCGGGGGCGCCCTTCATGCGACCGTGTGTCATGCCAGCTGTCCGAGTGCGCACCAATCAAACCTAGCAAGCGGTGTATACGGCAGTCAAGCAGCGGCAACGTGGCGGCACGGCAGGCAGCGCGTTGAACACCCGGCATAACTTCGCAGGCAGGACCCTCTCACGGCTCCATCGACGGAAGAGGCGTCGCGGCCTACTTGAGATTTTGCCCGTGGCCCGTGACACTTCCTGCCCCCCGCTGTGACTACGGCACGAGCACGCCATGAACGTAACGATCTATCACAACCCCCGATGCTCCAAGTCCCGGAAAACGCTGGAGTTACTGAAGGAACACCACATCGAGCCGCGCATCGTGGAATACCTGCGCGCGGCGCCGGATCCGGCCACGATCCTGCGGCTCGCCGACCTGCTCGGCAAGCCGGTCGAGGATCTCGTGCGTCCGAAGGACGCCGAGCAGGCCGGCGGAC
The DNA here is from genome assembly GCA_964611535.1 of uncultured Woeseiaceae bacterium. GTDB lineage: Bacteria > Pseudomonadota > Gammaproteobacteria > Steroidobacterales > Woeseiaceae > IDS-8. The sequence continues at coordinate 625 of CAZTAE010000133.1, forward strand.
TGCCGAACCCGCACGACGACGAAACGCTCGCCGCGTGGCTCAACCGAAACCCTGCCGCACTGCAGCGTCCGATCGTCGTCGACGAAGACCGCCCCGCCGCCGTCATCGGCCGGCCACCGGAAAACGTCCTGGATTTGCTGACGACGCGGCGATGATGTGAGCGACATACTGGTCCTCTATTACTCGCGCGAAGGCTCGACGGAAGGACTGGCCCGGGAGGTCTGCGCCGGCGTCGATTCCGTGGCCGACATGTCGGCCCGCCTGCGGACCGTGCCGGGGGTATCCGCCGTCTGCGAGGCGGTCGAGGACGCGGTCCCCGCGTCCGGCCCACCGTATGCCACCCGCGCCGACCTGGCCGAGTGCTCCGGACTGGTCATGGGCAGCCCGACCCGCTTCGGCAACATGGCGGCTCCCCTGAAGTACTTCCTGGACGGCACGGGCAGCGAGTGGCTGGGCGGCACGCTGTGCGGGAAGCCCGCCGGCCTGTTCACGTCGACCTCGACCCTGCACGGCGGGCAGGAGACCACGCTGCTCAGCATGGCGATTCCGCTGCTGCATCACGGCATGCTGATCGTCGGTGTCCCCTACACCGAACCGGCATTATCGAAGACGACCACCGGCGGCACGCCCTACGGTGCGAGCCACGTCACCTGGAATCGCGCAGGCGACGCCCTGTCCGGGGACGAAAAGACGCTTGCCCGCCTGCTGGGCAGGCGTGTCGCCTCCATCAGCCGGAAACTGCAGCAGGCGGAATGACGCCGCGCGCAATGCCTGCCGCCGGCGGTACGAACCGCCGGCCACTGCGGGGTCACAACCGGCGCAGCACCTCCCGCACGAACGGAATCGTCAGGCGCCGCTGGGCCTTGAGGGATTCCACGTCGAGCCGATCGAGCGCCGCGTAGAGGCTCGCCATATCGCGCCGGCTGCGGCGCAACATGTAACGCGCCGTTTCCTCCGGCAGCTCGAGGCCCCGGTGCCGGGCCCGCAGTTGCAGCGCGGCGACCCGTTCGGCCTCCGCGAGCGGGCGCCGATGGAAGGCGGGAAGCCGGCTCAGGCGACTCTTCAGGTCCGGGAGCACGACGCCGCTCTCCCGCGGCGCGCCCCGCGCCGAAGCCACCGCGATGCCGCGCCGGTCGGCAAGCTCGTTCAGCAGGCCGAACAGCGCCTCTTCCCAGGGCGGCTGCCCCGCCACGGCATCGACGTCGTCGAGGCAGATGCAACGGCGGCTGGCGAGCCCGTCCAGCACGGCGGGGCCGGAGTCCGCGAGCAACTTGAGGGGCAGGTAAATGGCCTCGTCTCCCAGCCGGTCGCACACCGCTTGCAGGAGATGCGTCTTGCCGGTCGCTTCGGGGCCCCAGATCCAGCAGCCGCCCTCCTCCTCTTCGGCGGCCAGGCGCTTCAGGAAGGCGACGAGCGTGTCGTCCGGCGGCGCCCAGTAACTGTCGAACACCGCGTGATCCGCCAGCCTGAGGGGCAGCGCCAGCTGCCCGGAGGCCGAATCCGGGCGCGCGGGCATCAGTCCCTCGACAGGTGCGGACTCGTCTGCCGTGTCCAGGACCAGACGTAGTCGATACCGCTGACGACGACCGTGACCAGCACGGCAGCACCCACGGTGATCACAACGGCCTCGGGCGGCCAGGCGAAGGCGGCGCGCGCCAGCGCGCAGACGATGAACAGGAGCTCGAGCGCCGTGTTCAGTTTGCTGATGCGGCTGGGCTCGCCGTCCATCGGGCCGACGACGAGATGGTAGACGATGACGCCGGCCACGATGACGACGTCGCGCAGGATCACTACGGCCGCCAGCCAAAGCGGCGCGAGTCCGGTATAGACCAGCGTGACGAACGTAGCGGCCACGAGTATCTTGTCGGCCGCGGGGTCGAGCAACGACCCGAGCCGGGTATGCCAGTCGAAGCGCTTGGCGATGTAGCCGTCGATGCCGTCCGAGAGGCCGGCAACGATGAGCAACACGAGCGCCCAGTCGAACCTCGCGTCGATGATGAGCAACAGTATGGGAACGACCAGACCGATCCGCAGCAGCGAAATGGCATTCGGCAGCCAGCGTAGGGACATGCTGTGGTTCTCTGTTGTTATGTGACTTCTGACGGCTTCACGGGCGCCAGCGGTAGTGGAGTTCCCTGGTCGCGGTTGTCGTTGCCGCGGCGAACATCCCGGCCGGCTCCAGCCTGCGGTTGAGATCGAGCGCCCGCTGCAGGCGCTGGATTCCCCCGTGCGCCGCGAGCCGGTAACGGATCGTATCTCCGCTCACGGCGTCGATGGCGACATGCTGGACCATGTCCAGTTCCTCGATGTAACGCTGCACGGCGCCGTACGCCGCGACCGAATCGATACCGGACACGGTGAGATCGATGGTATCGACCTGTGCATCGCCCGCAACCGCGAAGCGATCGGCCAGCGTGTCCGCCAGAAGGTCGACGACCTCTTCGGGCTGCCCCGTCCATTCCCGGCGCTCGTCGCCGAAGTAGTAGGACCAGCGGTTGCCCTGGGCGACGTCGGGACGGATGCGTCCGACCAGCACGGAGTCCGCGCCGTAACGCCGTGACGCCTGCAGCAACGTGTCGTTGAACCCGCCCCAGATGTCGCTGAAGTGCACCGTGCGGAGCTCTTCGGCGTCGAGAATCGGAAAAGCAACAGGCACGCCCCGTTCGGCAGCCACCTCGAGGATGCGTTCCCTGAGCAAGCGGTTGCGGTCTATCGAGCGGCCCTCGGCCGCCGTGCGCTCGGGATCGTCGGCGCCGACGATTTCGCGCTCGCCCTGACCCCAGTCGACGGCCAGCCACACCAGGGTCAGGGGCCGGTTGCTTCCCCAGACCGTCTGCCGGTGCCGGCGCAGCACGTTTTCGATTGCGGCACCGTCGAGCGTGACGCGGAGCGTGTCGTCCTCGCCCGGCCGGTACTGCAGCACATAACGGGCCGGATCGGGAAACCACTCCTCGATCTGCTCCGGGCTCAGCACCGCCCTCGCACCGGTGATGCGGGTGAGGATCTGCGCCAGCGCGGCATCGTAGGCCGCCTCCCGCGCAGCCGGGTCCGCGGGGTCTATCGGCACCCGGGCCGTATACAGGTCCTGCTCGTCGAAGGCTTCGAGATTCGCGGCGGGCAGCGCCAGGGCGAGCACAGCCGCCAGGCACAAAACCGCCAGGCGGGGCCCGTGCCGGAGGTCGACGCCGTCAACGCCTGGAGTCAAAGCCATTGTCATTCATCTGCCCAAGCGTGGTCGAAGTCTCTATTATATCGTCCTTGCCGGCATTGCCAGCGGCCCTGCCGGCTGGCTCGCCGGTCCGACGGCTGCCAAGCGGGCGACTATGACGTTCAAGCCACTGACATACAAGGATGCCGGCGTCGACATTGACGCGGGCGAAGCCCTCGTCGAACGCATACGGCCGATGGTCGCGCGGACGGCCCGCAAGGAAGTCCTCGGCGGACTGGGCGGCTTCGGCGGCCTGTTCGCCCTGCCCCCGGACAAATACGACGAACCGGTGCTGGTCTCCGGCACCGACGGCGTCGGCACCAAGCTCAAGCTCGCGCAGACGCTCGGGCGTCACGACACGATCGGCATCGATCTCGTGGCGATGTGCGTCAACGACGTGCTCGTGCAGGGCGCCGAGCCCCTGTTCTTTCTCGACTACTTCGCCTGCGGGCGCCTGGACGTCGACGTCGCCGCCTCGGTGATCGCCGGCATCGCGCAGGGCTGCGAGCAGGCCGGAGCCGCCCTCATCGGCGGCGAAACCGCCGAGATGCCGGACATGTACGGTCCCGGCGAGTACGACCTCGCCGGCTTCTGCGTCGGCGCGGTCGAGCGCCGCAGGCTCATCGACGGTGCGACGATCGCCCCGGGCGATGCGATTCTCGGCCTGGCCTCCAGCGGCCCGCATTCCAACGGCTATTCGCTGATACGCCGCATCCTCGAAGTGGCCCCCCGGCAATTCATCGACGGCCAGCCGGCGGCGGAGCGGCTGCTCGCGCCGACGCGCATCTACGTCAAGCCGGTGCTGGCACTGATCGAACAGGTCGCGGTGAAGGGGCTCGCCCACATCACCGGCGGCGGCATCACGGACAACCTGCCGCGAATCCTGCCCGCCGGGCTCTCCGCGGAGATCGACGTCAACAGCTGGCGACCGGGACCGCTTTTCGACTGGCTCGCCCAATCCGGCCGCATCGCCCCCGACGAGATGCGCCGCACCTTCAACTGCGGCGTGGGCATGGCCGTGATCGTCGATGAAGGACAGGCGGAGGTGGCCCTCGACCTTCTGCGCGGGCACGGCGAGACGGCCTGGCGGCTGGGCAAGGTCACCCCCGGCGACGGGGTCCGGTACGTTTGACGGAACCGGGGCGCAAGACCCGCGCCGCGGTGCTGATCTCGGGCGGCGGCACGAACCTGCAGGCTTTCATCGACGCGACGGCGTCCGGCGACCTGTACCTCGAGCTCGCCGTCGTCCTCAGCAGCAGCCCCGAAGCCCACGGCCTCGAGCGCGCGCGCCGTGCCGACATCCCCACCGAAGTGGTCGCCGCCGCTGATCACGCCGGCCGCGACTCCTACGACGCCGCCCTGTCCGCAACCCTCGACCGCTACCGGCCCGACCTCGTGCTCCTCGCGGGCTTCATGCGCATCCTGACCCCCGCCTTCGTCGCGCGATGGCGCGGCCGCATCCTCAACATCCACCCGTCCCTGCTGCCGAAATACCCCGGCCTCGACACGCACCGGCGCGCGCTGGAAGCCGGCGACGCCTGGCACGGCTGCACCGTCCACTTCGTCACCGAGGAGCTCGACGCCGGCCCACCGATCATCCAGGGCCGCGTGCCCGTCCTCCGGGACGACACTCCAGAAACCCTCGCCGCCCGCGTCCTCACCCTCGAGCACAAGATCTACCCGGAGGCCGCCGCCCTGGTCGCCGCCGGCCGAATATCCCTGCACGACGACCACGTCCACCTCGACAGCCGCCGACTCGACCAGCCACTGCTGTACCGCGACAATAGATAAGGATCATCCATGAACGCCATACGCCATGCGCGGAGCCTTGTCCGGGGGGAAGTCTTTCAGGATCGTGGAAAACAGGGATGTTTTCCCCGAAGCCCCCATGGACGGGTTCACGGCGTTCCTGAAAGACTTCCCCCCGGGCGAGGCTGCGCCTGCGACTCCCGCAACCCGTTCATGGATGATTCCAACCCACCTCAAGCTTTGGGTAGCGTGACGCCTCGCTGCCCCTGGTACTTGCCGCCGCGGTCCTTGT
>CAZTAE010000134.1:0-5754 GCA_964611535.1 uncultured Woeseiaceae bacterium
AGGGCTGCACCGCGCCGATGCGCGACGAGAACCAGCTGCATGCGGCCGTGGTCGAGCTCGTGGCCCTGAAGGACGCCGAGATCAAGTACTCCACCGTGCAGAACTGGTATCCCGGCGACGAAGAGGGCAAGGGCGGCATCTACAACTTCGTCACCAAGCGCGGCGACTGCCGCGGTGCCAACTCGAAGATTTCCTGGACGCAGGTCGAGACCGGCTCGGCCATCACCTGGAAGTACCCGAGCTGCATCCTGCGGGGCGAAAACTCGGTCGGCGAGTTCTACTCCGTCGCCGTCGCCAACAACCGGCAGCAGGCAGACACCGGGACCAAGATGATCCACATCGGCCGGAATACGCGGAGCACGATCGTTTCCAAGGGGATCTCAGCGGGCCGCGCGCAGAACGCCTATCGCGGGCTGGTGCGAGTCATGCCGCAGGCCGTTAACGCGCGCAACCACACGCAATGCGATTCGCTCCTGCTCGGCAAGGAGTGCGGAGCCCACACTTTCCCGTATATCGAGGCGAGGAATCCGACGGCGAAGATCGAACACGAGGCGACCACGTCGAAGATCTCGGCCGACCAGCTGTTCTATTGCCGCCAGCGCGGCATCTCGGAAGAGGATGCGGTGAACATGATCGTCAACGGTTTCTGCAAGGAGGTCTTCCGCGAGCTGCCGATGGAATTTGCGGTCGAGGCGCAGAACCTGCTGAATGTCAGTCTGGAAGGCGCGGTCGGATAAGCACGAGGAATCCAAGAGCATGCTTGAAATCGACAACCTGAGCGTGGAGATCGACGGAAGCGAGATCCTGAAGGGACTCACGCTCAACGTGAACCCCGGCGAAATCCACGCCATCATGGGCCCCAACGGCTCGGGCAAGAGCACGCTCGCCCTGGTGCTGGCGGGCCACGAGGACTACGTCGTAACCGGCGGCACGGTCCGCTACCTGGGCGAGGACCTGCTCGAGCAGGACCCGGAGGACCGCGCGCGTGCCGGAATCTTTCTCGGCTTCCAGTACCCGGTCGAGATCCCGGGCGTAACCAACGCCTACCTGCTCAAGGCCGCGGTGAACGCCAGGCGGGCGGCCGCAGGACTGCCGGAGATGGACGCGTTCGAATTCCTGCAACAGGCGCGGGAGAAGATGTCCCTGCTCGGCATGGAGCAGAGCCTCATCAACCGCGGCGTCAACGAAGGCTTCTCCGGCGGCGAAAAGAAGCGCAACGAGATTCTGCAGCTCGCGATGCTGGAGCCGAAGCTCGCCATCCTCGACGAGACCGACTCGGGCCTCGACATCGATGCCCTGAAGTCGGTCGCCAAAGGCGTCAACCGGCTGCGCGACCCGGAGCGCGCGATCGTGCTCGTCACGCACTACCAGAGGCTCCTGGGCTACGTCGAGCCGGACCACGTGCACGTGCTGACCGGCGGGCGGATCGTCCGCTCCGGCGACAAGTCGCTGGCGCTCGAGCTCGAGGAAAAGGGTTACGACTGGCTGCGGGAGGCGGTCAGCGCATGACGCCGGCCACCGTCGACACCGAACTGCTCGAAAGGGCAGTCGCGGGCTTGCCCGACGACGCGCTCAAGCCGGCGCGGCGCGAGGCGCTGGCGCGCTTCGCCGAAACCGGCTTCCCGTCCGTGCGCCACGAAGACTGGAAATACACCAACCTGAAGCCGGCCGTCGAGCTCAGCAACCGCTGGCTCAGCGACACGGGCGCCCGCGCGCCCGGAGACATCAGCAACGCGGCGCGGGACTATGCCGCGGATCTCGCCGCACGCATCGACGCCCACTGGCTGGTGATCGCGAACGGCATGGTCGATCCCGCCTCCATCGCCGCACTCGAGCAGCGTGAACTCCCGGGGCTCGAAGTATCGTCGATGGCCGCCGGCGGCGCGGTGGAGGCCCTGGTGTCCGACATGACGGAGGACCCGCTGTCGCGCTTCAACATCGCACTGCTGCGTGACGCGCTGCGCATCCGCATCGGGCCGAATGCGGCCCTGGACAAGCCGATCGCGCTGCTGCTGATCGACGACGCGGACAACGGCCCGGCCGTGAGCCAGGCGCGCATCGTCATCGACGCCGCGGAACAGGCGAAGCTCGAAATCGTCGAACATCACGCGTCCCTCGGGAGCGGCGAGCACTTCGCGAATTCGGTGACGGAACTGCGGCTGGCGAGGGATTCGTCGGTCGACTTCGTGCGCATCCAGCGGCGGCACGAGGAGCACTACTCCGTTGGCCGACTGTCCGCGCGCCTCGCACAGGGAGCCGCTCTCAGGCACACGGCGTTCGACACGGGCGGCAGGCTGGTGCGCAACGACATCGCCGTCGATATCGCCGAGCCACGGGCGAGCGTGAGCCTCCATGGGCTGTACGCCGCCGGCGGCGACCAGCATATCGACAACCACACGCGCATCGACCACCGGACCGGGCCGGCCGTCAGCTCCGAAGAATACCGCGGCATACTGCACGACCGCGCGCACTGCGTGTTCAACGGCAAGGCCATCGTGCACGCGGGTGCCGACGGTACGGACGCGCAGCAGGCCAACCACAACCTGCTCCTCTCGGACAAGGCGGAGATCGACACCAAGCCGGAGCTCGAAATCTATGCGGACGACGTCAAGTGCAGCCACGGCGCCACTGTGGGTCAACTCGACAGAACCGCGCTCTTCTACCTGCGCTCGCGTGGCCTCTCCCCGGACGAGGCTGCCCGCATGCTCACGCGAGCGTTCGCGGCGGCGATCGTCGGCCGGACGGCGGTGCCGGGCGCGAGAGACTACGTCGAGGCAGTCGTGGAAGAGCGTTTGCGCCAACTGGTAGACGGATCGGAACAATGACGACAGCGACGAAGAAGGTAGCGGAGTTGCACGAAGGCGGCATCGAACGGCTGAGGGACGACTTCCCTGCCCTGGCGCAGGAGGTCAACGGCAGGCCGCTCGTGTATCTCGACAGCGCGGCATCGTCGCAACCGCCGGCCGCCGTGATCGACCGAATGGCCGAATACCAGCGGCACAGCCACGCCAACGTCCACCGCGGAGTGCACACGCTGAGCCAGCGAGCAACGGAGGCGTATGAGGGTGCACGCGATGCCGTCGTCGGCCTGATCAACGCGACCAGCCGGTCGGAGGTCGTGTTCACCTCCGGCACGACGGCCGCAATCAACCTGGTCGCGCAGAGCTACGCCCGGCCCCGGCTGAACCCGGGCGACCGGATCGTCATTACGCACCTCGAGCACCATTCCAACATCGTGCCCTGGCAGCTCGTGTGCGAGCAGACGGGCGCGGAGCTGGTGGTCTGCCCGATCAACCGGGACGGCGAACCGGAGGCCGGCGCACTCGAGGGGTTGCTGGACGCGCGGGTCAAGCTGCTCGCAATCGCCCACGTATCCAATGCCCTCGGCACGGTCCTGCCCGTCGCCGAGATCGTCGAGGCGGCACACCGGCACGAGATTCCGGTGCTGGTGGACGGCGCGCAGGCCGTGCCGCACATGCCGGTCGACGTACAGCGGCTCGGCTGCGACTTCTACGCCTTCTCCGGCCACAAGATGTTCGGCCCCACCGGCATCGGCGTGCTGTACGGCAGGGAGACATTGCTGGACGCCATGCCGCCCTGGCAGGGCGGCGGCGACATGATCCTGGAGGTGCGCTTCGACGGCACCACGTACAACGAGCTGCCGTACAAGTTCGAGGCCGGCACGCCGAACATCGCCGGCGCCGTGGGACTCGGCGCGGCAGTCGAATACCTCCGCTCGGCCGGCATGGAACGGGTGGCGCGCTACGAAAGGGAGCTGCTCGGCTATCTCACGGAGAAGCTCGCCGCGGTCGAGGACATCCGCCTCCTGGGGACCGCCCGGAACCGGGCCAGCGTGCAGTCGTTCATGCTGGGCGAGATCCATCCCCACGACCTGGGCACGGTCCTCGATCACGAAGGCGTCGCGATCCGCACGGGCCATCATTGCGCCATGCCGGTGATGGAGTTTTTCGGCGTCGTCGGCACCGCCCGCGCCTCGCTCGCGTTGTACAACAACCGCGAGGACGTCGACCGGCTGGTGGAGGCCCTCGACAAGGCCAGGAGCGTATTCGCATGACGCAGGCGCTGGACGGCAACGACGAGCTTCGCGACCTGTACCGGGAGCTGATCCTGGATCACGCGAAGCGTCCGCGGCACTTCGGCACGCTGGAGGGCGCGACGCACACCGCGCAGGGCATCAATCCGCTGTGCGGGGACAAGCTCAATATGTATTTCACGCTCGACGGCGAGGGCCGGATCGCGGATGCCCGCTTCGAGGGCTCCGGCTGCGCGATCTCGGTCGCGTCGGCTTCCCTGCTGATGGAGACGGTCATCGGCCTCAGTGCCGAGCGCGCGCTCGAGTACTTCGCGGCCATGGTCGAGCGCCTGACGGACGGCGGCAAAGCCGACGCCGATCCCGGCGTCGAGCTCGGCAAGCTGCAGGCGCTCGAGGGCGTGCGGGATTTTCCGTCGCGGGTCAAATGCGCAACTCTCGCCTGGCACGCGCTCAATTCGGCATTGCGCCAACGGCACAAGCCCGTATCCACGGAGTAGGCATGTTCGGACACGCACACGAACCGTTCTCACTCGCCCGGGACGTCAGCGCGGTGATCATTCCCGCCGGTGAAACCGTCACGCTGCGAGAAGGCACCAGCGGGTTCATCACGCAGGCGCTCGGCGGCAGCTTCACGGTCTTCGTCGAAGGAAACCTGTTCCGCATTGCGGGCGCCGACGCGGACGCGCTGGGCAAGGAGCCCGTCCCGCCGCCCGCCGTTCCGGAGAATCCGACCGACAAGGACATCGAGGCAGTGATCTGGCAGCAGCTGAAGACCTGCTACGATCCGGAAATCCCGATCAACATCGTGGACCTGGGACTGGTCTATCGCTGCGAGGTGAAGCAGCAACCCGACGGCCAGCGCTCGGTGGACGTGGACATGACGCTCACGGCTCCGGGCTGCGGGATGGGCGAGTTCCTGGTGGCGGATGCGCAGGAGAAGATCGGCGTGGTGCCGACTGTCGGCGACGTGCGGGTGGAGCTGGTTTTCGACCCGCCGTGGAACGCGAGCATGATGTCCGAGGAGGCCCGTCTGCAGACGGGTATGATGTAACGCCCCTGGAACCTATCGGCATCAAGCACCGTTCGAGCGATGAAGACCCTCACGATCCTGCGCCACGCCAAATCGAACTGGTCGGGAACCGGCGCGAGCGATCGCGAGCGCGGCTTGAGCCGGCGCGGGCAGCGGGACGCGCCCGTGATGGGCAGCCGCATCGTCGAGGCCGGCATCCGGCCGTCCCTGATCATGAGCAGCCCGGCGGTCCGGGCGTGGAAGACCGCGAAGATAATCGCCCGGGCCATTTCCTACCCCGTGGAGTTCCTGCACCGCGAGGAGGCCCTGTACATGGCGGACACCGAGGGCCTGCTGGATCTCCTGGCGCAGCAGGACAACGCCTTCAACAGCATCCTGATCGTCGGCCACAACCCGGGGCTGACGGAATTCGCCAACCGGCTCCTGCCCGGTGTTACCGACAACCTGCCGACCTGCGGCCTGGTAGCGTTCAACGTGGAGACCGGCGACTGGGACCTGCGCGCCGGCGCGACCGTCGACCTCCTCCTCCACGACTACCCGAAAAACAAGCCCTGACGGCGCCGAAGCGCCCTTTCCTTCAGCTTGCCAGGAGCCTTAACCGGCAGTATTCATGAGCGCCGCAACCTCACCGGCAGGGATGCGGCTGGGGGGAGGGCCTTTCAGGATCGTG
>CAZTAE010000135.1:0-5695 GCA_964611535.1 uncultured Woeseiaceae bacterium
AGACCCCGGCGAGAACCGCGAGAAAGACCGCCGTGAAGAAGAAGCCGGCCGCCGCCCGGCAGACGCCGGCGCCGGCAGGACCTGCCGACGCGGGAGCCGCAGAGGCTGGCGCTGCCGCAGAGGCGGGTGCTGCCGGCGCGCCAGCAGCACCCGCCGGCGTAGCGGCAACTGCCTCGGCGGGACAGGCCGCCGCGGAGGGGCAGCCCGCCGCGGAGGGGCAGGGCGCCGCGGAAGCCGAGCCTGCCGGGGAAGCAGCCGGTGAGACACCGGCCGCGGCCGATGAGCCCACCGGCGGCAGCAAGAAGGCGCCGAAGAAAGCGGCGGCAGCTGTCGCGGCGGAGGACGCCGGCCAGGGTGGCGAGTCCGGCTCGGAAGACGACTGACGGACGCCCGTCTCCCCCCGCCCCGGCTCCGACAGCGGGAGGCGGCACATTGCCGGCTCATGCCGGCTTCTGGACCGAACAGCATGAGAGGTACCTGGAATGGCCATTAGCGCATCGATGGTAAAAGAGCTACGCGAACGCACCGGCGCGGGCATGATGGAGTGCAAGAAGGCGCTGGTGGATGCCGGCGGCGACCTGGACCGGGCCGTCGAGCAGCTCCGCAAATCCGGGCAGGCCAAGGCCGACAAGAAGGCGGGACGGGTCGCGGCCGACGGCCGCGTCGTGGTGGCGAGCGAGGGCAAGCGCGCCGCCATCGTGGAAATCAATTCGGAAACCGACTTCGTCGCCAAGGACGACGGCTTCGCATCCTTCGCCGAGGCCGTGGCCCGGCGTGCGCTGGAGTCCGGCGCCGATAGTGCCGAGGCGCTCTCGGCCGAGAAGCTCCCGAATGGCGCGACCGTCGAGGAAGCGCGGACGGAGCTGGTGGCCCGCGTGGGCGAGAACGTCAGCGTGCGTCGCCTGGCGCGCCTCGAGGCTTCCGACCACCTCGGCAGTTACCTTCACGGCACGCGCATCGGCGTGCTGGTCGGCCTGGGCGGCGGCGACGCCGCACTGGCGCGCGATATCGCCATGCACGTCGCGGCGAGCAATCCTTTCTGCGTCGATGAGGCGGGTGTGCCGGAGTCCGTGCTGGAGAACGAGCGGCGCATCTTCGCCGAGCAGGCGAAGGAGTCCGGAAAGCCTCCCGAGATCATCGAGAAAATCGTCAGCGGCCGGGTCAGGAAGTTCCTCCAGGAGATCACCCTCGTCGGGCAGCCGTTCGTGAAGGACCCCGACGTGACGGTGGGCAAGCTGCTGGCCGATGCCGGCGCGCGGGTCGACGGCTTCGTGCGCTTCGAGGTGGGCGAGGGCATCGAGCGCAAGCAGGAAAACTTCGCCGAAGAGGTCATGGCGCAGATCGAGAGCAGCCGCTGAGGCGCCGCTGGGGTTGCGGCCAGGGTCGTGAACCTGGTTAAAGAATGAGTGACAAGCACTTGAACAGACGAGACAAACGGCTACCGCGCCTGCGGATGCGGTAGAATCCCACGGCACAGGGCGCCGGGCGAGACGCATGGTTGAGACGGAACGGAAAGGCGAAGTGGGCGGTGCCGCCCCGGTACTCTACCGGCGTGTATTGCTGAAGCTCTCCGGCGAGGCGCTGATGGGCCAGGCCGATTACGGCATCGACCCCCCGGTCCTCAAGCGCATCGCCTCCGAAGTGGCCCGGACGCAGGAACTCGGCATCGAAATCGCGATCGTCATCGGCGGGGGCAATATATTCCGCGGCGCCGGACTTGCCGGGGCGGGCATGGACCGGGCGACCGGCGACTACATGGGCATGCTCGCCACCGTGATGAATGCCATCGCGTTGCAGGATGCGCTGGAATCCATCGACGTCTTCGCGCGCGTCATGTCGGCGATCCAGATCCACGAGGTCTGCGAGGACTACATCCGCCGGCGTGCCGTGCGGCATCTCGAGAAGGGTCGGGTGGTGATCCTCGCTGCCGGCACCGGCAACCCGTTTTTCACGACCGATACCGCGGCTGCCCTCAGGGCCATCGAAGTCGGTGCGGACGTGCTGCTGAAGGCCACGAAAGTCAGCGGCGTGTACGACTCGGATCCGCGAGAGAACTCGGCCGCCTCGCTGTACGATACGGTGTCGTTCGACAAGGTCCTGGTCGACAAGCTGAACGTCATGGATGCGACGGCAATCGTCATGTGCCGCGACAACCACCTGCCGCTGAGGATTTTCAACATGACGGAAGATGACGCGCTGGTCAGGACGATGACGGATCCGGACGTCGGGACGCTGGTTACCGCGTGAGGGTGGCGGGACGGGAGACAGCAGGAGAGGATCGTGCTTGAGGACATCAAGAAGGACGCCGCGAAGCGGATGGCCAAAAGCGTCGAGTCGCTGCGGCAGGAGCTCACGAAGCTCCGGACCGGCAGGGCGCACACGAGTCTGCTGGATCACGTCACCGTGGAGTACTACGGCAGCGAGGTCCCGTTGAACCAGGTAGCGAACGTCAACGTCGAGGATTCCCGCACCCTCACGGTCGCGCCGTGGGAGAAGAGCATGGTGCAGGCGATCGAGAAAGCCATCATGCACTCGGACCTCGGCCTGAATCCTGCCACGGCCGGGACCGTGATTCGGGTCCCTTTGCCGCCGCTGACGGAGGAACGCCGGCGCGACATGATCCGGCTGGTGCGTCAGGAGGCCGAGGGCGGCCGGGTCGCCATCCGCAACATCCGCCGGGACGCGCTCGGCGACCTGAAGGACCTGCTGAAGGAGAAGGTGATCGGAGCCGACGAAGAGCGGCGCGGCCAGGAAGCCATTCAGGAGATTACCGACCGGCATATCGCCGAGATCGACCGGGTGCTTGCCGAAAAAGAACGCGACTTGATGGAAATCTGAGCCACGGTGCGGGATTCACTGAAAGTCGACGGGAAACAACAGGACCCGAAGCTGCCGGCCCATGTGGCCGTCATCATGGACGGCAACGGGCGCTGGGCGAGCAGGCGCTCCCAGCCCCGGCATGCGGGGCACCGTGCGGGTGCGAAGGCCGTGCGGACGACGGTCGAGGCCGCCGCCCGGCGCGGCGTGTCGTATCTCACCCTGTTCGCTTTCAGCAGCGAGAACTGGCGCCGGCCGCCGGACGAGGTCGGCACGCTGATGACGCTTTTCCTCGAGGCCCTGCAACGGGAAATCGACGACCTGCATCGTAATAATGTGAGGCTCAGGTTCATCGGCGCCCGCCGCCAGCTCGCCGCCAAGCTCGTGCACAGGATCGAGGCGGCGGAGAAGCAGACCCGCGCCAACGACGGCCTGACGCTGACGGTGGCCGTGGCTTACGGTGGCCGCTGGGACATCGTCCAGGCGGCGGCGCGGCTGGCGCGGCGCGTGGAGGCGGGCGAGCTCACGTCCACCGACGTCGACGAGGCGAGTTTCGCCGAGGGCCTCGCGCTGCACGACGTGCCGGACCCGGATCTGCTGATCCGCACCGGCGGCGAGCTCAGGATCAGCAATTTCCTGTTGTGGAACCTGGCCTATGCGGAACTGTACTTTTGCGAATGCCTGTGGCCGGACTTCACGGAGCAGGAATTCGACCGGGCCCTGTTCGCCTACGCCAGCCGGCAGCGGCGCTACGGCCACACCAGTGATCAGGCAGGGGTGGGCTGATGCTGCGCCATCGCGTGGCAACCGCCGTGGCGGCCGGCCTCATTATCCTCCTGGTGCTGTTCGTGCTGCCGCCCGCCGTCGCCAAGGTCGTCATCGCCGCGCTGATCCTGGTGGCCGCCTGGGAGTGGTCGGGATTCCTGTCGCTGGGCGGCATGGCCGGCCGCGTCGCCTATGTCGGAATCATCGCGGCGTTGCTGGCGCTCGTCAGCTGGCTGCTGCCTGCGCCGGGCTGGATCGAGATCATCCTCAAGATCGGCCTGGCCTGGTGGTTCGCGGCCCTGGTGTGGACGTTTTTTTACCCGACGCGCATCGCCCGGCCGGTCGCCTGGATCTGCGGCGCGCTCGTGATGGTGCCTGCCTACATCGCCTTCACTTATTTATATTCGCTGAAACCCGGCGTGCTGCTGTTCGTGCTGGTCGTGGTCTGGTCGGCGGACGTCGGCGCCTATTTCACGGGCCGGCGCTTCGGCCGCGTGAGGCTCGCGCCCAGCATCAGCCCCGGCAAGACCTGGGAGGGCGTGCTGGGCGGGCTGGCCGCTGTCCTGCTGGTGCTGGTCGTCGCCCGGCTGTACTGGATCGAGGTGGATTTTGCGGTGATCGTGCCGTTCTGTCTCGCCGTCGCGGCGCTTTCCGTCGTGGGGGACCTGACGGTCAGCATGTTCAAGCGCAACGCCGGCTTGAAGGACAGCGGCAAGCTGTTCCCGGGGCACGGCGGCGTCCTCGACCGGATCGACAGCGTGGCCGCGGCGACGCCGCTCTTCGCCCTCGGGATCGGCTGGCTGGGTTACGCGTGACGGTTCAGTTCCCGTTCATCCCCGTAGTGGCAGCGTTGGCGGGAACTGCCCCGGGCGCCTCCAGTCTCATTTCCGACACGGCCTGCGGCGCGGCTGTCCGCCGATCGGCCAGGCGCATTCTTACAAGCACCGGGATGGAGCGTCCCTCTCACGCATGAGTGGTGTGGTAATCAATCTGCTGGCATTCATCGTCGCCATCAGCGTGCTCGTCGCGGTGCATGAGTTCGGTCACTACCTGATCGGCCGCTGGTGCGGCATGAAGGTGCTGCGGTTCTCGATCGGCTTCGGCAAGCCGATCCTGACCCGCGTCTGGGGCCCTGACCGCACCGAGTACTGTATTTCTGCACTGCCGCTGGGGGGTTACGTCAAGTTCCTCGACGAGCGGGAAGGTCCCGTGCCCGAAGCCGACCGGGGGCGTGCGTTCAACCATCGCCCGGTGCCGGCGCGGATTGCGGTGCTGCTGGCAGGCCCCCTGTTCAACTTCGCCTTTGCCGCAGTGGCGTACTGGGTCCTGTTCGTCAGCGGCATCCCGACGCTGAAGCCGGCGGTCGGGGAGGTCGAGCCCGGCTCCTACGCCGAGGCGGCGGGGCTGCGCTACGGCGATCGCCTGGTCAGCGTCGGCGGCCGGGAAGCGACCGACTGGGAGACGGCGCTGGTCGCGATGCTGGACGCGATGGTGGAGAACGGGCGGGTGCCGATGGTCGTCGAAGGCGAGGACGGACTCGAACGCTCCGCCACGCTGGAGGTGGGCGGGCAGAGCGCCCGGCTCACGGAGCCCGATCTGCTGTTCGAAGGCCTCGGCTTCGAGCCGTGGCAGCCGCCCGCGGTGGTCGGCTCCCTGGACGATACGGGCCCGGCCGGGGCGGCCGGCATTGCGGAGGGTGACCGCATCACCGGCATCGCCGGCCAGCCGGTGACGAGCTTTGCCGACCTGCAGCGCATCGTCGCCGCGCGGCCTGGCCAGACGGTGCCCATCGAGCTCGTCCGTAACGGCGAGACGCGGACCGTCGAGGTCGAGCTCGGCGTCCGGGAGGCGGACGAGGGTGAGATCGGTTTTCTGGGCGTCGCCATCGACCGGGGCGCGGGCGATTACTGGTACATGCGCCAGTACGGGCCGTTTGCGGCGATCGGCCAGTCGATCGAACGCACCTGGACATCCACGGGCTTCACCTTGCGGATGTTGGCGGGTATGGTGACCGGCGACGTCTCCGCCAAGAACCTCAGCGGTCCGGTCAGGATCGCGCAGTACGCCGGCGATTCCGCGGCCGCGGGCATGAACGCGTTTCTGACCTTTCTCG
>CAZTAE010000136.1:0-5665 GCA_964611535.1 uncultured Woeseiaceae bacterium
ACTTTGCCGCTGCTCGGCCTGATCGTCGAGTACGCCTGGTAAAACGCGTAGTATCCAGCCCACGGTCGAAAAGGAGCGCGCCAAAGTATTCGGCTTGGCCGAGATGCTCAGCCAGCAAGAGTTGATTTCTCTTGAAAACTTGACGATTTCATTCGACTCGCTTTGGGTTGCCCTGAAAAGCGGCGTTCTCGCTCCTGATCCTCTATAACGACAAAGCTTCAAGCTTGCTCACACCCATGACGCTTGAAGCATTTAGGATATCGGCTATGATCTTTGCGAAGCTCTATAGGCCGGAATCTGCATACAAAGCTCGCCCCCGCTACCATTGTTTGCCACTCTGCCGTGCCATCGACCTGCGCTTTGTCGTCTGAGGCGAGCGTGAGAATGCCGGCAAGGTGGCCGTACAGGTTGGCGCTCAGCGCCTTGCCGCCCCCCGGCGATCCGCTCCGAAAAGTCGTCAGCGCATTGGCTGGCGCGGAACTCGATGATGCGAAAGTCCGCGAATTCGTGCTCGTGGTCTTCGCGGATGATGGCGTCGATCTCCTGCCGGCTCTTGCCGACCGCCAGGATGATCGCGCCCTCCCGCGGAATCTTCCGGCCGGACACGAGGAAATTCACGGCATCTCGGCTGCGACGTACTACAACTGGAAATCAAAGTACGGTGGCATGAGCGCCTCGGAGCTGAAGCGCCTGAAGGAGACGGAGGACCGCTCCATGTCGAGCTGCTCGGCACGCCGTTAATGCCATAGCAGTGATTGCCGTGGCGCGCGGACTCATGCCTGCGCGAGTATGGCTTGGGGATCGAGCTTCGATACCTCGACGATGACATCGGCCGGAACGCCGAGTGTCCGAGCCTGTTCCCGGAGTGCATCTGCGTCCTTCGCCTCGTAGAGGCAGTAGGTCTTCTTCTGGTCCGCGCTCAGAAACGAAAACAGCCACTTCACGCCCATCTCGTCATTGAGCTCGTTGACTTCTCGAACGTCGTCCGCGCTCAGATTGAGCCGTTCAGCAAAGTTGCGTTCGATCATGAATATGGCCATGGAATGTCCCTCCCTATCTGTTCTGCAAACCCTCTAGGCCACCTCAACCGACCCTACTCCTGCGACTTGGCGAGAGCAAGGTGCAGGCCGGCCGGCCCGATATCCCTGTCGGGCGACGGCCTGCTAGCCGATTCTGCTTTCAATGGGCAGGACATTCGGTCCCCACGTCTTCGATGGGAACTTCCTTACCTCGGGAGACGACTTCAACGAACGGATGGTCTCCGGCCCAGACTGTCGTGTAAGCGATCAGCCTATTCCGCGATTGCCCGCGCGACGGACTCACAATTCCCGTTTGCGTGAGCAATGGCAGCCCGCTGAGGACGGTGTCCACGATCGTTGCCGTATACCGCAGGCTCGGGCCCTCCGTGTGCTGCACCCATCCGCCCAGCACCGCGGCACCCGGACCGGGAAACAGTGGATCGATCCAGACATTGTCATCCTCGAAGATGTAGCAGTTGTCGAAGGTATCTCCCACCTCGAAGCCTGACGCAACCGGATCGGCCGTGTAGACAATCTCGGCCTCGACCGCGAATGCCCGCCCGGACAGGCTGTCGAGTAACCCGTTCCGATCCATTATCGGATTCGCCATCGCATCGACCTGGCAGGCGATGAGCAATATCCCGATGGTAATTTTTAAAATAGAATTACTGTTCATTCGAGGACTCCTCCCTCTTGACTGTCGTACCGTATGTCGCCGTATCCCTTCAGTCTGGCCCAACGCCAACCTCTCCCAAGTACAGAGCTTTGCGGGAAGTCGAAACGACTCGTTTGCCGTCCGGCGATGCGTTTCCGCAGATCGGCGATCGGTGGAGTCAGCGTAGGGAGATGCTTGCCGGAAACCAATCATCAGAAATGATGATTTGCGTTTCTCGGACCTCAGTCGGATGGCAGCAGGCCGCAGCTACGGGCGTAGGTGGCGGCCTCGATTCGATTGCGGGTTGACGTCTTGCGCAGGATGTTGCGGACGTGGGTCGCGACCGTCGGCACGCTGATGTGCAGCTGGTCGGCAATGCGCTTGTTGCTGGCGCCGCCCGCAATCAGGTGCAGCACCTCCAGCTCACGATTGGAAAGTTGGTCCTGCGTGGCGCCCTCGCTCACCAGCGCGTCGATACGCCGAAGCAGGGTCCGCATACCGAGCCTGTCTGCACTGGCGCGTGCCTGGGACAACAACTTCCTGCCCCGCGCCCGATCCTTTTCCAGGTCGCGAGTCAACAGCAGTTCGGCGTAGTCGGTTCGGGTACTTGCCAGTATCGGCGGCGCGCCCATGGAAGCGTTCAGCTTGAGCGCCTCCTCGAAGAGCTCTCTCGCACCAGCCTCGCGACGCAGCACGCGCGCCAACTTGGCGAGATAGCCGGAGGCAGCGCCGTGTGCGATGGTGCCGAGCAGCGTCAGGTTGTATCCGCGGTAGGGCTTCAGGAGGTCGTACAGTTGTCGGCAGCGCGTACGGTCGCCGAGCCAGGCACAGGCATCGGCCAGATAGACGAGTGTCGTTTCGTAAAGATCGTCGGGGATCAGTTCCCGGACGTCGCCCAGCTGCTCCAAGGCATCGATCGCCTCTGGCTTCTGGCCCAACTCGCAGCGCAGCAGGCAAAGCCCCGGCAGCCAGGTGCGAGTTTCGCCCTCGGCGTTGGCCAGTCGAGACAGCAAGGGCGCAATGGCGTCCAGCGCCCCAAGTGCGCGGTAGATCGTGAACACCTGGAATCCGAAGCGGCCCTCGACGCCGGTAGCGCCTTCGAGGGCTCCCTGCTCCAGGCTTCTCTGCGCCACCTTCAGCGCCTCGCCCCAACGCCCTTCGAGTATGGCTATCTCCACGCGAAAACCGGCGACGAGCTGGCGCCAGAAATTGTGCCGAGCCGCCTCAGCCTTCTCAGCCAGCTCTTCCAGGCGCGCGCGCATGTCGTCGAACCGTCCGAGGCTCGACAGGGGGAAAAAGAGCGCCGCGGAGGCGAGCAGCAGGTTTTCCTCGCGGCCGGTGTGCGGGGCGAGCGTCACGGCTTCCTCGAGCATGGTCAGCCTGGTCGGCGCGTCGTAGGCTGGCGCGAAAAGATAAAATGCCTTGATGAGACAGTCGAAAATGACTTCTGGATCGCCTATGTTCCGGGCCAGCCGAAGCGCCTCGTCCAGCGTCGCGTAGGCCCGCTCGTGTTCGTCGCGGTAGCGGTAGGCAAGCGCTTTAGACGCCAGCACGCGGGTGCGCAGGGCATCGGAATCCGCCGGCAGCATCTCTAGCGCCGCGTCGTGCAGTGACACCGCGGATCCATGCGACAGGCCGGTCGCGGCGCGAATGTATTGCCATTGGAGCACCGCGTTGGCGAGTCGAATGGCCCATCCTTGCTCTTGCGCCAGCAACGCAGCCCTGAGCCACGCTAGGTTGGAGAGTCCTTGCTGGCCTGCCTGGTACTGTGCCGCGCCGAGCGTACTCAGGAGCTCGAATCGCAGTACCGGATCCTCGTTGTCGCCCAGGTCGATGAGCGCCAGGGCATGTTCGATCTGCACGATGGCCTCGCCGTAGGCACGCTTCGCAATAGCCGCCCTGGCGGCACGGTAACACCAGGCGATAGCCTCGGGGTCGAAGCTGCCGCGAGACGCTTCGAACCAGTGATAGGCGAGCTGCGCCACAGGCGGATCGGCGGCATCCCGATAACGCTGGCTGAGGCAGGTCGCGGCCGCGCGGTGCAGGCGCAATCGTTGCTCCGACGAGTGCTGGCTGTACAAGGTTTCCCGGAAGAGCGCATGCACGAAACGGTAGCGGCCCGGGCCGAGGTACACGACGAGACCGGAGTCGGTCGCCTCTTCCATAAATCGCGATGTCACGTCAACGTCCGTTCCAGAGACTTGCGAGAGCAGCGCGTTCTCGAAGTCGCGGCCCAGGACGGCAGCATTGCGGAGGACATCGAGAACCTCCGATGGGACGGTAGCCAGCCGCGCGGCGATGACTTCGGCCAGGCTATTCGGAATCGCCAGAGCGCCGTCGGTGGACGCCCGGCCGGATCCCTCCAGTTGCCGCGACAGGTTCGTCGCCACCTGGCAGGTGAACAGCGGATTCCCGTCGCCCCGCGTGTAGACGGTGTCGATGAGAGTGAGGGTGGTCTTGCCCAGGGCGGTTCGCAATAGCTCGCCGACTTCATCCCGCGTCAGTCCGGCAAGCTCGATTTGCTCGGAGTCGGCAATCCCATTCAGCGCCGCCAGCGTCTTTTCGAACGGGCTGTCTGCAGCGCGCTCGCCGCTACGATAGGCTGCAATGACGAGAGCAGCACTGCGGGTCAGCTGTCGGGCGAAGTACTCGAGCAGCGACAGCGACGACTGATCCGCAAGGTGCAGGTTGTCGAACAGCAGCATGACGGGTTGGCGTTTGGCGACCGCGAGCAGCAGCCGGCTCACGGAATCGTAGAGCTGAAACCGGGCAGCTCCTTCGCTCTCGGTGGCCTGATGACTCGGCGCCAGCCGCAACCGGTCGCGCAGTTCCGGCAGAATGTCGGCAACGAAGGTCGCGCCGGAGCCTAACTCCGTGCGCAGGGTGTCATCGTCAACTTGCTGCAGGTAGCCGCGCAGTCCGAGCAGCCACGCGGTGTACGGCGGCGCCACCGGGTCCTCGATCATCTGGCTCCACAGCACGCTGAAGCCTTGATCGGTGGCAACGTTCGCGATCTCCGCAGCGAGACGCGTCTTGCCGATGCCGGCCTCGCCGGCGATCGTAACCAGTCGACCGTTGCCCTCGCGGCTCTCGCGCAACAGCTCCCTTAGCCGTGTCAGCTCCGCCCGGCGTCCGACAAATCGCGGCTTCATGCGGCGGACGCGACCTCCGTCCGGATGGCGCGAGATGGTATGGCCTTAGTTTTTCGGACCATTCAATTAGGTCTCGTAGTCCCGTTTTCTAACTGTACAGGACTGAAATAGCCCAGGTAACTGTAGCTGCGTGTGCGTTTATGGAATCGCTCGATGTAATCGAAGATAACGGTGTTAGCTTCCCCCCTTTTGTTGTAGGCGCGTCGTCTCACGCGCTCACGTTTGAGCAGTGAGAAGAAGCTCTCCAGGGGTACATTGACGTAGCAGTGACTGTGCGCACGCGTGCTGCATTGACAGACCGTTGAAGCCTTTGCGCATGTCCGTCGTCCGGCACGCCGAATAAACCGTTGTTCCTGGTGCCAACTGGATCACGCCAGTTCCTTGACTGCTGCCAGGACACAGCGCAGAACCCAGTCGTCGGCATTGGCGCCAACTCGAACCCTGACGCCGTTCGCCAGAACGATCTCGATTACGCCGCCGCCGGAGATCTTGCCGCTCGATGCTTGCGCACCTCTTCCATGCCCATCGGATAGACATCGAGAACACACTGCTGAATCTCGCTCTCAATGGTATCTGATATCGCGCCAATCGTTTCGACGGTGCCACCCAAAGACATGAGCTTTGGATACTTCTACCGAATCGTACGGGGAGCCCGCAGCGGCTTGGGGCGCACCATGTCTCTATACCTTCGAGCTCGGCGAGATTGAGATCTTCCACTCGAGTGCGGCTATACTCAAAAGAAAAGCGTTGGGGGAAAATCGTGAGGGCAACAGGTTAGTTAGGCTTGAAGCGGGGCGTGTTTCCGCCGGCGACTCGTAATCGTTGGGATGATCCTGATG
>CAZTAE010000137.1:0-5651 GCA_964611535.1 uncultured Woeseiaceae bacterium
TCGATCAATTATGGCACAGGAGCCGCGCAAAATTGCAGAGGTGGGGCCGGTGCGGGGGGCATTCAAGGTGCCCGGCGAGGCTCCCCGTCGTCGGCCTGCGGCGGCTCGCTGCCGGTTCTGCCGGCATAGCGGCGCTTCAAGTCCGCCACGAAAACACCGAGCGTGCCTGCCTCGATCGCGCCTCGCAGGCTTCGCATGAGCGACTGGTAGTAATGGAGGTTGTGGAGCGTCGCCAGCCTGGGCCCCAGCATCTCGCCGCATTTTTCCAGGTGGCGAAGATAGGCCAGGCTGTAGTGTCGGCAGGTGTAGCACTCGCATTCCGGGTCCGGCGGCGCCGTGTCACTCCCGTATCGGGCATTGCGGATTTTGACGACGCCCCGCGAGGTGAACAGCTGCCCGTTCCTGGCATGGCGGGTCGGCATCACGCAATCGAACATGTCGATGCCTCGCGATACTGCTTCGGCGACGTCGACCGGCGTGCCCACGCCCATCAGGTAACGGGGCCGGTCGGCGGGCATGCGCGGCAGGAGATGCTCGAGCACCGCGAGCCGCTCGTCTTCCGGCTCCCCGACGGCGAGCCCGCCCACCGCATAGCCGTCGAAGCCGATCCCGGTGAGTCCCTGCAGCGATTCGTGGCGCAAGGCCGCGTAAACGCCTCCCTGCACGATGCCGAACAGCGCCTCGCCCCGCGCCTCGCTTCCGCGTAACGTGTCGAAGCGGCGCCGGGAGCGCGCCGCCCACTCGAGCGAGAGCTGCATCGATTCGCGCGCTTCCCCGAGCGAGGCGGGATACGGCGTGCATTCGTCGAAGACCATCGCGATGTCGGCATCGAGATCGTGTTGCACTTCCATCGAGCGCTCCGGCGAGAGGAAGACCTCGTCGCCGTCCACGGGCGAGCGGAAGTGGACACCATCCGGCGTGAGCCTGCGCCTCGCGGCGAGCGAGAACACCTGGAATCCGCCGGAGTCGGTGAGGATGGGTCGCCGCCAGTTCATGAAGCCGTGCAGTCCGCCGTGACGCCTGACGACTTCCGTGCCCGGCCGGAGCATGAGGTGGAACGTATTGGCAAGCAGGATGTCGGCGCCCGATGCCGCGACTTCTTCAGGCGTGACGCTCTTGATCGTGCCGTACGTTCCCACCGGCATGAAGGCCGGCGTCGCGACGTTGCCGCGCGCGAGCGCAAGCACGCCGGTACGTGCGCTGCCTGATGTCTTGCCGAGAGTAAACCGCACCGATGCGCTCCGTTGCCTGTTGCTATGCGCCGGCGGTGGCCGCTACGCGCGATGCCTCGCCGGGCGGAATGATCAGCATCGCGTCGCCATAGCTGAAGAACCGGTAGCGCTCGGCGACCGCATGTCGATAAGCGTCGAGTATACGGTCCCGCCCGGCGAACGCCGCCACCAGCATCAGCAGCGATGACCGCGGCAGGTGGAAGTTCGTCAGTAGCAGGTCGACGGAACGAAAGCGAAAGCCCGGGACGATGAAGAGATCCGTCTCGCCGTCGAACGGCCGGATCTCCCCGCCCGCGGATGCGGCCTCCAGCGCGCGTACGGAAGTCGTGCCGACCGCGACGACCCGTCCGCCCGCGGCCCGCGTCGAGCGGACGGCCTCGCAGCACGCCGCATCGACCCGGACGCGCTCGGGGTGCAGTCGTCCGGCTGCCAGTGCCTCCTCCCGCAGCGGCTGGAAGGTGCCCGCGCCGACGTGCAGCGTGACCCAGGCATGCCGCGCGCCGAGCCCTTGCGTTTCCTCGAGCATCGCCTCGTCGAAATGGAGGCCTGCCGTCGGTGCCGCCACGGCGCCGGGGTGGCGGGCGTAGACGGTCTGGTAACGCTCGCGGTCGGCGGACGTGGCCTCGCGACCGAGGTACGGCGGCAGCGGCACTTCGCCGATGCGCGCCAGCAGCTCCTCCAGGGGCGCCGAGAACGCGAGCTCGAAAAACGCGCCGGAGCGGCCGTTGACCGTGGCCGACTCGCCCTCCGCCAGGCGGATGACCGACCCCGCTCGCAGGCGCTTTCCGGCGCGCACCTGCGCGATCGCCTTCGAGGGTGCCGTAATCCGCTCGAGCAGGATCTCGACCCGCCCCCCTGTCGCCTTGCGTCCGGTCAGGTGGGCATTGAGGACACGGGTGTCGTTGAATACCAGCAGGTCGCCGCGCTCCAGAAATTGCGGCAATGCGGTGAAGGCGGTGTCCAGCAGCCGTTCCTGCGGTCCGTCCACGACCAGCAGGCGGCTGCCGCGGCGCTCCCCGGCCGGGAACTGCGCGATCAGCTCGGTCGGGAGCTCGTAATCGAAGTCGCCGGGCCGCATGGGCGCGGATGGTAGCAGAGGCGCCCGGCGGCGCTGCCGCGGTCGAGCGGTAGCCCCTATCCGTCAGGGCGTGGCAGGCGCGGGCGTGCGAAACCGGAACACCGGTGCACCGGAGTCGCGCCGCAGCAGTCTGCTCTGCCGGCTGTCGGGCATCTCGATCCGTAGCGTCTGTCGCTGGCCCTCGCGCATGATCTCGAGGGCCAGCTCCTCCCCGCCCTGGTACGAGGCAAGGATGCGCATTGCGTGCCTGACGGAGGACGGCTCGCGCCCGTCGATCGACTGGATGACGTCCCCATCGCGCAGCTTGAGGTTTTCATCGGCCGGCGCACGCACCACGAGCAGCCCCCTGTCGGTGCCGAAATAGCGGCCGAGGTCTTCCGTCAGGGAGACCATCTCCATGTCGCCCCAGCTGCCGATCGCTGCGTGGAAAGCAAAGAAACCGGGCGCCGGCGGCGCAGGCGGCGCCATCGCGGGATGACGCCGGCCGCGCCAGGGGAAATGGTGGCCAATGCGGCGCGGCCGCACCTCCACCGTGTCGCTGCGGCCGTCTCTCAGATATTCGATTTCGAGTGTATCGCCTTCCTGCACGCCGGCCATGAAATCGACCAGTTTCTCGTTCGCTTCCTGGTCCGTGTCGGCGCCGAGCGCCTCGCTGTTGACGGCGGTGATGACGTCGCCGGCCTGCAAGCCGGCCTCGGCGGCGGCGCTGCCGGGCGTGACGCCGGCAACCGTCACGCCTTCCACGGGACTCCTCTCGCCTTCCGTGTCCAGAGTGATGCCGAGCATTGCGCGATTGTGTGCGCGCATACCGTCGACGATGGAGGAGGTGATCTGCGGCAGACGGCGGGTGCTGAGCTCGGCAATGCGGGCCGCGGCCTCCGCCAGCCGCTCCTCCGCCTCCCGCATCTCGGCATCGATTTCCTCGGCGTGCACGCCCGCATCGGCCCGCGCTTCCACCTGATTCGCCCGCTCGAAAGACCGCTCCGCCCTGCGGAGCGCGCGTTCCGCCGCCCTTGCTTCGCGCTCGAGGCTGCGCTCGTCGAGCTCCGTTGCCGGCTCGCCAGCGGTCGAATCGTCCTGGGCAACGGCCGCCGCCGTTGCGGCCAGCAGAGTGAACGCGGTGACTCCCGCTACGAGGTGATTCATGCCCGACATTTCCTGTTACTCCTGATCGTTCGGCCGGCAGCAACCAGCTCCCGTCCGCTGTTCGTCACATCAAAAAACATTGCGCTGCGCCTGGGCGCTCCGCAGCTGCACCAGCAGGTTCATCAGCCTCACCCGCTCGCGCCAGTAGATTTCCATCTGTTCGGGCGACGTGCGGACGGGCATGTTGTTCAGCCGGTAGTCGATGGCCGCGATCTGGTCCTCGACCGCCGTGATCGTGGCCGCCGTGCCCGCCCGCACGACCTGCGGCTCGCCCGGCAGCGACCGCAGATCCTGCTCCAACTGCCGCGACTCGACCATCAGCGCGTTCAGGGGGTTCAGCTGCACGGAGCTCGCCTGCTCGACGTGGTCCGGCTCCGTCGGGAACACCTGGGGTTCCGGGCTCTCCATCGCCGCCGGGATGACCAGCACGGCGAGCACGACAGCGGCGGCAAGCCCGGCGCCCGCTCGCCAGAACGCCTGCGAGAACAGCGGGCGGCGCGACAGGAGGCCCTCTGCCCTGCCCTGAGCCTCGATCCGCTGCCACACGGCGCGAGGCGGCGTCGTCTCGGGCAACGCGCGGAGCAAGCGGCGCAGCCGCTGCTGCTCGTGCCTGTCGAGATCGTGGCTCATCGTCTCTTCCTGCTCGTCTGTTCTGGCTGTCATCGTCGTCCGATCCTCCTCATCGCCCGTCAGCAGGAACCCAGCACCGTGCGCGTGGCCGCCGGCCCGGCCGCCTCGTCGGGGGCGGCCGGCTCCAGCAGCGGACGCAGCCGCTGGTACGCCCGTGCCAACTGCGATTTCGAGAAACTTTCCGTCCTGCCCATCAATTCCGCGATTTCCCGGTGCGTAAAGCCTTCGACGTCGTGCAGCCAGACCACCGCCCGGCTGACGGACGGCAGCGCGGCCAGGGCCGCGTCCAGGTCGATGGCCTGGTCCCGAAACCACGCCTCGTTCCGGCCGTCCGGCTCGACGTCCCGGTCCGGATCGAGGCTCTGCCCCCTGCTGTGCCAGGCGGACCGCAGGAACATCAGCGCCTTCGTTACCGCAATCCGGCGTATCCAGCACCCCAGCGGCGCCTCCTCACGGAAGCTCCGTATACTGCGGATGACCTCCATGAACGTCTCCTGGAGCAGGTCTTCCGCCTGCGCCGGTACCCGCGTGAAGCGGAGGCAGATCGAGTACACCGGCGCCGAGAACGCCCGGTAGATCACCTCGTGCGCCCGCACGTCCCCGCGCGCCGCGCGCCTGACGATCGCCGGGTCGATCTCGATGTCGGTGAATTTGCTCATGCGTCGGATACTAGATGCCGCTGCACACGAGATAGTCGCAGCCCCCGGCGATGGCGCCGCAACGCCCCCGCCGCCGAGCCGTCCGCTGGCGATGCGCAGACGGTCCGCCTATACTTGGCCGCCGAAATTCACCAGCGGCGCCGGTCGGCCGCAGGCTGCACCTTCCTCCGGGCCGGGATGGCGGAACAGGTAGACGCGCCGGACTCAAAATCCGGTTCTGGCAACAGAGTGCGAGTTCGATTCTCGCTCCCGGCACCACAGGTCGGTTAGTGGCACCATCTCTTTCATGAAGTATTGTGCGAAGTGCGGCGAGAGGGTCCTCCGCAAGATTCCGGGCGGCGACAATCGCCAGCGCTGGGTCTGCGAATCCTGCGAAACGATCCATTACCAGAACCCGAAAATCGTCGTCGGCTGCGTGCCGGAGCGAGACGGGAGAATACTCCTCTGCAAGCGGGCCATCGAACCCCGCTACGGATTCTGGACCGTCCCGGCCGGATTCATGGAGCTCGGGGAGACGGTTGAGGAAGGCGCCGCGCGCGAAACGCGCGAGGAGGCCCGCGCCGAAGTGAAAATGGGCCATCTGTTCGCCGCCGTCGACGTCATCGAAGCGGGGCAGGTGCACCTCTTTTTCACCGCCACCCTGATCGGCGGCTACAGTGCCGGCGATGAGACGCTGGAGGCCGACCTTTTCGCCAGAGACGAGATCCCGTGGAACGAGATAGCGTTTTTGAGCGGACGGTTCGCCCTGGAAAAATACCTGGAGGACGACGGGCGCAACAACGGGGTGCACCTGCACCGCGTGCGCCACGGCGAATGACGGCCTCGGCTACTGCAGCGAAGCCAGCGCCTTCGACAGTTCCATCGGCGGCAGGTAACCGCTCACCAGCGTGCCGTCCTCGAGCAGGA
>CAZTAE010000138.1:0-2308 GCA_964611535.1 uncultured Woeseiaceae bacterium
CGGACCTCCGCCTTGTACATGGGACCGAAGTCGCGGCCGCTGGCGGAAACGGCGAGGACGAGCAGGACCGCGAAAATGGGATAGAAGCTGTACGGAATTGAGTGCAGGAAGACCGCGTACGCCGGCTCGTTCAGGTCGGGCATCCGCTCCAGGGCCGCGCCGATCAGGCCGACCTCGTAGCCGATCCAGGTCGTGATGAGCGCGATGCAGACGACCGGCGCCGCGGTGGAATCGACGATGTACGCCAGTTTCTCCCGCGAGATCTTCAGCTTGTCCGTCAGCGGCCTGGCCGTATTGCCGACCACGAGCGTATTGCTGTAGTCGTCGAAAAAGATCATGAGCCCCATCAGCCAGACGGACACCTGACCGCTGACCGCGGTCTTCGCGCGCCGGACGATCATGTTGACGATGCTCGTCATGCCGCCGTTGCGGGTGATGATCCCGACCATGCCGCCGATCATGAGCGAGAACAGGATGATGGCCGCGTGATCGGGATCCGCGAGCGCGCGCGTCACGTACACCTGGAAGCTGTCGAGCAGTCCCGCGAAGATGCCGGTGAGCGTGAAGGAGTTCAGGGAGGCCGCGCCGAGCCAGATGCCCAGGAGCAGGGCCGGAATGACGTTGCGCAGCGCCAGTGCCACCGCGATGGCCAGGACCGGCGGCATGACCGAGACCCAGCCCGGCAGCACGCGAAGCTCCTTCGTCGCCGTGACACCGCCCGGTCCCTCGACGGCGACCGTGCGGGTGCCGCTGCCGCCGAGCGTCAGGGGGTCGAAGCGGACTCTGCCCGCCTCGTCCGCCGTGGCAACGCGCCGCTCGCCGTCCACCCTGAGCGTCTGGCGGGTCCCCGGCTCGACGTCTCGTGCCGAGATTTCCACCGGCACGCTGGTGAGGGCGACTTCCGGTGTTTCGATTTCCGCCGCCATCGCCGCGGCGGACGCGGGCATCATGAAGAGGAGCGGCAGTATCCTGATATTGATCTTTTACGTTCCTCGTTGTCGTCCGGCCGGATGGCTTGCGCACCCATCGGATGTGACGCCGCGGCGCCAGTCGTCGAAGCTGGCGGGAAGGAGACGATCTTGCCGGTGCCGGGGCTAGATTTCCGGATTCAGGCGTGTCGCCGCCTCGCACAGCGATGCGCCGAGCTCGGCGCGCCGCGCGGCGCTGAACCTCTGGGTCGGGCCGCCGATGCACAGGGTGCCCTGGATGTCGCCGAGGGCGCCGCGGATGACGGTGGCGACGGCGGCATAGCCCTCTTCGAGCTCGTCGACGGATACGGCATAACCGCGGCGGCGGATCTCGATGAACTGCGGCTGAAAGGCTTCCCTGTCGATCAGTGTCCTCGCGGTGAGGGCCTTGAGCGGACTGCCGAGCCGTTCGAGACCGTTGTCGTCGAAGGCCAGGTACGCCTTACCCGTGGACGTCGCGTGCAAGGGCCAGCGCGTGCCGACGTTGCCGGCGGAGCCGACGACGTGCGTGCCCGCCACCTCGTCGAGTATGAGCATGCTGTCCCCGACCGGCACCTCGAGCGTCGCCGTTTCACCGCTCGATCTGGCAAGCAGCTTCAGCAGAGGGCGGACCCGCCGGCGGAGATCGCTGCTCGAAAGGGCCTGGACGCCCAAAGCCATGAGACCCGGGCCGAGGCTGTAAGCGCTCGTCGCCGGATCCCGCTCGACCAGGTCTTCGCTCTGCAGTGCCCGCAGCAGACGGTGGGTGGTGGTCTTGTTGAGGCCCGAGCCGCGGCTCAGCTCGGCGAGCGTCATTTCCGGCCTTTCGGCGGTGAAGAGCTTCAGCAGCCGGATGGCCCGCAGCGCCGCCTGGGCGCCCTGGGGTGCTCGGGTGTCTCTCATGGTTCCCCCACATTATGAATCCGGGTTCCATATTATGGCAGAAACGCGGGCCGGGCAAGCGAGGTGGTCACAGGCCGCCGGACGGCACCGTGCAGGCGGCAAGCCAGCGGCAGTGGAGGTACCCTGCCTTGCCGGCCGGTTCAGCGGCGATCGGCGAGGATGCGTCGCGCCGCGTTATAGCCGGGCGCGCCGGTCACGCCGCCGCCGGGGTGCGTGCCCGCGCCGCACAGGTAGAGCCGTTCGATCGGCGTACGATACTGCGACCACCCGGGCAGCGGCCGCATGAAGAACAACTGCTCGAGACAGATATCGCCGTGAAAGATATTGCCCTCGGTAATGCCGAAGACCCGCTCCAGGTCGAGCGGCGTGTATACCCTTCGCGCCACGACCGAGTCCGGCACGTTCTCCGCGTACCGCCCGATGATCTCGACGACCCGGTCGCCCAGCGACTCCCGCCG
>CAZTAE010000138.1:2408-5642 GCA_964611535.1 uncultured Woeseiaceae bacterium
GACCTCGCAGCCGGTGCGTATCGTGACACCGAGATCCCGGCACGAGGCGGCCATGGCCTCCGTTATGGCGCCCATACCGCCGATGACGTGGCCGGCGTACCCCTGGCGCCGCTCCTCCCCGCCGCTCAACAGGTGGAACAGGAGCCCCATCGCCGTCCCCGCCTGGTAGGGGCCGCCGTGCTTGCCGTACAGGCTGTTCGAGAGAATCAGGCGCTTCACCGCGTCGCTCTCGAAGCGGCGGTCGAGGAATTCTCCCAGTGATCCGCTCAGGAAGCGTACGAGCGCGGCGATCTCGCCGCCGCTGATACCGCGAAACCGCCGGCCGACCCGGAGCAGTTCGAGGAGACGCGGCAAGCCCTGCTTGCCGGGGTCGGGCGGCGGCTCCAGGAAGAACGGCTGCAGCCACTTCGCCAGCTGCCGCAACTCGGCGTCGACTGCGAAGAAGCTTGCCACGTCCTCTGGTGCCCTGGCCGCCAGTTCCTCGCGCATCCGCCCGGCATCCGACCACCACGAGATCACGCCGCCTGCGGGCAAGGCCGTCTGCACGCCGGGCTCG
Source organism: uncultured Woeseiaceae bacterium (assembly GCA_964611535.1). Classification (GTDB taxonomy): domain Bacteria; phylum Pseudomonadota; class Gammaproteobacteria; order Steroidobacterales; family Woeseiaceae; genus IDS-8. The sequence continues at coordinate 2,965 of CAZTAE010000138.1, forward strand.
CAGGCGACCATCCGCAGGCCGTAGTCACCGAGCTTCAGGTCCCGGATGACCTCCGGCCGCAGCATGCTGGCGATGTACGACGCGCTCGACACGCGACAGCCGGGCGCCCGTTCCGGGTCGATCTCCTCGGTCACGGCGCAGCCGCCGACGACGTCGCGGCGCTCCAGGACGAGGACGGAGAGGCCGCCCCTCGCCAGGTACGCCGCAGCGGTCAGGCCGTTGTGACCGGCACCGATCACGACGGCATCGAAACGGGAATCCACGGGCATTCAGCACACTCGGAACGACGTCCGCGACAGCATAGCCCAGGATCGAAACCGGCCCGACCGGCAGCCGCAAACTCGCCACGATATGGAACAAGCGCGATGCGTGGCCGTATTTCGCTGTGCTAGGCTACTTTCGGTCTAGCCACCGGATCCTCGCGCCAGTTCCCGCCGAACCTGCCGCGTAAAGCACATGGAAAGCACGCTGCATCGTGATCTGTACATCGAACCGTCGTGGTTCGAAAAGGAACGCGAACGCGTCTTTTTCAACCAGTGGACCTGCGTCGGCCGCGACGACGACCTGCGCGCCGCCGGCAGTTACGAAGCGGTCGATGTCTGCGGCGAAAGCGTCATTCTCGTCCGCGGCGACGATCAGGAGCTGCGCGCCTTCCATAACGTCTGCCGGCATCGCGGATGCCAGCTCGTGGACCCGACCCGGACCACACAGCGCAACGGCCGGTTCCGGTCGAGCATTCGTTGCCCGTATCACTCCTGGACCTATGGGCTCGACGGCAGCCTGCGACACACGCCGCACGTCGATGTCGACAAGAGCCGGTTCGGGCTGCACCGCGTCGCCCTCGCCTCATGGGGCGGTTTCGTCTTTCTGAAGATCGGCGAGGAATCCGGCTCACTCGCCGGGCAGCTCGGCCCGATTCCGGCACGCGTGGCGCGCTATCCCCTGGAGATCCTTCGCGAGGGCTGGCGCGCGCGCTACACCGCGGCGGCCAACTGGAAGGTCATCCTGGAGAACTACAACGAGTGCTATCACTGCGCGGGCGTGCATCCCGAGCTGTGCAGCATCGTTCCGGCCTTTCGGCGGAACGGCGGCACGGGCCTCGACTGGGAAGCCGGCGTTCCGCAAAAGGAAGGCACCAACACTTTCACCTTCACGGGCACGACGGCGCGAGCGCCGTTCCCGGGCCTGAACGATGCGGAGAAGGAACGGCATTTCGGCGAGCTCATCTATCCCAACCTGATGCTGAGCCTCGCCATGGATCACGCGGCGGTCTTCATCCTGCAGCCGCGCGGCCCCGAAGACACGCACATCGACTGCAGGCTCCTCTTCCATCCGGACGCAGTCGATGCGCCGGATTTCGATCCTTCCGACGCCGCGGAATTCTGGGACCTCGTGAACCGGCAGGACTGGGACATCTGCGAGCGGGTGCAGCGAGGCATGCACGCCCGGCCGTTCACGCGCGGGCTCTACGCACCGATGGAAGACCTGAGCCTCGACATCCGCAACTACATTGCAGGGCGGCTCGGCGACCTGCCCATGGACTGATATGCCGTTGCTGGATTACACCGTCACCGACGGCATAGCCCGGCTGGCGCTCGACCGACCGGACAAGCTGAACGCGATCAACACCGAGCTGCTCGACGAGCTCGAGGAAGCTCTGGACCGGGCGGAACGGGAGGATTCCGTTCGCGCCATACTGCTCGCCGGCAGGGGCCGCGCGTTCTCCGCCGGATTCGACCTCGCGGACAGCCCGGAACGCACGGGCGAAACGAAGGTGGAACGCGTCCGCCGCGAGCTCACGCGCGACTTCGAGGTGATCATGCGCTTCTGGGACTGCCCCAAGCCGATCGTGGCGGCCGTTCACGGCTACTGCCTCGGCAGCGCGATGGAAATAGCAGCTCTCTGCGACATCACGATCGCCGCCGAGGACTGCCGTTTCGGCGCCCCGGAAGTCACCTACGGCAGCGGCATCGTCTGCCTCGTGCTGCCGTGGATCATCGGCTTCAAGAACGCGAACGACGTGCTCCTCACCGGCCGGAAGGGGATCGATGCCGGCGAAGCCCGCCGCATCGGCCTTGCCAACCGCGTCGTCCCCCTGGCCGAGCTGGAAGCTGCCGCCATGGACGTCGCGCGCGCGATCGCCGCCAACGACGCCCTGGCGGTGCGCCTGACCCGGCGGGCGATACGCCGAACGTACGAAACCGCGGGCTTCCGGCGGGCCCTCCAGGCCGCCCTGGAAGACGACATCGAGATCGAGACGACCGACACGCCCGAGTCCCTCGGCTTCAACGCGATACTGGAACAAGACGGCCTCAAGGCCGCGCTGGCGTGGCGCGCCGGCACGCCGAGAACCAGAAACCACTGATACCGGAAAAGAAGATGGCACGAAGAAAACGCGGCGCTCCCGAAACCGAGCTGCGCGCCTTTCTGCAGGACTTTCCCGATACGGACGTCATGGAACTGCTGATCCCCGACCTCGCCGGGGTCCTGCGCGGCAAGCGGATACGCGGCAAGGAGTTCGACGAGGTGTTCCGCAACGGCTTCTGCCTGCCCGGCGGCACCGTGCTGCTCAACACGCTGGGCGACGTCGTCGCCGGTATCGCCTTCAGCGCGACCGACGGCGACCCCGACGTCGACGCCCGCATCGTGCCCGGCAGCCTGGCGCCTGTCCCCTGGGC
>CAZTAE010000139.1:0-5522 GCA_964611535.1 uncultured Woeseiaceae bacterium
TCATCAATCCGGTCCGGACGCACGACGGCTACAACATCACCGATCTGCGCTTCGGGATAGACGCCGACGACTGGAGCGCGGCGTTGTTCGTCGACAACGTATTCGACGAGCGGGCCGAGCAGTTCTTCAATGACCGCTGGGCACAAACGCGCCTGTCGATCAACCGGCCGCTCACCGTCGGCGTCACCTATCGCCGGCACTTCGACTGACGGTTGCGCATGGCCGGCACTATCACACAGACGTAGCTTCAGGCATGGATATCGGCGAACCCGTACGCGAGCTGGGGCCGGTCGGCATCGAGGCGCTGCGTCAGGCCATCCTCGAGCAGGACGAGTCGGCCTGGCACGAAGAGCAGGTCAGGCAGGAGGAGTACGAGGTCCACCGCCAGACGGAGTCCATCCTCCTGGTCTTCACCGACGGCGAGGGCTGGCCGGACATCGAGATTCACAAGGAGCCCGGCTGGGACCGGCTGGCGCACGCCGCCGTGCCGGTCATGCACGACATCATCGAGCGCTGCTATCCGAAAGGCGGCACCATCATCCGGGCCATGGTGGCCAAACTGCTGAAGGGCGGCAGGATCAAGCCGCACCGTGACGCGCACCCCTCGTTCCATCACGGGCACCGCATCCACGTGCCGATCACCACCAATCCGCGGGTCCGCTTCATCATCGACGGGCGGCCCTACCGCTTCGCGGTCGGCCAGGCTTACGAGCTCAACAACCAGCTGATGCACAGCGTCGCCAACAAGGGCGCCGACGATCGCATCACCTTCATCTTCGACTACGTGCCGCCGCACGTGCTCGGGCGGGTCGCTTAAGGCGAGTCGCAGACGCGGGCAGCGGCCACCGGGGGTGTTTCCTCCCTCGGGGAGACTCGCTCGGAAAACACCCCCGGTACCCGCTGCCCGCTTCCAACCGGTGCGGCAGGCTTCCTTCAGGCGGGATCAGTCGAGCTCGATGTAGACGCGGCGGTTGCGGCGGCCTTTCTTCTCGACCTTGCTGACGGTCACGCGGCCGACTTCGCCCGTAGAGTTCAGATGCGTGCCGCCGCAGGGCTGCAGGTCGACGTTCTCGATCTCCAGCAGGCGGATCCTGCCCGCGCCTTTCGGCGGCTGCACCGACATCGTGCGCACGAGCTCCGGCTGCGCCTCGAGCTCGTCCGCGGTGATCCAGCGGCAGCGCACCGGATGATCGGCGTCAACGAGGGCCTGCATCGCCGCGGTCACGGCGTCCTTGTCGACCGCATCTTCCATGTCGAAGTCGAGCCGGCTGCGGTCGGCGCCGATGTTGCCGCCGGTGACACCGTAGCGCAGGACCGCGCCCAGCAGGTGCAGCGCCGTGTGCATGCGCATGTGGCGGTAACGGCGGTCCCAGTCGATGGCGGCCCGGACGCGGGTGCCTGGCGCGGGCAGCTGCGTTCCCGGCTCGACGCGATGCCGGATGGCGCTTTCCGGCCCGTAGCGCGTGTCGACGACGGCCAGCTCGCCGCCATCCCAGGACACAGTGCCCGTGTCTCCCGGCTGGCCGCCGCCCAGGGGATAGAAAACCGTGCGATCGAGCACGATCGCCTCGTCGTCGGTGCCGAGCACCGTGGCGCCGCACTCCTTCAGATACGAGTCGTCGCGAAACAGAGAATCGGTCATGCGTCTGTCGGTGCTCGGGTCGATGGCGCGGGAAGCGCGGCTGCCGGCGCGTCCGGGGCCATGAAATCGCCGCCGCGAAGGCCGGAACTCGACGAAACTGTGCGGTTAACTGTGACCAAGTGCAGTAAAATTGTCGTTTGGCCTGTCAGAATGCTGTGCCTGGCCCCGCCGGACGGTCAGCGAACCGGCCCCGGCGCAGACTACCGCAGTATACCGCGCCGGCCGGCGCGGAGCCGCCGAGACCGCGACCGCCACAACAGATGCCAACAATCATCGGAAATCCAGCATGAAGGGAGTCCTGAAATTTTCAGCTGCAACAGGCGCTGCGCTGGTGCTGGCGGCGTGCTCCGAGCAGGCCGCGGAGACCCGCGCTCCGGCGGAGCGCGAGGTGCGGGTGCTGGTGCAGCCTCTGCAGCTGAGCCCGGCGCGGACGGAGGTGGAGGCGGTCGGTACCTCGCGCGCGGTGCGTTCCGTGACGGTTCATCCGGCGACTTCGGGCGAGGTCGTCGCGGTCAACTTCGAACCCGGCCAGTACGTGGAGCAGGACGAGGTCCTGGTCGAGCTCGATCAGCGGGACGAGCGCCTCGCCGTCGAGCTTGCCAAAGTCCGGCTGGCGGATGCGGAGCGTCTTTACGATCGCTATCAGCGCGCGGGCGATAGCGGAGCCGTGGTGCCCACCACGCTCGATGAAGCACGATCGGCGGTGGAGTCGGCGCGGATCGAGCTGAACCGCGCGCAGGTGGCCCTCGAGTATCGCACGATAACGGCCCCGTTCCCGGGATACGTCGGCGTCACCGAAGTGGACACCGGCGACCGCATCAATCCGGAAACCGAGATAACGACACTGGACGATCGCAGTGCGCTGCTCGTGAGCTTCGAGCTGCCGGAAACGCTGATCGGCAACCTGGACGTCGGCGACGACGTCGCCATCGCCACCTGGAACAGCCGCGAGCCGGCGGGTTACGGCTACGTCGTCGACATCGGCAGCCGCATCGACCCGGCCAGCCGGACGTTCGTCGCCCGCGCCCGCGTCGACAACGAAGCCGATACCCTGCGCCCCGGCATGAGCTTCAGGGTCAACATGACGATCGAAGGCCGGCGCTATCCGGTGATTCCGGAGACCGGCGTGCAGTGGGGCGCCGAGGGCGCCTACATCTGGACCGTGGTCGACGGACAGGCGCGGCGCGTGCCCGTCGAGATCGTGCAGCGCCAGAAGGGCCAGGTCCTCGTGGATGCCGACCTCGCGGAAGGCGAGCTCGTCGTGGTCGAAGGTACGCAACGCATGCGCAGCGGCATCGACGTGAACTGGGAACCGGCGAGCCTCGCCGACAGCGTGCTGGAGGGCGGGCAACTGCTGAACCCGCCGGGTGCCGCGGACTGAGATGGCGGAATCCGACGACAGCGAGGACCGGAAGGCTCTCGACGACGCGTTCGACGACGGCGACGACAGCAGCCTCGGGCAGAACGTCAACGACCTGCCGAGCCTCAGCATCCGCCGGCCGGTGCTGGTGCTGGTCGTCAACCTGCTGATCCTCCTGGCCGGACTGGCGGCCGTGATGTCGGTGGAGATCCGGGAGCTGCCGGACGTCGACCGGCCGATTGTCGTTGTGCGTGCCGATTTTCCGGGCGCGTCCCCCGAAACGATGGACAGCGAGGTGATCAGCATCCTCGAGGGCGCCGCGGCCCGCGTGTCCGGCATTCACAACATCAGCTCGGCGTCCGAGGAGAACAACGGCCGCCTGCGCATCGAGTTCCGCCCCGGCATCGATCTCGACAGCGCCGCGGCCGACGTGCGCGAGGCCGTGAGCCGCGTCGCCTGGCGACTGCCGGACCGGCTGGAGCAGGTCACGGTCATCAAGGCGGACGACGACGCGCAGCCGGTCGTGAACATCGCGGTCCTGAGCGACACGCTGCTGGAAGAGGAGGTGACGCGGGTCGTCGAGAAGGACCTGATCCCGGAGCTGATCTCGATCAACGGCGTCGCCGACGTCCAGATTCACGGCGCGCGTCAGCGCATGCTGCGCGTGGTCGTCGACCCGCTGCGCCTGACGAGCTACGGCCTGTCCATCAACGACGTCGCCGCGGTGCTGCGCATGGCGCCGTTCGACGTGCCCGCCGGCAGCTTTCGCTCCGAGGACCAGGAACTCATCGTCCGCGCGGACGCGTCCGTCGTTACCGCCGAGCAGGTCTCGAACATCATCCTCCGCGACACCGTCCGCATCGGCGACGTCGCCAACGTGTATTTTGGACCGGAAGACGCGCGCGCCTATACCCGACTCGACGGCCGCCCGGTCATCGGTCTCGGCGTGATCCGGCAGGCGCGATCGAACACCATCGATATCTCGGACGGCGTCCATCGGGCGGTGCAGCGCCTCAACGCGCGCTTCGACGATCTGGAGCTGGTCGTCACCGACGACAGCGCGGTATTCATTCGCGATTCCGTCCGCGAGGTCCTGATCACCCTCAGCTTCGCCATCAGCATCGTGATTGCGACGATCTGGCTGTTCATGGGCTCGCTGCGTGCCACCCTCGTGCCGGCCATCGCCATCCCGGTCGCGCTCATAGGCACCGTCGCGGCCGTCTGGCTGGCAGGCTTCTCGATCAACATACTGACGCTGCTGGCACTCGTCCTCGCCACCGGACTCGTCGTGGACGACGCCATCGTCGTGCTGGAGAACATCCAGCGCCGCCGCGCGCAGGGGCTCGGTGCGCGGGCGGCGGCCGTGCTCGGCACGCGGCAGGTATTCTTCGCCGTCGTCACCACCAGCGCCGTCCTCGTCTCGGTCTTCGTGCCGATCGCGTTCCTGCCGAGTACCGCGGGAAGGCTGTTCCGCGAATTCGGCGTCGTCCTGGCGGTGGCGGTGGCCATATCGAGCTTCGTGTCCCTGTCGCTCGTGCCGGCTGCCGCGTCGCGTCTGCCCGCGGAGGGCGTGGGCAACCGGTTCACCCAACTGCTGAGCGGCCTCGGCCTCAGGCTCAGGCACTTCTATCAGCGTTCCCTCTCCATGCTGCTGGACCGGCCGTACCTGCCGGTCGGTGTCGCCGTGGTGCTGGCCGCGGGCGTCGTGCCCATCTACCACATGCTGGATCAGGAGCTCCTGCCGCCCGAGGACCGGGGCTGGATCCAGATCCACGCGTCGGGGCCGGACGGCGTCGGCATCGGCTACATGGACCGGCAGAGCCGGCAGATCGAGGATTTTCTGCAGCCCCTGATCGACAACGGCGAGGTGCGGTCGCTGTTCACCGTCGTCGGCGCCTGGGATCCGAACCGCACGCGAATCATCATGCCGCTGGTCGACTGGGATGAGCGCTCGCGCAGCCAGCAGGAGATCATCGATTCCATCGAGGGGCCGCTATCGGAGATGCCGGGCGTGCGGGTGTCCGTCTCCGGCAGCAACAGCCTCGATCTCCGGAGGGGCGGCGGCGAGCTGGAAGTGGCGCTGATCGGCAACGACTACGACGTTATCTTCGAAGCGGCGAAGGAATTCGCGCGCACGATCGAGGATCGCCTGCCGAACATGGGACAGCCGGAGATCTCCTACGACCCGACGCAGCCGCAGCTCTCCATCGACATCGACCGGCGCCGTGCCGCCGACCTTGGCGTCGACCTGGATAACCTCGCGGCGACGCTGCGCGCCATGATCGACGGCGACGAGCTCGTCGACCTCAACATCAACGATGAGGCGATCCCGATCCTGCTGGAGTCGTCCAGCGGCGAGATCAACGACCCGTCGGACCTGGTCAACCTCTACGTCAGCACCGAATCCGGCAGGCTGGTCCCGCTCTCCAGCATCGTCACCCTGAGGGAAGAGGGCGTGGCGGCGGAACTGGAGCGCGAGGCGCAGCGGCGGGCGATCGAAGTGGAAATGCAGCTCATCGG
>CAZTAE010000140.1:0-5521 GCA_964611535.1 uncultured Woeseiaceae bacterium
TGAAGTCCGCGTGCTCGCGTATCGCGAGGGACAGTCGACGAGCCGTATCCTCGAGAAGCTCGCGCAATCGACGGATCGCTGACGTGGGTATCCGTTGATCCGCGCTGTCTACGCAATCGTCACCTGGCTGCTCCTACCCGTCTACGCGCTCTACTGGTTCTTTCGCGGCTTCGTAAACCGCGCGTACTGGGACCGCTTCGGGCAGCGCTTCGGGTTCGGTTATCCGCAGATCGAAGGCGGGAGCTTCTGGATACACGCCGTATCCGTGGGCGAAGTGCAGGCGGCGGTGCCGCTCGTCCGCGTGCTGGCCGCTCGGTTTCCCCACCGCCCGCTGCTCATTACCACCGTCACCCCGACCGGCGCTGCCCGCGTGCAGAGCGTGTTCGGCGATACCGTCCATCACTGCTATATCCCCTTCGAGACGCCGAATGCCGTCCAGAATTTTTTCGATTCCACGCAGCCGGTGCTGGCCATGGTCATGGAAACGGAGATCTGGCCCAACCTCTATCACGAGTGCGGCGCGCGCAGGATTCCGCTGGTGCTGGTGAGCGCCCGGATATCGCCGAAGTCCGTCAACAGCTATCGCAAGCTCCTGCCCCTCTTCCGGGAGACGCTGTCACACGGCATCATCATCGCCGCGCAGGGGGAGGCGGATGCCGAGCGCTTCCGCTCCCTCGGCGCACGCCCGGAGCGCACGCGGGTAACGGGCAACATCAAGTTCGACATCGAAATACCGAACGACCTCGCCGCCCGTGGGCAGGCGTTCAGGCGGGCGCATTTCGGAGAGCGTCCGGTATGGATTGCCGCGAGCACCCATCACCGGGAAGAGGAGCAGGTACTGGCCGCCCACCGGCAGGTCCGGCAGGAGGTGCCCGACGCGGTGCTCGTCCTGGTGCCGAGGCACCCGGAGCGTTTCGATGCCGTCCGCCAGCTGCTGGAGCGGCAGGCGGTGGCTTTCGTCGCGCGCACTGCGGGTGCCGCCGCGGATGATGCGGCTTCCGTCTTCCTCGGCGACACGATGGGCGAGGTGCCTCTGTTCTACGCGGCTTCCGACGTGGCTTTCGTCGGCGGCACGCTCGTCCCCGTCGGCGGCCACAACCTGCTCGAACCGGCGGCGCTCGGATTGCCGGTCGTCACCGGCACGCACCTTTTCAATACCCAGGATATTGCGGACATGTTCGTGCAGATCGGCGCGCTGACGCGGATTGCGGACGCGGATCAGCTGGCACTCGCAGTAATACGGCTGCTGCAGGACGAGGAGCTCGCCGGCCGCCTCGGTCAGCTGGGACAGGCGGTGGTGACGCGAAACCGCGGCGCGCTCGCCCGCCTGCTGGGCCTGCTGGAGCCGCTGATCCCGGAACAGCCCGTGGACCCGGCGCTGACGGCGCGGCGGTGAGCCGAGCCGCGGTGCACGTCAGGGGTTCTCGTCTTCCTCGCTTTCTGCGGCGGCTTCGTCTTCCGCGATAATCTCCTCGGCCGGCGTCCGCTCGCTCAGCCAGCGGTCGATCTGTTCGAGGTCCTGGACCGCGAGCGTTCCGGCCGCGTTCTTGAGACGCAGCACGTTGGCGATGTAGACGTAGCGGCTCTGGTAATAGTTGGTGATCGCCTGGTAGAGGGTCCGCTGCGAATCCAGCACGTCCACGATGGTCCGGGTGCCGACGTCGAAGCCCGCCTGGGTGGCGGCCAGCGCGGTCCTGCTCGAGGCGACGGCCTGCTCCAGCGCCTTGACGCGGCTGATCTCCGAGAGCACGCCGAGATAGGCGTCACGGGCCTGGCGCTCGGTTTCGCGGGCGATGCGCTGCAGTTGCTCCCGCGACGCGCGGTGCAGGTAGACGGCCTCGCGCACGAGCGACGAGGTGCGGCCGCCGGAGAACAGCGGAATCGTTACCTGGATGCCGATGGAGTCGCCGTCGCTTTGGTTGTCGGCCGGCAGGAAGGGGCTGTCGCCGAAACGGCGCTCGCCGCTCGACTCGAAGTGGCTGCGTCCGGCGACGAGGTCCACCGTGGGGTAATGGCCGGTGCGCCGGAAGGCGATCTCGTCGCGCGCGATCTCCTCGTCGAAGCGGCTGGCCAGCAGGTCCAGGTTCTGCTCGAGCGCCATATTCACCCACGCTTCCTCGCTCGCGGGGTCGGGAGCGCGCAGGGGAAAATCGTCTTCCGGTGCCGCCAGCGTCCGCACGTGCTCGCCCGTCAGCTCGCGCAACAGCTCGCGCGCGGTGGCGAGTTCCCGTTGCGCGGCTATTTCCGCGGCGACCGCCTGATCGTAGGCAGCCTGTGACTCCTGTACGTCCGTGATGGCGATCAGTCCGACCTCGAAACGCTGCTGGGCCTGCTCGAGCTGCCTGGCAATGGCTTCGCGGTCCGCGTGTATCGAGGTCAGCTGGTCTTCCGCCGCCAGGACGTCGAGATAGCGCTGCACCACCCGGAGCATCAGATCCTGCTGCGCGGCCTCGTAGACGACGTCCGCACGCGCCACGATCCTGTTGGCCTGGCGCATGTTGACGAACTGGTCCCAGCGGAAGATCGTCTGGCGCAGCTCGAGGTTCCACTGCTTGTTCTCGAAGTCGGCCTCGCTCGGGATCGAGGCGAATTGCCCGCTCGGGTCGACCTCGAGCCTTGTGCCCTCTTCGTCGCCGCTCGTCCAGGAACCGCTGGCGTTGACCTGCGGCAGCAGGAAACCGCGGGCCTGCGGGGCGGCTTCCTGCGCGGCGAGTCTGAGCGCCTCCGCCTCGTGGATCAGGGGATCGCTCTGGAGCGCCTGCTGGTAGACCTCGAGCAGGGAAGCCGCCTGGGCGGGCGGGGCGGCGGCAAGCGAGGACAGGAATGCCAGGCCCATGATCTCAAGAAGTTTTTTCATATTGTTGGCTTCCAATCGAATGTAGCACGGCGGTCAAGGTGTTATAGTCAACTATAACACCAAGTCAGTCAAGAACCGATAGCCGGGGATCAGTTCGTGGGCGTCGTTGTCGTTCTTGCGGTCGGATTGCCTTGCTCCGGTCCGGCCATGCCGGTTCCCCGTCCAATGTCGGACGCCGGACGCCGGCCGAAGTTCGCCGGCAATCCGGCGGCGGCTGGCGGAAGTCGGTCCCTGGAGTTTCCGTTCATGGTTAGATGCGCCAGCTGCCCGTGCGGTTTCAATGGCGTCGCGACGTCAGAAACGAAAGGCGGGCGGCGCCGGTGCATTGATCAGGGGTTTGACGTCCGTCTCGAACAGACGCGTGACCTGCGGCCTGTCGTCGGCGCCCCGGACGATGAGTTCTGCGTCCATCACGGGGGAGTTCCCGACGATAATGAAGAGCCGCCCGCCGGGAGCCAGCGCATCGAAGAATCGTGTATCGAAAAGCGGGCAGGATGCGGTGACGGCGATCGCATCGAACCGGCCCTCGGGAAGTGTCTTCGTCGCGTCCATTACTTGCAGCGTCGCATTGCCGATGCCGGCGCTTTTCAGCTTTGTCGCCGCAGCTTCCGCGAACTCGGCGAAGATATCTACACTGACCACGCTGTGCGCAAGATGCGCGAGGCACGCGCACGTGAACCCGGTGCCGGTGCCGATTTCCAGCACCTCGTCGTCGCTGGAAAGTCCCAGCGCCTGCAGCATCCGGCCCTCGACGGTCGGGGTCATCATGAATTGCCCGTGGCCGATCGGCAGCTGTGTATCCGAAAAGGCGAGATCGCGGTACGCCTCGGGCACGAATTCCTCGCGCGGGACCTCGTCAAATACGGCCAGCACGCGAGGGTCGAAAACTTCATATGTTCGGATCTGTTGCTCAACCATCTGCCGGCGGGCGTATTCGGGGTTCATCGAGCGGGTTCCTGTAACATATTGTCCGTGATTGAAGTTTTTCCGTCGCCTGCATCCGTCCGACCGTGCAAGCCCTCGGCCTCCGGAGCCGCGCGATCGGGAATTATGGTGAATCACCACAGCTCGCTCCCGCAGCCGGGGTATGCTAGGCGGTGAAAATCGTCGGCGCTCCGCATCCCCTGAGCTCTCCGGCGGCGGAGAGGCGTGACAAGCGCCCAATAATAACAAATGATCGTTTCACGGCATCACTCGCGCGATGGCCGGAAAGGGATAAACGAGACTTGCGCTGCAATACCCCGCCACTACAACGATCGGCTGAACGCCGGCTCGGTCGCGACCAGGCAACGGAAACGCCATGGCGCCACTCTTTATAATCATCGTTCTGTCTTCCCTGCTGGCCCTGGCGGCGCTCGGCATCGCCGCGCTCTGGTGGGCCAGGCGGCGTCTCAGGCAGCGCCTGGCCGAGTTGAACGTCGAGCTGATTGCCGCGGCCGGCGACGCATCCGTCGGCCGCCGCCTCGCCATCGCGGACGATGGCGACATCGGGGGGCTGGCGCGCACCATCAACCGCCTCTTCGACGCGCTCGGCGAGCGTGAGGAGGAGATCCTCGGTCGCGATCGCCTGTTCGCCGACTTCGCGCGCACGTTGCCGGAGATCGTGCTCGTGCACGACGAGCGGATCCTGCTGGCGAACGAGAGTGCAGCCGCGCTGCTCGGCCTTACGCCGGAACAGCTCGAGGGCCGCGAGGCCGCCGATCTCGTCAAGCCGGCCTACCGGGCCCTGTTCCGCAACACCATGGCGAAGCGGCTTGCGGGCGAGGATGTGCCCCGGCGGCTCGAGATCCAGTTGATCAACGGCGGGGAGCAGGGGCTGTGGGTGGAGGCCCAGAGCTCGATCATCGAATATCGCGGCACGACAGCGATACTCACGATCGCCCGCGACGTGAGTTACCGGAAGAGCCTCGAAGTGTCGCTGAGCCGCAGCAAGCGCCAGGCCCAGTACACGCTGGAGTCGATCGCCGAGGGCGTCATCACCACGGACAACGAAGGTCGAATCGACTACATGAACCGGGCGGCCGAGGCGATGACCGGCGCCGACCGCGACCAAGCGAGCGGCCACAAGATCGGCGAGCTCTTTTCCCTGATCGACGAGGCGGATCGCCGGCCGCTCGGCGACCCCGTGGAGCGCTCTCTCTCCATGCGACGGCGCGTCAACATGGGCCGGCGGGCCCTGCTGGTGAGCCGGGACGGCGAGCAGGAACACTCGGTCGAGATCACCGCATCGCCGATACGTGGCCCCGGCAACAGCATCACCGGGACAGTCGTCGTCTTCCACGACGTCAGCGAGCTTCGCGGACTGACGCGCCAGATGAGCTACCAGGCAACGCACGACGCGCTGACCGGGCTCGTGAACCGGACCGAGTTCGAACGGCGGCTCCAGGAAGCGCTGGATGCGGCGCGGGCCGACGAAGGCGTGCACGTTCTGTGCTACATGGACCTCGACCGCTTCAAAGCGGTCAACGACAGCTGCGGCCATCTTGCCGGCGACAACATGCTGCGTGAGGTGGCGACGCTGATCAAGGAGCAGGTCCGCGATTCCGACTACGTGGGGCGCCTCGGCGGCGACGAATTCGGCACGCTGCTGGTGGGCTGTCCGCTCGAAAAGGCGCGGCAGATTGCCGGCGACATCTGCAATGCCGTGGCGGACTACCGCTTCGT
>CAZTAE010000141.1:0-3150 GCA_964611535.1 uncultured Woeseiaceae bacterium
TCCGGCGTGTTTCCGCGCGCGCGCCGGCGGATCTCCTGGAGGACCGCGGCAACGGTGTTGCCGGTGTCGAAGACGTCGTCGACGATGAGAAGGCGATCCTCGTAACGGATTTTCTTGATGATGTAGTGCAGCCCGTGCACAGCGACGGCGCCGCGCTGGTCCACGCCGCTGTAGGAGGACGTCCGAATCGCGATGTGATCAGTCTCGACGCGGCAGTACGCGAGGATCTCCTGCACGGCCATCCCCACGGGGGCGCCGCCGCGCCAGATCGCGATGATGAGCGTCGGCTCGAAGCCGCTTTCCAGTATCTTCACGCCGAGGCGAAACGAATCCTCGACCAGTTCGCGGGCCGTCAGCACCGTCTTGTCCATGTGAGCCTTCCTGATTGCGGGGTTGCTGCTGACAATCGCGCCGCCGCCGCTATAATTGCGCGTTTCCACGGTTGGAGGTATCGGGGCCAATATCAGAACCTGTCTCACCCAGGTTCCAGAACCTATCTCAATAGTCCCCGAGAAGACAATGAAAAGAATCTTCGTAGCCGCGGACGAACTGCTGCTCGACGCCTTCCGCCTCGCGGTGAAGATCCGCGACTCCGGTTTCCGCCCGGACTATCTCGTGGGCCTCTGGCGCGGCGGCAGCGCCGTCGGCATCGCCGTCCAGGAGGGACTCGAGTACTTCGGCATCCGGACGGATCACATCGCCGTCCGCACCTCCTATACCGGCCTGCCCGGCTATTCGAAGATGGTCGAGCAGGCCGCTTCGATCCGCGTGCACGGCCTGCAGTACCTGCTGGAGAACGTGTGCGCGCATCACTCGCTGCTGATCGTCGACGACGTGTGCGGCACCGGATCCAGCGTCAACGCCGTGATCGAGCAGCTCTCGCAGAAGGCGCGGCGCAACCTTCCCGGCGACATACGCGTCGCGACGGTGTGGTACCGGCCGGGAGAGAGGACGTTGCGGGTTCCCGACTACTACGTCCACGAAACCGCCGACTGGCTGATCCTGCCCTACGAGCTATCCGGCGTGGACATCGAGGAACTGCGCGCCAACAAGCCGGAGATCGCCCCCGTCATCGACCGGCTCGCAGATCTCATGTCGGCACGGCGGCGCCAGTAGCGGACGGACTCTCAGCCGCTTCCCGGGGCCGACTTCGGATAGCGCGGCAGGTCGTCGTCGATCCGGAACCACGCGACGCGGCTGTCGCACCAGATGTGGTACTGGGGCATCACGCGCTCCGGATCGTCGAGGGTTCCTGTGTTGATCTCGACGAAATCCCGGCGATCCGTCGCCCGGAATGCGATCTGCGATCCGCAATCGCCGCAGAACTCCCGCTGACCCTGCGCCGACGAGCGATAGATCTTCGGCTCGCCCTGCTGGTAGGAGAAGCGCTCGACCGAGAAGGACGCCCAGGGCAGGACAGTAGAACCTGATAGCAATTGGCACATCCGGCAGTGGCAGTAGCCGGCATCGACCGGATCCGCCGACGATTCGTACCTTACCGCGCCGCACAGGCAACCCCCTGCATGTTTCATGGCACAGCCTCCGATTCTCAATGACCGGAATGCCGGCAGGCTCGCGCACCCGCCTCTTCCCGTCTCGACTCGCCGGCGGCAGTATCTGGTGCACTGCCAGCGGATGCAAGCAGCACAGGGTCTCCCGCATCAGGTCGGCGATCGCGCCGGCACTTCGCATACCCAGAGCATCATGGCACGCTCCTCCGGCGATTCATCAGGGCTCGTGCTGCAATGCCGGGGACTCGGCCCGGCGGATTGCAGCCCCTGTCCGTCACCGAGGCTTGCACCGCCTTGCGCGGCAACGGGCCGGGCGCTAGTGTTTCCGCACCGTTGCGGGAGGCACGATCATGCGAACGATGCAGCAGTGGCTGGATGAGTACGGCGAGAGCCACCGCCACCCGACCAACAAGACCGTCCACTGGATCTGCGTGCCGGCTATCCTGTTCAGCGTGCTCGGGCTGTTGTGGCTGGTCCCGGTACCGCCGTTCGCGGAGCCGCTGGGCCCATGGGCGACCTGGGCAACGCTGGTCCTGGCGCTGGCGGTGGTCTGGTACGTGATCCTGTCGCCGCCGCTCGCTGTCGGCATGGCGTTCATTGCCGGACTGATGCTCGCCGCGATCCAGCAACTCGAAGCGGCCTTGCCATTCCCGCTCTGGGTGCTCCTCGTCGGCATCTTCGTCCTCGCCTGGATCGGCCAGTTCATAGGACACGAGATCGAAGGCAAAAAGCCTTCTTTTTTCAAAGACCTGCAGTTCCTGCTCATCGGACCGGCATGGCTGCTGGCCGATCTCTACCGGCACCTCGGCATCGATCCGACCCCTTCCGATCCCGGGCGCCCCGCCCGCTAGCCTCCTTCGAGGTCGCCCGGGAATCCGGCACGCTCTGCACGCAACCTCACCTACGCGGCGATGTCCTTCCAGCTGAACAGCCGGAGCGCCAGTAGCAGCGCGGCCACCAACCACAGCGCCATTCCGGCCACGTCCTGTGCAAGCGCCGTCAGCGGCACGCCGTCGATGATGATCTCCCGGAGCGCGTCGACGACGAACGACAGCGGCAGGACGGCAGCGACGGGTTGCAGCAGGTCCGGCAGGCTGGCGATCGGAAAGAACACGCCAGCCAGAAATATCTGCGGGAAGACCACGAGGTTACCGATCGCGATGACGCTCGGCTGGCTCTTGGCCACGCTGCCGACGCAGAACCCGAGGCACAGAAAGACGGCAATTCCGAGAATAACGGTCAGCAGGAGCGAGAGCGGATCGCCGGTAATCGGCACGTTGAGGTAAAACACCGCGATCGAGAGCAGTATGCCGATCTGCGCGAGGCAGATCAGCATCCTCGACGTCACCAGGCCGAGGATGAAATCGCGCGGCTGCAACGGCGTGACGAACAGCCGCTTGAGGATGCCCTTGCGCCGGAACTCGACGATGTTATAGCCGCTGCCGGCGACGCTGAGCTGCAGCAGGGAGAATCCGAGCAATCCGGGCACCAGGAAATCGATGTAGCGCCGCGACCGGGACTCGACGTCCACGACCTCGAGGTCGAACAGCGGCTCGATGCCGCGCAACTCGCGCTCCACGTCGACCAGCCCCTGCTCCAGCACCGGCATGAGCATGGAAACCTGCCGCGCCTGCGAGGC
>CAZTAE010000141.1:3250-5516 GCA_964611535.1 uncultured Woeseiaceae bacterium
GCCGATGAAGCCGAACACGAACATGAAGACGAGCGGAAAGAACAGGGAAAAGAACATCGCCTGGCGATCGCGCACGAAGATCTTCAGGAAGGTCCTGGCAAGCGTAAGTGCTGCCGTGGTCATCTCTGTGCGCTCATCTCTCTCGCCAACCTCCGCCGCCGCTAGTCGCGCAGCGCATTGCCGGTCAACGTAAGGAAGACGTCTTCCAGGTTGCCGTGCAAGCGTGCTGCGGGCGGCACGGGCGCGTAGCGCTCGATGAGGGCGTTCGGTGAGTCCTCGGCGACGATCCTGCCGTGATCCATGATGGCGATGCGCCCGCAGAGCGATTCCGCCTCTTCCATGTTGTGCGTCGTGAGTACGATGGTCATGCCGGTGGCGTTCAGCTCCCGGACGAGGTCCCAGAGATTGCGCTTGGCCTGCGGGTCCAGCCCGGTGGTCGGTTCATCCAGGAACAGCACCCTGGGGTCGTTGACCAGCGCGCAGGCAATCGAGAACCGCTGTTTCTGCCCGCCGCTCAGACTGGCCGGCTTCGCGCGCGCCTTCTCTTCCAGGTCCACCCGGGCGAGGAGCGCCGCGGGGTCACTGCGCCGGCCGTAGAGTGCGCTGAACAGCGAGAGCAGCTCCACCAGCGACAGGTGATCGAAGTATTCGTTGGCCTGAAGCTGAACCCCGATGATGCGCCTGACCGAGTAGGGGTCGCCAACGACGTCGATGTCGTCGATGCGCGCCTCGCCGGCGTCGATATCGGTCAGGCCTTCCAGCATCTCCAGCGTCGTCGTCTTGCCGGCGCCGTTGGGCCCGAGAATGCCGAACACCTCGCCAGCGTGGATCTCCAGCGACACGCCGTCCACCGCGCGGAAGTATTCGGAACGGCTTCCCGGCCTGAGATATTCCTTGATCAGGCTACTGGCCGTCACTATCGCCACAGCGAGCTAGCCGCAGAATCCAATGCGCCGATATCGAGGAGTCTCCGACGTGCCCGTCAGCCCAGCTCTTCCTCGAAGAACGCGATCGTACGCTCCCAGGCCAGTTCCGCGGCGGCTTCGTCATAGCGTGGCGTGGAATTGTTATGGAAGCCGTGGCTGGTGCCTTCGTAGGTGTACATCGTGTACTGAACGTCATTGGCCTCCAGCGCTTCCTTGAACTCCGGCCACAGGCTGTTGACACGCTCGTCGTCCTCCGCGTAGTGAATCAGGAGCGGCGCACGGATGCGGCCCACGTCGGCGCTCGCCGGTGCGCGGCCGTAAAACGGCACGCCGGCGTGCAGGTTGTCGCCGAGCCGGACGGCCAGCTCGTTCACCATGGCGCCTCCCCAGCAGAAGCCGGTGGCCCCGAGCCTGCCGTTGCCGAGCTCGTGGGCTCGCAGGTACTCGGCGCTGTTGACCATGTCCTGGCGCAACTTGTCCTGATCCAGGCTGGCCTGCATCGCCCGGCCGTCGTCGTCGTTGCCCGGATAGCCGCCGATCGGGGCGAGGCCGTCCGGCGCCAGCGCCAGGAACCCTGCCACTGCCGCCCGCCGGGCCACGTCCTCGATATAGGGGTTGAGGCCGCGGTTCTCATGAATGATCAGTACCGTCGGCACCGGCCCATCGCTGCCGGCCGGGGTCACGAGATAGCCGTGCATGGTGCCGGAGGTGCCGTCCGGCGATGGGTACTCGACGTAGCGGGCCTTGATGCGGCTGTCCGTGAACGAGACCGTCGCGGCCTCCGCGTACCTCGGCAACAGGCTCCGGGCGATTACCAGTGCCGACACACCGGCGACGCTCACCTGCGCTGCCCGGTGGAAGAACTCACGCCGGTCGATGCGGCCGTGGCAATAGTCGTCATAGAGATTCAGTAGCGGTCGCGGGACGGCATCTTTGTTCATGGTACTTTTCCATTGAGCGCGGGAATGGCTGTACGAGTACGTCAGAATCGGCCTTCTGCCACGTCGTTGACAAAGCCGATGACTCCCTCGACGTAAACCTTCGGGTCATCATACAGGGGCAGGTGGCTGCCGTCGGGACAGAAGAGATATCGTCCCTTTTTGACCCGGCGTGCCATCGCTTCCATGTGGGCGGGCTCCATCGTGTCGTGCCGGGCGCCGACGACGAGCGTCGGTACGTCGATCCGCGACAGGTCCGCCGTCCGGTCCCAGTCGATGAGCTTGCCGCTGGCGCCGAGTTCGCTGGGCCCCTGCATCGTTTCGTAGAGCACATGATTCAGGCGGCTGAATGCCCGCATCACGGGCTCCGGCCATTCGGCCACCGGCATGCGCAGGACATGC
>CAZTAE010000142.1:0-5502 GCA_964611535.1 uncultured Woeseiaceae bacterium
CCCTTCCCGCGCTGGCGGAGCTCGCCGGTATGATCGGCGACCCGCAGGTGCGGAACCGGGGCACGCTGGGCGGATCGCTGGCCAACAGCGATCCGTCGGCGGACTACCCGGCCGCCGCGCTGGCCCTGGGCGCTACGGTCGTAACGGATCGGCGCGAGATCGCCGTGCAGGACTATTTCACCGGGATGTTCGAGACCGCGCTCGAGCCCTCGGAGATCATCCGGGCCGTGCGCTTTCCGAAGGTGCGGCGCGCGGCGTATGCGAAGTTTCGGAACCCGGCATCCCGCTATGCCGTGGTCGGCGTCATGGTGGCCGAGACCGGAAGCGGCATGCGGGTGGCGGTGACCGGGGCCGCCGCCATGGTCTTTCGCGCGCGCTCGTTCGAGGAGGCGCTGGACCGCAAGCTTTCGCCGGAGGCGCTGGATGGGCTGGCCGTCGAGAAGGAAGATCTGAACGACGATCTGCACGCCACGCCGGAGTACCGGGCCCATCTCGTTCACGTGATGGCGAAGCGTGCGGTACGCGCGGTGCTGGCGCAGAATGCCTGAGCGAGCTGTGTCGAGCGAGCTGCCCCGCTCGCCGGAGCAGATGCAGGAGGCTCTTGCAGGCGGCGATTACATCGCCGGCCGCGAACTGGCCACCATCGCCTGGCTGGCGCTGCGCATGCGCCGGCCGCTGCTGCTCGAGGGCGAGGCGGGCGTGGGCAAGACCGAGATCGCGAAGGTGCTGGCCGCCGTGCTCGACCGCGACCTCATCCGCCTGCAGTGTTACGAGGGCCTCGATCTGGCGAGCGCCGCCTACGAATGGAACTATCCCCGGCAGATGGTCGCGATCCGGCTGGCCGAAGCCGAGGGCAGCGCGGCGGGCGTCAGCGACACGCTCTATGAGCGCGAATTCCTCGTCGCCAGGCCGCTGCTGCGCGCACTGGAGCCGCATGCCGGCGGACCACCGGTATTGCTGATCGACGAGGTTGACCGCGCCGATGAGCCCTTCGAAGCGTTCCTGCTGGAGTTCCTGTCCGACTACCAGATCAGCATCCCGGAATTCGGGACCGTCCGGGCCGAGGAGCCGCCCATCGTCGTCATCACGTCCAACCGGACGCGCGAGGTCCACGACGCCCTGCGGCGGCGTTGTCTGTATCACTGGGTCGACTATCCCGACTTCGCGACCGAAAGCCGCATCGTGGCCCTCAGAGCGCCCGAAGCCGGGGAGACGCTGCGCCGGCAGGCGGTGGCATTCGTGCAGGGCCTGCGCGAGGAGGAGCTGTACAAGCGTCCCGGTGTTGCCGAGACCATCGACTGGGCCAATGCCCTTGCCGGCATGGACGCCGCGGAGCTGCGTCCGGAGATCGTGAGCGACACGCTCGGCCTGTTGCTCAAGTATCAGGACGATGTGGCGCGGATACGGGGCAGCGAAGCTGCCCGCCTGCTGGGCGAGATCCGGGCGGAAGCGTGATGCCGGAGCAGCAGGTCGGGACCCGGGGACGGCGGCGCGACGCGGGCTCGCCCGTGGCCCGTATCGTGCCCTTCTGCCGCACGCTGCGAGCGGCAGGCATGCCCATCGGGCCCGGACAGGTGCTCGATGCGCTGACGGCCGCGCGGGCGGCGGGCATCGAGCAAGCGGACGAGTTCTACTGGGCGCTCCGCGCCGCGCTCGTGACAGACCCGGCGCAGTTTCCGCTGTTCCGACAGGCGTTTCACGTCTGGTTCCGGCGGCCGGACCTGCTGGGCCAGCTGAGCGCGATCCTTGCGGCCGGCGAGCGCGAGGACGCGAAGGTCCGGCAAACCCTGCGGCGGTTGATGGAGGGGGGCGCCCCGGGCAGCGACGAGGCGAGCGGCTCTGCCGAGGGTGACCGCCTCGAAAGCGCCTCGCGCCGCGAGCTACTGCGACGGAAGGACTTCGAGGAGATGACGCCGGCGGAGGAGGGGATCGCGAAGCAGCTGCTGCGCGAGGACGTCGCGCCATTGAAGGCCGTTCGTACCCGGCGCTATCGGCCGAGCGAGCAGGGTCGGCGATACGACCTGCGCCGCAGCATGCGGACGATGGTACGCAACAACGGGCAGCTGGCAGAGCTGGCAAGAAAACGGCGCCTCCGGCGGCCGCCGAAGCTGGTCCTGATCTGCGACATCTCCGGATCGATGAGCCGGTACTCGCGAGCTTTCCTGCATTTCGCGCACGCGCTCGGTTCGGCGGACCGGTCGGTGCACGCCTTCGTGTTCGGGACGCGTCTGACGAACATCAGCAGGCGGCTGCGCGAGAAGGACGTCGATACGGCGCTGGCACGGATCGCGAGCGATGTGCGCGACTGGGACGGCGGCACACGGATCGCGCAATCCCTCGGGCGTTTCAACCAGGACTGGAACCGGCGTGTCCTCGCGCAGAACGCCGTGGTGATACTCCTGAGCGACGGACTCGAGCGTGACACCGGCTCGGACCTCGACGCGCAGATGGAACGCCTGCATGTCTCCTGCCGCGAATTGATCTGGCTCAATCCGGTGCTGCGCTACCGGCACTTCGAGCCGCGCGCCGACGGCATTCGCCGGATGCTGCCGCACGTGGACAGGTTCATGCCGGCGCACAACGCCGAGAGCCTGGCCGGGCTGGCCGCGGTGCTGCGCGGGTACGACGAGAGGCCCCGGGGGCCGGTGCGGCCCGCGCGGGTGGCAGGCGCATGACGATCCGGCAGCTCAGGGACGCGTTCGACGACTGGCGCCGCGAGCGGGAGCCGCTGGTTCTCGCCAGCGTCTACGAGACCGCGGGCTCGACGTACAGCAAGGCCGGCGCCCGAATGCTGATTACGGGCGACGGCAGGTTCCGCGGGATGCTCTCCGGCGGCTGCCTCGAAGGCGACCTCGCCGAACATGCGAAGGCCGTGGCAGAGTCCGGCGTCGCGCGAACGGTGACCTACGACCTCGGCAGGAACGACGAGGAGCTCTGGGGACTCGGCGTCGGCTGCGACGGACTGATGCGCATCTTCCTGCAGCCGCTCGTGCCGCAGGACGACCACCAGCCCTTTGCCGCCATGTCCGAGGTGCTGGCGGGGGACGCCACCGGTGTGGCGGTGACCGTGCTGGAACCGGCAGACGCCTCGCCCGCGCCGGGGGCGACCCTGGTGCTGTGCGACGGGAACAGCCTGTCGTTCGGGCTGGAACCGGGACATCGGGATACGCTGCTCGTCGAGGCGCAGGCTGCTCTCGAGAGCGGGCAATCGCGTTCCCGCGAGCTCGAGCTGGGCGGACGGCGGGTGAAGGTTCTGACGGCTCGCCTGGTACCGCCGCCGCGCCTGCTGATCCTCGGGGCCGGCCTCGATGCGGAGCCGGTGGTGCGCCTCGCGACCGAGCTCGGCTGGCGCGTCACGGTACAGGATCACCGGCCGGCCTACGTCGACAAGGGCGACTTCCGATCTGCGGAGCGGGTCCTCTGCCTGCCGGCCGAAGCGCTGAGCGAGCAGGTACTCGATCGGCCCTACGATGCCGTGATCGTCATGAGCCATCACCTCGCAACGGACCGCAGCTACCTCGGCCAGCTCGCGCGGACGGACATCCGTTACGTCGGGTTACTCGGACCGCGGGACCGGCGGAGGCGCCTGATGGAAGATCTCGGTGCGGAGGCCGGGCCCCTCGAGCACCGGCTGCACGGGCCGGCCGGTTTCGACATCGGCGCCGACGGGCCGGCGTCGATCGCGCTGTCCATCCTCGCGGAAGTGCACGACGTGCTGAAAGGGGAGGAGTCCGCTCCCTGAGCCGCGGCCGCGGCTACTCCAGGTCGAAGGACAGGCGCACGGCGACCCGCCGCTCGACGGGGCTGCCGTCCTCGATGGACGGCTCGAAGCGCCATTGTCCGATGGCTTCCGTCGCTGCCTCGTTGAACAAGTCGCCGGGGCTCGACTCCATGATCTCGACGTCGGCCACGTCCCCCTGCGTCGTGACCGTGAAGCTCACGTCCGCCCAGCCGGTAATGTTCCGGCGCTGCGCCGAGCGCGGGTAACGGGGCGCGACGTAGTTCGTGCGCTTGAGCGAGCTGATCGGTACGAAGGCGGGTTCCGGGCTGGCGGAGCCGGCCCGATCGGCGGCGCTGTTGCCGGCGGTGGCCCCGAAGGGATCCGCCACGGGCTCGTTCGGGGTGTTGCGGCCAGCCGTCGCTCCGGGGGCGGCGAACGACAGATCGCTGCCACCTGCCGCGGTTGCAGAGGCTGCTTCGGCTTCCGTGTCGGCGACGGTCTCCGCGGGCGCCGTCTGTGCACGCTCGGCGACCGGTTCTTCCCCGGCCTCACCGGCTTCGGCCCGACGTTCGGCCTCGGCCAGCTGCTCTGCCTCGAGCCGCTCGGCCTCCAGGCGCGCCGCTTCCGCACGGGCATTGTCGAGCGATTCCAGCGCGGCGACGAGCTCGCCGCTCTCGGGATCGAGCGTCCGGGCGTCGTCGAGCATCTCGCCGGCTTCGTCCAGCGCCCCGTTGTCGATCGCGTCGCGCGCGCGCAGCACCAGCTTCCCGGCGACCAGCGCAAGCCCCTGTCCGGCGGCGGTGCTTTCGGGATCGACGCTCAGCGCGAGCTCGAAGTAATAGCGCGCATTGTCGTTCGGCGGTGCCGTCAGCGCGTCCTCGGCGAGGCGCTCGTTGGCCAGTTGCAGGACTTCGTCGACCCGCTGGGCGCTGCGCGCGGTATCCAGCTCCTGATGCAGCGTCGTCACTTCCGGATGTTCCGCACCGACGAGTGTCTCGGCGGCAGCCAGCGCGGCCGCCGCATCCTCGAAGCGCTGCTCGCGGATCGCGGCGCGCGCCCGGTCGAGCGGCGCGCGCAACTGAAGTTGTGCAAGCTGGGCGTCCAGGAAGGGGAGCCGCAGGTTGTCGGGGCTGGCGAGGCGTACGGCGGCCAGCGCTTCGGCCGCCGCTTCCGTGCGCTGCTCCAGGAGCGCCTGCTCGGCGATGCCGAGCGCTTCCGCGACGGTCTGCTCGAGTTCCGGGACGATCTCCGCGTTGTCCGGCGCGATCTCCAGTGCAGCCAGGTAGAGCTCGATGGCGTTGCTGCCGGGCGGGGCGACGATCTCGCCCGCCTCATGCGCGGCCCGGGCCTCGTCGAGGAACGGCTGCCACGCCGGCACCGGCGCGGGATCGGCGGCACCCGGTGTTGCCGTGGTGCGCTGCTCGTCCATCATCGGCACGTCGCTCTCGACGACGGACGGCGACGGTTCCGGATCCGGTGCGACCGCTTGCGCGGCCCCGTCGGTCCCGGTCGTCGGCGCATCGCCCTGCGCCAGCCACGCGACGATGCCGGCAATGAGCACTGCGGCGGCGCCGCCGCCGGCGAGGTAGGCGGGCTTCAGTTTGTATCGGTCCGGCTTCGCGGCAGCGCCGCCGAGCGTTTCCGAAAGGCCGGTGACCGTCCGGCGGAATCTTCCGCTTGCCCCCAGGCGCGGCTCGGTCCCGCCTTCCGCATCGCCCGCTGCCGGTGCGGCCGCGGGCGGGGATGCTTTCGTGGGTGTCCCGGATCGCCGGGTCTTCGTG
>CAZTAE010000143.1:0-5492 GCA_964611535.1 uncultured Woeseiaceae bacterium
AACCGAGCGCGAGCTCGTGCGACGAGAGCGTCGCGCCAATGCGCGGATCGTACGGAACCACTTTGTAGCCCCGATACATGAGGCCCTTGTCCCAGATGACCTTGAGCAGGTGCCAGACGCTTTCGATGTAGCGGTTGTCGAGCGTGTAGTAGGCCTCGTCCAGATTGACCCAGAAACCCATCCGCTCCGTCATCCGCTCCCACTCGCCGATGTAACGCATGACGGACTCGCGGCAGCGGCGGGTGAACTCGGCGACGCCGACCTTCTCCTCGATCTCCTTCTTGTCGAAGATCCCGAGCTCTTTCTCGACTTCGTGCTCGACCGGCAGGCCGTGCGTGTCCCAGCCGGCCTTGCGCGGCGCATGGTAGCCGCGCATGGTCTTGTACCGCGGAAAGGCGTCCTTGAAGCTCCTCGCCAGCACGTGGTGTATGCCCGGCTTGCCGTTCGCGGTCGGCGGTCCTTCGTTGAAACTGAAGCGCGGCCGGCCCTCGCTCTGGCGCAGCGTCTTCGGAAAGACGTCGTTGTCGCGCCAGAAGATCAGCACCGCCTGCTCCAGCGACGGACCGTCGTAGCGGCCGGCAACCTCCTCCAGCCGGTCCGTGCTGCGCGTCCGCTCTCCTGACCTGCCGCTCCTGCTCATCGGATCCCTTGGATGACTGTGGTTAAAACCGTCCCCGGACACGAAAACGCCCCGGACGCCGGTATTGCGTCCGGGGCGACGGATTCATCGCGGTACCACCCGGTTCACAGGAAAGCCGCGACGCGACAGAGGTCTCTGGCGCAGGCAGCGGATTCCTGCCTCATTGTGCCCGATTTCGGGGGCGGCCGGCCGGGCCTACTGCGCGCCTGGTGCGCGGTTCGGGCGGCGACTCCGGGGTGATATTCGGCGCTTGTCGATCCGGGGCTCCCACCGTCCCCCGGTCGCTCGTATCGCAAGTCCTCGCCTGTTTGTCCCCATCCACGTCCTGCCCGGGAAGCTAGCCTCGCCGGCCGCAAAATACAAGAGCCTGGAATGGGCTACCGGGTCCGCGTCGTCCATGCACCCACGGACCCGTGGGAAGCGGAGGCTAGTCCGGGGGGCCCTTTCAGGATCGTGCGAAACAGGGATGTTTCGCCGGGGCCTGCAGACGGTCCCCCTCATGGACGGGTTCACGGCGGTCCTGAAAGGGACTCCCCGCGGGCAAGCCTCCGCCTGCGACGTCCGCCGAAAAGTTCGTGTATAAAACGCGCGCTAATGGATCGTCGGTGAGACGGGGAGATCGCTGTCCTCGCCGAACATCGCCCGGTCGAACACATTCACCAGGCTCTCGGTGGTTTGTGCCCCAATGACGAAGAGGCGCTTGTTGATCAGGAAGTCCGGAATTCCCGTTACGCCGCTCTGGCGCACCTGCGCTTCCTGCGAGAGGACCGTCTGCCGCGTCGCCTCGTCGTCGAGCGTGGCGTTGATCGCCTGTTCGCCGAGCCCGCTGCACCCGCCGATGTCGATCAGCACGTCTCTGGCGGAAATGTCCCTGCCGTCCTCGAAGAACGCCTGCAGGATGTTTTCGGCAAGCTCGGTGGCGTTGGCTCCCTCGGACTCGGCGAGCTTCATGACGCGATGCGCGTTGAGGCTGTTAGGCACCCGCCGGATGCGCTCGAAGCGGAAATTGACGCCCTCCGCCTTGCCGGCCGAGGCCAGCTCCGCGAGCGCCGGCTCCACCGTGCCGGGATCGCCGAACCGGCCCGCCAGGTACTCCTCGAACTCGAGCCCCGCCTCGGGAATGTCCGGGTTGAGTTGGAACGGATACCAGGTCACCGCGCTCGGGCCGTGCACGGCCAGCAGCGCGTCGTCGAGCCGACGCTTGCCCAGGTAGCACCACGGGCAGACGAGATCGGCGATGACGTCGACCTGCAGCAGGGCGGGCGAGACGGTGTCGCCCGCTCGCGGATTCCTTGCAATAATCGGGTTGATCATGAGTGCGTGCTATGCCTCGTGCGGAACGGAATGAATGACCCGTGTCTCATACATGCGGGTGCCCGGCGCCGAATCAAGACGAGCGCCCGCTCCTGGGTACTTGGATTCACCGACGCCGACAAAGGTTTCACGGCCGGGCGCCGGTGCGGCAGAACCCACACGTGCGATTTCGCCGCCGATAGCGGCCTGTTCAACGCTTTTAGCGGCAGTATCCGGCTTTTTCAGCGGATAGCGGCTGCCTGGAATAAACCCCGGCCGGCCGCGGTCCGTATGGGGGCAACGACAGGAGACAGCTTGTGCTGATTCGACGCGCGAGTGACATCAGGCCCTCGGAAATCACCAGCGAGGCCCACTGGCTGGACCGCCGGCGCTTCATCGGCGCCGGGCTCGCAGCGGCCGGTACGGCGCTGGCAGGGCCCGGGCGCGCGGCCGTCGTCCCGGCCGGCCGCGGCGCCACCCTGAGCGACGTGGCGCCGAGCCCGTACAGCACCGGCGAGGAACCGAACACGTTCGAGGACATCAGTACCTACAACAACTACTACGAATTCGGCACCGGCAAGGACGACCCGCATCGCAATGCCCGCGACTTCCGACCCCGGCCATGGTCGATCGAGGTGGACGGCCACGCGGAGCAGACCGGCACCTTCGACCTGGAGGACTTCGTCAAGCCGCACGGGCTCGAGGAACGCATCTATCGCATGCGCTGCGTAGAGGCGTGGTCGATGGTCATCCCCTGGGTCGGCATCCCGCTGGCCGACGTCATCCGTCGCTTCCGACCGACCTCGAGCGCCCGGTACGTCGCCTTCGAAACCCTGCACGACCCGGAGCGTATGCCCGGCCAGCGTGTCCGCGTGCTCGACTGGCCCTATCGCGAGGGGCTGACCATCGCCGAGGCCACCCACCCGCTGACCCTGCTCGCGGTCGGCATCTACGGCAAAGTGCTGCCGAACGCGAACGGCGCGCCCATCCGGCTGGTGGTGCCCTGGAAGTACGGGTTCAAGGGCATCAAGGGCATCGTGCGCATGCACTTCGTCGAGGAACAGCCGCCGACGAGCTGGTCGATGGCCGCGCCGAGGGAATACGGCTTCTACGCCAACGTCAATCCGGAAGTGGATCATCCCCGCTGGAGCCAGGCGCGTGAGCGGCGCATCGGCGCCGGGCTGTTCGCAGCGAAACAGCCGACGTTGATGTTCAACGGCTATGCGGAGCAGGTCGCGCATCTGTACGAGGGCATGGACCTCAGGAAGCACTTCTGAGGCCGGTGTCGCCGCCTGCCGCCGGACCGGGATGACGAAGCCAGGCCGCCGGAAACGCGCGGAATGAGCACTCTCCGCCAGATCCGCCTGTTGTGGAAACCGCTGGTGTTCACGGCGTGCCTCGTTCCGGCCGTCCACGTGGTCACGGATGCGGCCGGAATCACCGGCGGACTCGGCGTCAACGCTGTCGAGGACATCCAGGATCGCTTCGGTAACTGGGGGCTCAGATTCATCCTGATTACGCTCGCGGTCACACCGCTGCGGCAGATGACCGGCCTGAACTGGCTCCTGCGGTTCCGCCGCATGCTCGGGCTCTACGCTTTCCTTTATGTCCTGCTGCATTTTCTGACCTGGCTCGTCCTGGACCAGGGCCTGCTGATGTCGGCCATCGCCGAGGACCTCCTCGAGCGCCCGTTCATCACCATCGGCTTCGCCGCCCTGCTGTTCCTCACAGCCATGGCGGCAACCTCCACCGCCGGCATCCGCCGCCGCTTGGGACGCCGCTGGCAGCAGCTGCACAACAGCATCTATCTTGTCGGCGTGCTCGGCGTCTGGCACTACTGGTGGCAGGTCAAGCTGGACGCCCGGGAACCGGCTATCTACGCGGCAATCCTCGCGGTGCTGCTGGGTTACCGCCTGTACGAGCGGTTCCGCCGCCGCGCCCGCCGGCGGACGCGCGCCGCCCAGCCGGCCCGCTGAAGACCGGCCCGGTGCCGCTCGTTCGCGGGAACCCCGTGCCGTCGGCCCGGTCTCGTACCAGGACGCCGGCTCATCACCAGCCCAGCAGGAGTGCAGCATGAGCAAGTCACCGGGACACAGGAAATGGCCGGATCACCGGGTGGACGAGGAGCCCGTCCGGCAGCGGGTGCGACTGGAGGTGAAGGACGCGGTGGCCGCGGACTCGAGTGACGTCATCAAGGTCATCGAGGACGACCATCCGGACCGTTACTACTTCGCGCGCAACGATGTCGACATGACGCTGCTGGAGCGGTCGGCCACGACGACCGAGTGCCCGTTCAAGGGCACGGCCCACTACTTCAACGTCAGGGCGGGAGATCGCACGCTCGAGGACGCCGCCTGGACCTACGAGGAACCGTACGAGGAACACGCGGCACTGAAGGACCGGATCGCCTTCTACGAGGACCGCATGGAGTCGCTCGACCTGAGAATCGGCGCCTAGCGGGTGCAGGCGAGACCGCGGCGGCGCGCCGGTGGCGGGCCGCCGCGGCGGGGCGCAGATTGTATTCGCAGGGCCGAAGGCCCAATATTCCGGGCACCCCCGCAACCCGGATTCTCGGCATGGCGATAGCTGCCTGGAAGCGGCTGGAGAACACCCCCGGTTACCAGCGCAAGAAGCTGCGTTTGAAACAGCTGCTCGGGCGCGAGCCGCGCCTCGGCATCGACCTGGATGTGGGCGCCGTAAAGGCAGGGGGCTGGTGGTTTCACGCCGATACCCTCGACGAGGACAGCATCGTGTACTCGCTGGGCGTCGGGGAGGACGCCGACTTCGATCTCAGCCTGATCGACAGGTTCGGGCTGACCGTGCATGCCTTCGATCCGACGCCCTCGACGGTGGACTGGGTCGCGGGCCACAACCTGCCGGACCGCTTCCGGTTTCATCCCTGGGCGGTCGCCGCGGCAGACGGCGTCGTGAGACTCTACCCGCGGGCCCGGCGCGACGGCAGTCGCTCACAGGTGATGTACACGATGGTTGCCGAGGGCGGCTCCCGAGACGGCGCCGTGGAGGTGGCGGCTTACAGCCTCGGGAGCATCACGCGCCGGCTCGGCCACGCGCGTGTCGACCTGCTCAAGATGGATATCGAGGGCGCGGAGTACGAAGTGCTGGATACTTTGCTCGATTCCGCTGTCAAACCCAGGCAGCTGCTCGTTGAGTTTCATCACCGGTTTGCGGGTATCGGCCCGGACAGGACCGTCGACATGGTCGCGCGGCTCCGCAACGATGGCTACGGAATCTTCGCCATCTCGGAAACCGGCCGGGAGCTCTCTTTCATGCGGACCCAGGAGCCATGAGTTTTCCAGCTGGAATCGTCGGATTCGGTCTCATCGCCGCGCTCATTCTGGGCGGATGCGCCCCGACCTACTCACCGCCCCCCGAACGCCACGCGTCGGATCGCTGTCCCATGAACGAGGTGTGGATGTGCACCGACCGCTACCCGTCGCGGCTCGACCGCGAGAACGAGGACCCGATGTTCTGTCGCTGCGAGCGGCCGGAGATGATCCGCTAAAAAAAAGCCCCGCAGAGTGCGGGGCTTTCAACTTGC
>CAZTAE010000144.1:0-5413 GCA_964611535.1 uncultured Woeseiaceae bacterium
ACGGGCTTGCGTTACTGCATCAATTCGGCGGCACTCGATTTCAGGAAACCCGGGGATTCGGCATGAAGCGAATGAAAGGTGTCGCTATGGCGTTCGCCCCGTCCTCAGGCCGCCAGGGAGTAGCAACGGGCTTGCTTCAGTCGCGTGAGCACAGGCCGCGCGCCTGTCCGATCCAGTCTTCCCGGTAGATGCGGCTGCGGAAGCCGCGGAGGCGTTTCGCGATACGGTCGACGTCGTAGTCGCTGATTTGCGCGATCTGGTCGAAACGGAAAATGCCGAAGTCGTTCAGTGTGCGCTCGATCGCCGGGCCGACTCCCTTGATCCTCTGCAGATCGTCGCGCAAGGCCGGACGACCATCGACGGTGCCATCCGCGTCCTCGAGCACGGCTGCCGGCGGCCGCTCGCGATTGGCGGCGCTGTTCGGCCCGAGACGGTCGTCCCCGGAGTTTCCGGCGAGACGCTGCCGTATCCGGGCCTCGAGCCTGCCCTGGAAATCGGCCGGCTCACGTTGCAGGGCGGTCTCGTACTGCTCATTGCAGGCCTTCAGACCGCCGGTCAAGACGCCGGGTTCGAGAGGCTCGACACGGGTGTTGTAGGCGGCAACCCGGGCTTCGAGCTCCGCAATTCGTTCCTGGGCCTCTTCGAGCTGCGACCGCAGTTCCTGCGCCTCCAGGTCGCGTTGCCGGAACTTGTCCACCAGCGGCGGAAGCCTGCCGTGCCAGCTCGTGAGCTCCCTGCTGAGCTTGAAGATCTTGGCGTCCTTGTCGCGCAGCGAACGCTGCGCCGTATCCTCGCGCGATCGGCGCTCTTCGAGCTCGGCATGCAGCCGCTTGCGCTCCTCGATGGCGTTCTGGAGGTCGGTCCGGACGTCCTTGATGCGCCGATTGAGCTCATCGCGCCGGTCGACTGTCAGTTTCAACGTCGCAGTCAGCTCTTTTGCCCTTTGTCGCGAGTCCCTGTTGGATGCCTGAAACTCGGCGAGCCGCTGCATCAGCTTGCGATTCTGTTCCTCGAGCCGACGATACTCCGCGTGCTGCCCCTCGAGCTGTTCCTGCCATCCGGCATTGACGGCGATCTTCTCCCTCGCGGACCGGTCGCTGCGCATGATCCAGCCGAGGAGGGCACCCACGACGAACCCCAGTGCGACGATTGCGATGTGGGTGACGGAGAACTCGGGCATTCGCGGACCTCGCAGCGGGTCGCTCCACGTAACGCGCCCATGATGCCACCCGGCAGCCGGGTGTTTTGCCGATTGCGTCACTAAACGGCGGCACGGCGGCTGACGCCCGCGCTGTCCCGCGACCCTTTTGTTTCGTGAGTTTACAGGAACCCGGATGCCGCGGTCTTGCCGCGGCCCCGCCACGGTACCATCATGTGTGCTCTCGCCCGTACTGCGTGCCACTGCCATGCGTCGCTTGCCGGAATCGGAAAACGTCACCATCGGGGGGCCGGCCGGGGCGCTCGAAGCGCTGCTCGAGACGCCGCGCGATGGCGACCCGTCGGCAGCCGTCGTCGTGTGTCACCCCCATCCACAGCACGGCGGGACGATGCAGAACAAGGTCGTCCATACGCTGGCACGCGCCTTCGTGGCAGAGGGGTTCGCGGCCCTGCGATTCAACTTCCGGGGAGTCGGCGCGAGCGAAGGCCGGTTCGATGAAGGCACGGGTGAACTGGAGGACGCGCTGGCTGCCGGGCGCGTGCTCGAGGAGCGGAGCGGCGGACTGCCGCTCTGGTACGGCGGTTTCTCCTTCGGCGCCGCAATGGCGATCCAGGCGGCAACGCGGCTCGACGCCGCCGGACTGGTCAGCGTGGCGCCCGCGGTTTCGCGGCTCGAACAGTTGTCTCAACCACGATGCCCGTGGCTGATCGTCCAGGGAGATCGTGACGAGATCGTCGACGTCGACGCCACCATCGCGTGGGTCAACGATCTCGATCCGGGGCCGGAGCTCGAAGTGCTGGAAGGTGCCGGGCACTTCTTTCACGGGCGCCTGGTCGAGTTGAGGGAAGCCGTCGAGGCGTTTGTCGCCGCGAATCGCGGCCGGACAAGGTAAGGCCGGGCGATGTTCCCGGCCTCGAGCTTTCCCGGGGGCTGCCCTTAAACCGTCAGACCATGTCCTTCAGGCCTTTCAGCGCCGCGACCTTGACGGTCCTCGACGCTGGCTTGGCCTTGAACATCATCTCCTCGCCGGTGAAGGGGTTGACGCCCTTGCGCGCCTTCGTGGCAGGCTTCCTGACTACCCGCATCTTGAGAAGTCCCGGTATGGTGAACAGGCCGGAGCCGTTGCGTCCGCCGAGATTCCTCTTGATCAGTCCGGCAAGCGAATCGAAGACAGCGGCGACGTCTTTTCTCGTGAGACCGGTGTCTTCGGCGATCTGCGCATAGATTTCGGATTTGGTCGGCGGCTTCCTGCTGTTGGCATCGGCCTGGGTTCTTGCTGCCATATAGAAGAGTCTCCTTGCAATTACGGGCAATGTCGAAAAACAGAAAAGGAAAAGCGGGCCGAGCCCGCTCGAAAATCCCGCGGGACGATAACACAACCCGGGCGTCGGCGTAAGCTCGAGGCGGGAGCGTGCTCCCGTGCGGAGACGGCCTTCGACTGGATCAATGATCGGTGAAGAATTGCCGCTTGAAGCGCACTTCGGCCGGCGAGTCCGAACCCTCGGGCGTGACGGTGATATCGAAGATCAGGGTTTCGCGATTTGCAACCGGCGTTTCGCCGATGTAGTAGATGGCTTCCTCTTCGTCGATACGGCGCATGTTGACCGTCTTCAGTTGCCCGGTGAGGTTCGTCGTCCTGACCGTGACGTCGGCGGGCACGGAGGTCTCGGCTTCTTCGTTTATCACGGAGACGTTCAGCATCGCCCGATTCTTGCTGCGGACGATGTTGTAGAGCTGCGCGATCTCTGTCGGCAGCTGATCCGTCAACAACGCGTTGAAATGCACCGCATGACCGTTGATGTTGATGGAGGATGCCTCGGCCGGTTCGGCCCGCGGAACCTCCGCGTTCTCGCCAGGGCCGCCGCACGCGGCGAGCACCAATAAGGCGGATAATGCGGCAGCGTTACTCCTGAGCTTCATGTTTTCGTCCCCCTCGGCCCCGGTTGCCGTGGCCAACCTACCCGGAAACTATAGCCGATCGCAGCCTCCGGTCCTATCCTCCTGCTGCTCGCGCGCGGTCCCCCCGGCATCTCTCTTTCGTGCCGGGGGCCGAGGCTCTCAGACCGGGAAAGGCTTCATCGACTGCAGAAGGATCACGCCCGCCTGCAGCAGTACGATCGCGAAGATGGGCGAGATGTCGATGCCGCCGATCGTCGGTATGAAGCGCCGGAACGGACGCAGGATCGGCTCCGAAAGGGTGGTGAGCAGCACGGTGATCGGGTTGTAGTTATGCGGTGCCACCCAGCTCAGAATGACGCGAATGATAATGACGAAAAAGAACAGATTGAGGCTCAGAATGACGAGCTCGAAGACCGAGACGATAGCGACGGACGCCGGGTCGTAGCTTCGTCCGAGGATGGCGGCGAGGACCA
The DNA here is from genome assembly GCA_964611535.1 of uncultured Woeseiaceae bacterium. Lineage (GTDB taxonomy): Bacteria > Pseudomonadota > Gammaproteobacteria > Steroidobacterales > Woeseiaceae > IDS-8. The sequence continues at coordinate 3,532 of CAZTAE010000144.1, forward strand.
CGACGGTCAGGTATTGCACGAGGAAGGCAACCAGAACTGTCGCCGTATCCAGCCGGCCGATAGCAGGCAGGAACCGCCTGAGAGGCAGGATCAGCGGCGAGGTGAAGCGCAGGATGCCCTGTGTCACCGGGTTTCGGAAGTCGGCCCGCAGCCACGGCAACCAGAAGCGCAGCAGCAGGAGAAGCAGATAGAGCTGGGTGAGCGTCTTGACGATGAAGTAGAGGGCCTGTGGCATGTTCCGGTATGACTCCCGTCGTTGCGGTCTGCTTCAAGGTGCCGATCAGGCGCCCTGGCTTCTTTCGCTCCGGCGATCCCTCAAACACTCGCCTGCCGGGCCTTTGCGGCCAGCTCGTTCGACCGGTCCTTCGCGGCGCGTATAGCGGCGTCAAAGATAGCACGAACGTTCGCTGCTTCGAGTCGCTCCAGCGCCGCGGTCGTCGTGCCGCCCGGCGAGCGCACGCGTTCGATAAGCGCCGCCGTCGACTCCGGCTCCGTCGCGGCCAGTGCAGCCGCGCCACGGGCGGTCGCCAGTACCAGCTTCTTCGCGATATCCGGCTCGATGCCCAGACCCACCGCCGACTCGATCATCATGTCGGCGAGGAGATACACGTACGCAGGCCCCGTACCCGATATCGCGGTTACGGCGTCCATCAGCGATTCGTCCTCGATCCACACGACTTCGCCGACGGCGCTCATTATCCGGTCGGCCGTAAGCCGCTCCGGTTCGCCCGCTCGCTCATTGGCGATCAGCACGGAGATGCCCTGGTCGATCAATGCCGGCTGGTTCGGCATGACACGGACGATTTCCACGGCGCCGCCCAGCCAGCCGTCGAGGTCGGCGATCGTCGGTCCTGCCGCGATCGAAATGACCAGTGGCTTCTTCTCCTGCACCGCTTCCTTCAGCTCGCGGCAGACACTGCCGAGGATCTGCGGCTTCACGGCGAATACCAGGACGTCGCATGCCGCGGCCACCGCGAGGTTGTCGGAGACGACAGCGGCGCCCGTAAGCTCGCGTATGAGGAGCTCGCGGCGCCGCGCATCCGGCTCGCCGACGAAGAGATCGGCGGCGGCGAAGCCGCTTCTCAGGAGTCCGCCCGCGATCGCCCGCGCCATGTTGCCGCCGCCGATGAACCCGATCTGCCTGCCTCTGGTCATGCCCTGCCCCGTCAGTCCGTGTCGCCCGCCTGCGGCTGCCGCGGCCGTTCGCCGAACAGCGCCGTGCCGAGCCGGACGATCGTCGCCCCCTCGTGTATGGCAGCGGTGAAGTCCGCGCTCATCCCCATGGAAAGCGTGTCGGACTCGATGCCCAGCCCCGTCAACGAGTCGGCGAGCTCGCGCAGCCGTCGAAACGGTACACGCTGGGCGGCGAAATCGCGAGCCTCGGCGGGTATGCACATCAGGCCGCGGAATGCGAGCCGGGGCAGCTCGGCCACCGCCGCGGCCAATTCCGGCAGTGCCTCCGCAGACACGCCGGCCTTGGCCGGATCCTCGTCGACGTTCACCTGGATCAGGACGTTGAGTTTGCCGGCGTAGTACGGGCGCTGCCGGTCGAGCCGTTTCGCGATTCTGAGCCGGTCGACGGTATGTACCCACTGAAACCTCTCCGCCACCGGCCGGGTCTTGTTCGACTGCAGCCTGCCGATGAAATGCCATGCCAGCTCGTCGCGATCGATCTCGTCGATCTTGGGCAGGGCCTCCTGTATGAAGTTTTCCCCGAACTCCCGCTGCCCCGCCGTCACTGCCTCCAGGATCCGGTGGACGGGCTGTGACTTGCTGACGGCAAGCAGGCGGACGGCGTCGGCAGGCCGCCCGGCCGAGGCCGTCGCTTGTGCCAGCAAATCTTGGATTTTCCGAAAGTTTTCCGTGACTCTAATCACGTTTT
>CAZTAE010000145.1:0-5380 GCA_964611535.1 uncultured Woeseiaceae bacterium
TCGGCAAGCCGTTCGTCGCCGTGGCGCTGTTCTTCTTCGCGTTCACGACGCTGCTCGCCTACTACTACATCGCGGAAACGAACGTCGCCTATATCCGCCGTACGATCAGGATCCCTGGCATGATCACGGCGCTGAAGATCGCGCTGATGGCGTCGGTCTTCTACGGCGCCGTCCGCACGGCGAACCTGGCCTGGGGCCTGGGAGACATCGGCGTCGGCCTGATGGCGTGGCTCAACATCATCGCCATCCTGATCATCTTCCTGATGGCCAACCCGGCGATCAGGGCGCTCAGGGACTACGAACGCCAGCAGAAGCTCGGCGTGGAGGCCTACACCTTCGATCCGGAGAGCCTCGGAATCCGGAACGCGAAGTTCTGGGTCGAATCACACGCCCGTAATCAGGCGGCGTCGGCCTCCGAAGAGTCGTAACCGAGGTTCGACGAGAGCCAGCGCTCCATCTCACCGAGTGGCACGCCCTTGCGGGCGGCGAGCGATTCCGCCTGGTCGCGGCCGATCTTGCCGATCGAGAAGTAGCGCGAGTCGGGATGCGAGAAATAGAACCCGCTGACGGCCGCGGTGGGCACCATGGCGAAGGATTCGGTCAACCTGAGCCCGATCGCCGACTCGACATCGAGCAGCTGCCACAGTTTCGCCTTCTCGGTGTGGTCCGGGCAGGCGGGATAGCCCGGCGCCGGCCGGATGCCGCGGTACTCCTCGTTGATGAGCTCGCGGTTCGTCAGGCGCTCGTCCGGCTGATATCCCCAGTGCTCGCGGCGCACGCGCTCGTGCAGGTATTCCGCGAGCGCTTCGGCCAGCCGGTCCGCGAGCGCCTTCAGCAGGATGCTGTTGTAGTCGTCGTGCGCCGCCTCGAAGCGCCTGACGTGCGCGTCGATACCGAGCCCCGCCGTCACGGCGAAAGCACCGATGTAATCCGCGAGCCCTGAGTCCGCCGGCGCGACGTAGTCGGCCAGGCAGTCCTGGCTCTTGCCGGCCGGCTTCGCCCGCTGCTGGCGCATGTGGCAGAGTCGCAGCAAGGTCTGCCGGCGATCCTCGTCGCTGTAGACCAGTATGTCGTCGTCGTCCACGGCATTCGCCGGAAACAGCCCGAATACCGCGCGCGCCTCGAGCCAGCGCTCGTCGATGATCTTCTGGAGCATCGCCTTCGCGTCCTCGAACAGCGACCGGACCGCCTCGCCGACCTTCTCATCTTCGAGGATGTCCGGGAACTTGCCGTGGAATTCCCAGGCGTTGAAGAACGGCATCCAGTCGATGTAGTCGCGCAGCACCGAAAGGTCGATGTCGCGCAGCACCTCGCGGCCAACCAGCGCCGGCCGCGGCGGCGCGTAGCTTTGCCAGTCGCAGCGGTGCTTGCGCTCCCGCGCCTGCGCGAGCGACAGCTCGGGAAGCAGCCGGCTCTTGCCCGCATGGCGCTCGCGCCGCGCGGCGTTCTCGCGGCGCGTCTTCTCCACCAGCGTTTTCCGCGACGCGTCCTCCACCAGCGCCTGCGCGATGCCGACGGAGCGTGACGCGTCCTTGACGTAAATCACCGGCCCTTCGTAGTTCGGCTCGATCTTGACCGCGGTGTGCGCGGGCGAGGTCGTCGCGCCGCCGATCAGGAGCGGCAGCTCGAACTTCAGCCGCTGCATCTCGGAGGCGACGTGCACCATTTCGTCCAGCGACGGCGTGATGAGGCCGGACAGCCCGATGATCTGCGCCTTCTCGCGCTTCGCCGTCTCGAGGATCCTTTCGCAGCTCACCATCACGCCGAGGTCGATCACCTCGAAATTGTTGCACTGGAGGACCACGCCCACGATATTCTTGCCGATGTCGTGCACGTCTCCCTTGACCGTCGCCATGACGATCTTGCCGTTGGTCTTCCGGACACCCTGCTTTTCCTCCTCGATGAACGGGATCAGGTAGGCCACGGCTTTCTTCATGACCCGCGCCGACTTCACCACCTGCGGCAGGAACATCTTGCCGGCGCCGAAAAGGTCGCCGACGACGTTCATGCCGTCCATGAGCGGCCCCTCGATCACGTCGAGCGGCTTGGCCGCCGCGAGTCGCGCCTCCTCCGTGTCCTCGATGACGAACTCGTCGATGCCGTTCACCAGGGCATGCGTCAGGCGCTCCGCGACCGGCAGGTCGCGCCAGCCCAGATCCTTGCCCTTGCCCTTCAAGCCGCTCGCCTGGCCCTTCCAGGACTCGGCGACCTCGAGCAGGCGCTCCGTCGCGTCGTCGCGCCGGTTGAGGACCACGTCCTCCACGGCGTCGCGCAGCTCCTTCGGCAGGTCCTCGTAGATCGCCAGCTGACCGGCATTGACGATGCCCATGTCCATTCCCGCCCTTATGGCGTGGTAGAGGAAGACGGAATGGATGGCCTCGCGCACGATGTTGTTGCCGCGAAAAGAGAACGACACGTTGCTGACGCCGCCGCTGACGAGCACGTGCGGCAGGGATTCCTTGATCCGCCGCGTCGCCTCGATGAAGTCGAGGCCGTAGCTGTTGTGCTCCTCGATACCGGTGGCGACGGCGAAGATGTTCGGGTCGAAGATGATGTCGGCGGGATCGAAGCCGACCTTTTCGGTGAGTATCGAAAAGCAGCGCCGACAGATCTCCACCTTGCGGTCGACACTGTCTGCCTGCCCCTTCTCGTCGAAAGCCATGACCACCACGGCCGCGCCGTAATCCTTGCAGAGGCGTGCGTGCTCGATGAACTGCTCCTCGCCCTCCTTGAGGCTGATGGAGTTGACGATGGACTTGCCCTGCACGCAGCGCAGCCCCGTCTCGATCACCGTCCACTTGGACGAGTCGATCATCACCGGCACGCGCGAAACGTCGGGCTCGGAGGCGATCAGCTTGAGATACGTCTCCATCGCCTGCTCGGAATCGAGCATGCCCTCGTCCATGTTCACGTCGATGATCTGCGCACCGTTCTCCACCTGCTGCCGCGCGATCTGCACGGCCTCGCCGTAGTCCCCGGCCTCGATCAGGCGGCGAAAATGCGCCGAGCCGGTGACGTTGCTGCGTTCGCCCACGTTCACGAACAGGTCGTCAGGCCCGATGTTCAAAGGCTCGAGCCCCGAGAGCCGGCAGCGTACCGGCTGCTGCGGGATCTTCCGCGGCGCGCCGCCGGGCACCGCTTCCGCCAGCCGGCGGATGTGCTCCGGCGTCGTGCCGCAGCAGCCGCCGACGACGTTCACCAGGCCGCTCGCCGCAAACTCGGCAACGATGGCCGCCATGTGTTCCGGCGTCTCGTCGTACTCGCCGAACTCGTTGGGCAACCCGGCGTTCGGATGGGCGCTGACCGCCGTGTCCACGATTCGAGCGAGCTCCGCCACGTACGGCCGCAGGTCGGCGGCCCCCAGCGCGCAGTTGAGGCCGACGACGAATGGCTTCGCGTGGCGGATCGAGTTCCAGAAGGCTTCGGTGGTCTGGCCGGAAAGCGTCCGCCCCGAAGCATCCGTGATGGTGCCGGAGATCATCACGGGCAGCTCTACGCCGGTCGCTGCGAAGGCCCTCCGCACCGCGAAAATCGCCGCCTTGGCATTGAGCGTGTCGAAGACGGTCTCGATCATCAGAAAGTCGGCGCCGCCCTCTATCAGGCCCGTTGCCGCAACCTGGTAGGTTCCGGCGAGCTGCTCGAAACTGATGTTGCGGTACCCGGGGTCGTTGACGTCGGGCGAGATCGAGGCCGTGCGATTGGTGGGCCCCAGGACGCCGGCGACGAACCGCGGCTTGCCACTCGCGGCGGCGTAGCTGTCGGCGGTCTCGCGCGCCAGCCGCGCAGCGGAGGTATTCAGCTCCGCCACCAGCGACTCCATGCCGTAGTCGCTCATCGAGGGCGCGTTCGAGTTGAAGGTGTTGGTTTCGATGACGTCTGCGCCGGCCTCCAGGAAGCGCTGGTGGATGTCGCGGACGACGTGCGGCGCCGTGATCGTGAGCAGGTCGTTGTTGCCCTTGAGATCGCGGTCCCAGTCGCGGAAGCGCGGCCCGCGAAAGTCCTCTTCAGCAAGCCGGCACGACTGGATCATCGTCCCCATCGCACCGTCCAGCACGAGGATCCGTTCCGCCAGGGCGTCTTTCAGCAGCTCGATCCGTTCTTCGCGTGCCATGGTCCGGTTCCTCAGGCGGCGGCCTGTTGCGGCCGCACCCCCAGCGCATGGCAGATGGCGTAGGTCAGCTCGGATCGGTTCAGCGTGTAGAAATGAAATTCGTCGACGCCCTCGCGCTTCAGTTTCCGGACCTGCTCGATCGCCACGCTGGCGGCGATCAGGCGGCGGGTATCGGGATCCTCGTCGAGGCCGTCGAAACGCTCGCGCAGCCAGTCCGGCACGCTCGCGCCGCATTGCGCCGCGAAGCGCTCGAGCTGCGGAAAGCGCGTGATCGGCAGGATGCCGGGCACGATGACGGTATCGAGGCCGGCGCAGGCGCAGCGGTCACGGAAGCGCAGGTACAGGTCGACGTCGAAGAAGAACTGCGTGATGGCGCGGGAGGCGCCCGCGTCGATCTTGCGCTTCAGATTGTCCAGGTCGAAGTCCGCGTCCCTCGCCTCCGGGTGTACCTCGGGATAGGCCGCCACGGAGATATCGAAGTCCGCAATTTTCCTGAGGCCCGCCACCAGGTCGCAGGCGTAGGCGTAACCGTCCGGATGCGGCCGGTAGCCCGTCGAGTCCTTCGGCGGGTCCCCCCGCAGCGCGACCATGTGGCGCACGCCCATGTCCCAGTAGGACCGGGCGATGTCGTCGATCTCGCCTTTCGCCGCGCCCACGCAGGTCAGGTGCGGCGCAGCCGTCAGCCGGGTCTCCTTGAGGATGCGGGCAACCGCCGCATGCGTCCGTTCGCGGGTCGAGCCGTCGGCGCCGTAGGTCACCGACACGAACCGAGGCGCCAGCACCGAAAGGCGCTGGATCGACTTCCACAGCGTCTGCTCCATCGCTTCCGTGTTCGGCGGAAAGAATTCGAAGGAGACGCGGCAGGACCCGAGCCGGTCTGCGCCGCCCTCCTCCACGACCCGTTCGCCGGTCCCGCCGTTCATGCCGCCGCCCTGTCGGCATCGGCCGTGATGGCAACGCACAGCAGCCACTCTGCCGCCCGGCCGGAGGCCTGCTCCGGCACGCGGCGCGGCGGGCCCAGCCGCAGGCCGGCCGACGCGCTCCATCGAGCCAGCGCCTGCTGGACCTCTCCCGCCGACCGCTCGCGAAGGCGCTGCAGCAGAAAAAGGCGCCCCCCCGGCCGCAGGAGCCGCTTGGCCTCCGTAAGCGCACGCACGGGTTCTCGCGACTCGCCCAGCACGTCATCGAGGATGATGGTGTCGAATTCCCGGTCCTCGAACGGCAGCCGGTGCATGTCGCCCTGGCGCAGGCTGCAGTTCGGCAGGCCGG
>CAZTAE010000146.1:0-5366 GCA_964611535.1 uncultured Woeseiaceae bacterium
TGATACTCGCCACCGGCGGCTACGGCCGTGCCTACTTTTCGTGCACGTCCGCCCATACCTGCACGGGCGACGGCAACGCGATGGTGCTGCGAGCCGGGCTGCCACTCCAGGACATGGAGTTCGTGCAGTTTCATCCGACGGGCATCTACGGTCCGGGCATGCTCATCACGGAGGGCGTGCGCGGCGAGGGCGGGTACCTCACGAACTCGGAAGGCGAGCGTTTCATGGAGCGTTACGCGCCGAATGCCAAGGACCTCGCATCGCGGGACGTCGTGAGCCGTTCGATGACGATCGAGATCCGCAAAGGCCGCGGCGTCGGCGCCGAGAAGGACCACCTCTATCTGCACCTCGAGCACCTGGGGCCGGACGTGATCCGGGAACGCCTGCCCGGCATCGCCGAGACGACCCGCATCTTCGCCGGCGTCGACGTTACGAAGGCGCCGATCCCCGTCCTGCCCACCGTCCACTACAACATGGGCGGCATTCCCGCGACCATCAGCGGCCAGGTCGTGACGAAGCGCGACGGCGACGCCGAGACGCCCGTCCCGGGCCTCCTGGCAGTGGGCGAGGCGGCGTGCGTCTCCGTGCACGGCGCCAACCGGCTCGGGTCAAATTCCCTGCTCGACCTCGTCGTCTTCGGCCGCGCGGCGGCTCGCCACTGCGCCGGGACGATGACCCCGCGCGCGCGTCACAAGGCGTTGCCGAAAGACGCGGGCGCGGCGAGCGCCGCGCGCGTCGGCGCGCTGCTGAACGCCGACGGCACGCGCCCGACCGCCGAAATTCGCCTCGAGATGCAGAAGATCATGCAGAAGCATGCCACCGTCTTCCGCACCGGCGAGGACCTGGCGGAAGGCATCGAGAAGCTCCGCGGGAGCCGCGCGAGCCTGGCCGACATCCGCCTCTCGGACCGCTCGCTCGTCTGGAACAGCGATCTCATCGAAACGCTGGAGCTCGAAAACCTCATGCAGAACGCCGTCGCGACCATCGAATCGGCGGCCAACCGGCTCGAGAGCCGCGGCGCGCACGCGCGCGAAGACTACCCGGACCGCGACGACGCGAACTGGATGAAACACACCTTGGCGTGGATCGACGCCGAGGGCAGGGTATCCTTCGACTACCGGCCGGTGCACGGCGACACCCTGACCGACGAAGTCGAACCGATCCCGCCCAAGGCGAGAACTTACTAGAGACGCAAAGTCTGCGAGTCTGTGATGTGCGAGGACGACAGAAGCGGAGGCATGGTCGGGGGGAGGTCTTTTCAGGATCGTGGAAAACAGGGATGTTTTCCCCGAAGCCCCCATGGACGGGTTCACGGCGGTCCTGAAAAGACCTCCCCCCGACCATGACTCCGCCTGCGACGCCTTTCACGGGCTGAAGGAGACAGGAGACAGCATAAGTGGCGGAGTTTTTCTTACCAGCCAACTCGAAGGTGAAGAAGGGCCGGCATTTCCCGGCCCCGGAAGGCGTGCAGAACGCCCGGCGCTTCGCCGTCTACCGCTACGACCCGGAGAGCGGCGAGAACCCCCGGATGGATACCTACGAGGTCGACCTGGACAACTGCGGCCCGATGGTGCTCGACGTCCTCATCAAGATAAAGAACGAGATCGACCCGACGCTCACCTTCCGCCGCTCCTGCCGCGAAGGCATCTGCGGCTCCTGCGCCATGAACATGAACGGCCAGAACTGGCTGGCCTGCACGATGACGACGGACAGTCTGCAGGGCGACGTGCACGTCCGTCCGCTGCCGCACCTGCCGGTGGTGAAGGACCTGGTGCCGGATTTGACGCAGTTTTACGCGCAGTATGCGTCGATCGAGCCGTGGCTCAAGACGCGGACGCCGGCGCCGACGGACCGGGAGCGGCTGCAGAGCAAGGCGGACCAGGAGAAGATCGACATGCCGTCGGCCTGCATCCTCTGTGCGTGTTGCTCGACGGGCTGCCCGAGCTACTGGTGGAACAGCGACCGCTTCCTTGGTCCGGCCGTGCTGCTCGCGGCTTACCGCTGGTTGATCGACAGCCGTGACGAGGCGACGGGCGAGCGCCTGGACGAGCTCGAGGATCCCTTCCGGCTGTATCGCTGTCACACGATCATGAACTGCACGCAGACCTGCCCGAAGGGTCTGAACCCGGCGCGGGCGATCGCCGAAACGAAGAAAATGCTGGTGGAAAGGCGGCAGTGATCGACGTGCGCTGTCCCCGGCGACGGATCCTGACATGGTGTCGCTGGCATGACTGATGGCGGGGTGCGCTGGCAATGCCGGCGCGGCATGCGCGAGCTCGACGAGCTGCTGCTCGGCTGGCTGGAGCGCCGTTACGGAGCGGCGAGCGATGCGGAAAAGACGGCGTTTCGTGAACTTTTGACGCTTCCGGACCCGGAGCTCGCAGGGTATCTGTTGGCGGGACTGGAGCCTGCCGGACAAATGACAGCGCGTGTCGTCGGCCAGATTCGAAGCGGAGCTGGACCCGGATAAGCGGGTACGGCGGGCGCTTGCCTGTTTCGCCTGTGCGGCCACGCTGGCGGGCGCGTTGCTGATCGCGATCATGCCGCTCGCTTTGCCGGTACGGGTCCTGTTCGGTGGCTTGTGGCTGGCCTCGGGTTCGCTGGAACTCCGGGCAATGATGCTGGGCACCGCCCGGTTGGAGCGTATCCGGATCTCGGCCGACGGCCGGGTGTACGGGCTGTTCGAGGGCGGTGTCGAGCCGCTGGAGTTGCTTCCCGGCAGCGTGGTGCTCGCCCGCGTTGCGTGGCTTCGCATCCGGTTTGCGGACGGACTGCGCTACGGCGAGCTGCTGACCGGAAATCCCCGCCGTTGCAGGGATTGGCGCTGCCTGCAGCTCGCATGGCGGCAGCGGTCGTCCGTCTTTGGACGCCCCGAGGGAAGCTGATAACATTCGCGCACCGCGGCAGCTCTGGCCGCATGCTCGATGACCGGTGACAGAGATCGACCGGGGCGTGCCGCCTTCCGGTCCGGTTCACAGATCCATGAAATACCGCGGATGATTCACGCTGAAAGCCCAGAACTTTCCCATAGCCTGCCGGTCTACTGCGAGGTTGGCGGCAGTGCCGGGCCGTCGCGGCGCTCAGGGCGCGGGGTCGGCCACCATGGCGGATGAGTCCGCCGACACTCTGCTGGTCCGACGCGTCCAGAAGGGTGACAAGGGCGCGTTCGATCTGCTGGTGCTCAAGTACCAGCACAAGATCGTCAATCTGGTAATGCGGTATGTCAGGGATCCCGACCAGGCGTTGGACATTACGCAGGAGGCCTTCCTCAAGGCCTACCGCGCGATGCCGCGGTTCCGCGGCGAGAGTGCGTTCTATACCTGGCTCTACAGGATCGCCGTGAACACCGCAAAAAATTACCTGGCCGCGCAACGGAGGCGACCGCTGGATGTCGAACTCGACATGCAGGATCCGGAGCAATTCGACCTGCATGCCAAGTTGAAGGAGACGGATACGCCGGAGGGCATGACGCTGAGCCGCGAGTTACATCAGACCGTGGAGCGCGCAATCGACGCGTTGCCGGACGATTTGCGAACTGCGATAGTCCTGCGGGAGCTCGACGGCATGAGTTACGAGGAAATTGCACAGACGATGGACTGTCCGGTCGGTACCGTACGGTCACGGATATTTCGGGCGCGAGACGCGATAGGAAAGAAAATCGGGAATCTGCTGGACTGAGGTCCGGGCGTTCGCGTTCGATTTCAGCCGGGCCGAGCACGGCAACATCGAGGGGGACCTGAGATCGCCGACGAGGGCAGAACGGGGAACTTGCGAAACCAGAATAACAGGAGAACGTCCGACGCGGACGTGTGAGCTTATGAACGAAGCGCTGAAAATGCAGATTTCCGCCTTTATCGACGGCGAGCTGCCGGAAAACGAAAGCGAGCTCTTGCTTCGCCGCCTCAGCCAGGATGCAGCCATGCGCCAGCAGGTGGCGCAGTACCTGACGATCGGGCGGCTCGTTCGACGCGAACAGGAAGTGCCGGGGATGGGCGAACTGCGCCACCGCATCGCCGCCGCGCTCGGCGAGGAACCCGTCGAGGCGGCGCCGTTGCCCGAGCCTTCGCGGCGGCGGTATCTGAAACCGGCCGCGGGCGTGGCGGTTGCCGCGTCGGTTGCGATCGTGGGCCTGATCGGCTTGCGCCAGGCCGAGTTGCCGGAGGCCGGCCAGCGCCCGGTCGCCTCGCTCGAGTCCGCACCGGTGTCGGTGGCGGACAACGTCGGCTACACCGAGCCCGTCCCCGCCGTGCTGTCCGAAAGACCGGGAGAAACACTGATGCAGTATTACCTCAGCCACGGTGCCACTTCGGCCGACCTCGGCGCCAATGGTATCCTGACGCGACTCGTGACGCTGGAGTTGCGGGAGGGGGAGCTGGTCGAGATCGATCCAGGACAGGGACAGCGGCCGGCCGGCGCGATCGAGCGGGTGCCGGCGGAGCAGGATCCTTCGGTCGACGCCGGCGAAGAGGCTCGCCCCGAAGGGCAATGAGCCGCAAGGCCCGGGGGGTTCATGAACGGTCCGAATCGTAGTGCAGACAGACACTTCCTGCTGGCGATCGTGCTGCTCGTCGTCAGTGCGTCGGGCGAGGCGAGGGAACGCGCAGGGCCGCAGGAGTGGCTGGAACGGATGGCCCTGGCCGTGGCCACGAGGGACTACGAGGGCACCGTCATCCGGCGCCAGAACGGGGAAGCCCAGGCGCTCAAGGTCTATCACAAGGTGGTCGACGGCGTGGTCAACGAAAAGGTCGTGACCCAGGAGGGCAACGGGCTCGAAATCGTTCGGATCGGCAACGAGGTGCACTGCATCCTGCCGGACAAGAAATCGGTCCTCATCGAGGAATGGGACGATCGCTCGACGCTGTTTTCGACGCTGCCGAGCAGCGAAGTCCGTTTCGGCAGCGAATACGACATGTCCCTCGTGCGCGAGGAACGCGTGGCGGGACGTCCGGCGGTGGTGCTCGCCATCCGCCCGCACGACGCCTTTCGGTTCGGGCACCGCCTGTGGCTGGATCGGGAAACGGCCTTTCCCCTGCGCACGGAACTGATCGGCAACGACGGCGGGCTGATCGAGCAATTGAAGTTCGCCGACATCAATTTCACCTCCGCGGTGTCCGCGCAGTCGCTCAAACCGTCGATCGACCTCGACAACTTCACCTGGTACACGGAGCCGACCCGGGTGCAGGCCGCCGAGGTCGACACCGCGTGGGTCTGTGACGACCTGCCTTCCGGATTTCGCGCCTTGTCGACCCGTAACGAGAAGCTGCCGGGCAGCGAGACGCCCGTGACTCACATCGTATACGGCGATGGCCTCGCGACCGTTTCCGTCTTCATCGCCGAGGAGCCGCAGGAGGAGATCGCGCGGCGCT
>CAZTAE010000147.1:0-5348 GCA_964611535.1 uncultured Woeseiaceae bacterium
GGGACGGCCTGCGCTGGCTCGACGTGAACCCGAAGAGCTTGCGCCTCCACCTGACACCGCTCGACATCTCCGGCACGCTCGGATCCATGATCGACGCCTCCCCGCAGGCGTGGATCTTCACCTCGGCGACGCTGGCCGTCGGCGAAGACTTCGATCATTTCGTCTCGCGCATGGGCGCTGCCGGTGCGCACGCACTCGCGTTCCCGAGCCCGTATGCCCTGGAGAAGCGCGGGCTCGTCTACCTGCCGGCGGACCTGCCACAGCCGTCGGACGCCGGCCACACGACCGCAATGCTGGCCGCGGTCATGCCGCTGCTCGAGTTGACGAACGGCGGCATGTTCTGCCTCTTTACCAGCCTGCGGGCGTTGCGCGAGGCCCGCCGCTGGTGCCGTGGACATCGCAGGAAGCTCGGCGGCCGGCCGCTGCTGGTGCAGGGCGACGCACCGCGGGACGATCTGCTACGGCGGTTCCGGCAGCACGGTAACGCGGTGCTGCTCGGCAGCGGCAGTTTCTGGGAGGGAGTGGACGTGCGTGGTCCGGCGCTCACGATCGTCGCGATCGACAAGCTGCCGTTCACCTCGCCGGGCGATCCGCTCATGATGGCGCGGCTGGAATACATCCGGCGACAGGGTGGCAACGGCTTCGCGGAGCACCAGCTGCCGCAGGCGGCGCTGGCGCTGAAGCAGGGTGCCGGCCGGCTGCTGCGCGACGAGAGCGATTTCGGGGTCGTCGTCCTCTGCGACCCCCGGGTGCGTCAGAAGAGTTACGGCAGCGTGTTCCTCAAGAGCCTCGCGCCGATGCCCTGTACCGATTCGCTCGACGAGGTCCGGCGGTTTCTCGAGGCGCACGAGCGGCGGGGCAGCGTGCGGCAGACAGGATGAAGCTCCTCGCCCTCGACACGTCGTCCAACGCCTGTTCGGTGGCGCTGCAGTTCGACGACCGGCGAGCGGGACGGCACGCGATCGCGCCGCGCGAGCACACCCGGCTGCTGATCCCGATGATTTCCGAGGTGCTCGCCGAGGCGGGCGTCGAGCTGGGCGAGCTCGATGCCATCGTCCTCGGCAACGGCCCTGGCTCGTTCATCGGCGTCCGGATCGCGGCCTCCGTCGCGCAGGGGCTGGCTTTCGGCAGCGGGCTCGATATCGTACCGGTGTCCTCGCTGGGCGCGGTGGCCGCCGAGGCCTTCGCGGTTTCGACCGCGGAGCGGCTTCTCGTTGCGCAGGACGCGCACATGGAAGAGGTGTATCTCGCCGCTTTCGAGCGTGGCGACGGCGGCCTGCCGGTGGCGCTCGGCCAGCCCGTGTTGCAGGGGCTCGCGCCCATCGAGCGGATCGGCAGGATGCCGGTGGGCGCGGGCGGCGGGTGGCAGGCCGCAGGCGCCGGTTGGCGTCGCTATCCTCTGCTGCTGCACCTGAATGAGGGACTGCTGCGCGGCGTCGTCGAGGTGGAGCTGCCCAGCGCGATCCATCTGCTCGCGCTGGGCGAACGGGCACGGCGCGCCGGCGAGACGGTCGAGCCGGGATCGCTGATACCTGCCTATGTGCGGATGCGCGTGGCGAAGGAGCCCAATGCGGCAGCGAAATGACAGGCGGCGATCCGCAGTCGTACAATGATTTTTACCGCCTGTTTAACAGAACCGTAACAAATGGCTGTTCTAATCCGCGCCGACCGGGCTCCCGCGAGGGACGTTCCTGCAGATGCTGGGCGGAGGATGGCGGCAAGAAAGATACTGATTGTCGAGGATGAGGCGCCCATACGCGAAATGGTCGTCTTTCATCTCAACCGGGCGGGGTACGAAACGCTCGAAGCCGGAGACTGCCGCCGCGCGCTGGAGCTCGTGACGGACGAGCGGCCCGAGGTCGCCCTCGTCGACTGGATGCTGCCCGACATGAGTGGCCTCGAATTCACCCGCATGCTCAAGCGCGAAGGCGGCCACGAGGATCTCGCCGTAATCATGCTGACCGCCAGGAGTGAGGAAGGCGACAAGATCGCGGGGCTGACCGGCGGCGCCGACGACTACATCACGAAGCCGTTCTCGCCCCGCGAACTGGTCGCGCGTATCGAGGCCGTGTTGCGGCGGACGGTTCCGGCCGGCGAGGACGACGTGATCCGCGCCGGCGTGCTCGAGCTCGACGCGGCAGGCCATCGGGTGCTGGTCGACGGGCGGCGGATTCGGCTCGGCCCGACCGAGTTCCGGCTGCTCAGGTTCCTCATGACGCACCCGGAGCGAGTCTACAGCCGCGCACAACTTCTCGACCGGGTCTGGGGCGCGAACGTCTACGTCGAGGAGCGCACCGTCGACGTGCACATAAGGCGCCTGCGCAAGGCGCTTGACGATCCGGGCGCGGGCCGCTACATCCAGACGGTGCGCGGGGCCGGCTACCGTTTTTCGATCCAGGAAGAGTGATGCGGCGGCCCGGAGGCGCCCGATGAGCACCGTGCCCGTCGCCTGGCGCCGCTTCCTGGCGGGGCTGATCCTGTGGCTGGCCGCTGGCGCATTCGTCGGCTGGTTGTACGGCAACCCCGAGCGTGGCCTGCTGGCGGCCGCGCTGGTCGCGCTCGGCTGGCAGGTCCGCCACCTGCTGAAGTTCGAGCAGGCACTGCGGACGAGGAACTTCGACTATCTGGGTTATGGCGAAGGCATCTGGGCTGCCGTCTTCGCCCGCTACTGGCATCTGAAGGAACGGAACCGGCGGCACAAGCACAACTACCGGCGCCTGCTGAGGGAAGTGCGCGACTCCGCGAATGCGATTCCTGACGGCGGCATCGTGCTCAACGAGTCGATGGAAATTCTCTTGTGCAACCCGGCGGCGGAGGGGCTCGCCGGCTTCGATGCCCGGAAGGACCGGGGGCAGCGCGTCGACAACATACTGCGCGACCCGGATTTCGCGCGCTACCTGGCTACGGGCGAGTACGCGTCGGGGGTCGAGATCCCGTCGCCGCATCGCGAGGACGAGTGGCTCTACTGCCGCGTCGTCCCGTACGGTGCGGGACAGAAGCTCCTGCTCATCCGCGACATCACGGAAAGAAAGCGGCTGGCGCGAATGCGCCACGACTTCGTGGCGAACGCCTCCCACGAGCTGCGGTCGCCCCTGACGGTTCTGAGCGGCTACCTCGACAGCCTCGTGAACGACCCCGAGGCGCCCCCGCACTGGCGCAAGCCGCTCGGCCAGATGCACGCCCAGTCGACCCGCATGACGCGGATCGTCCGCGACTTGCTGGAACTGTCTCGCCTGGAGGCGACCGAGCCGGACGGCGCGGATGAGGCGATCGACGTATCGTGGCTGCTCACCGCCGCCGCGCACGACGATGCCGCGGCAGGACCGGAAATCGTCGTCGAGGCCGACTCGCGGGCAGCGTTGCACGGCAACCCGGTGGAAATCGAAACCGTCGTTTCCAACCTGTTGTCGAACGCCCGTCGCCATACGCCGCCGGACGGCACCATCCGCCTGCAATGGTTTGACGACGAGCACGGCGGCGCCGCGCTCACGGTCGAGGACACCGGCGAGGGCGTTCCGGAAGAGCTCATTCCGCGCCTGACGGAGCGGTTCTTTCGCGTCGACCGCGGCCGCAGCCGCGAAGAAGGCGGCACCGGGCTCGGCCTTGCAATCGTCAAGCACATCCTCGGTCGCCACGACGGCGAGCTGGAGATCCGAAGCACGCCCGGCAAGGGCAGCAGTTTCCGGTGCCGCTTCCCGGCCAGCCGGGTGATCCGCTCGACGCCGGCGGCGGGCGAGCCCGAATCCCCGCGGCCGCGCCTGATCGCGCGCTAGTGGTGTTCTCTTCCTGAAATGGCCCGCCAGTCGCCTCCGGTTGCCCGACCCGTCCTTTTGGTTCATCTTTGACGCCATGCGCACCATGACCACCACGGACCTCACGCACCACATCTCCCGGCGCTACAACAGGGACCTCGAGGAGCTCAGAAACAGCGTCCTCGCGATGGGCGGACTGGTCGAAACGCAGCTGTCGAAAGCCATCGCCGCGATCGTCAGCGGCGACAGCGAGCTCGGTCTCGAGGTCGCGGGCGACGATTACAAGGTCAACCGGATGGAAGTCGAGATCGACGAGGAGTGCAGCCGCATCCTCGCGACCCGCGCGCCGGCGGCCGGGGACCTGCGGCTGATCGTCGCCATCTTCAAGACCATCACCGACCTCGAACGCGTCGGGGACGAGGCCGAGAAGATCGGCTTCCTGGCCTCGCGACTCGCCGCCATGGACCGGCCGCCCGACTCCTACCGCGAGCTCAAGAGTCTCGGCAACCACGTGCTGCAGATGTTGCGCGACGCCATGAACGCCTTCGCGCGCCTGGACGTGCCGGCCTGCCGCGCCGTCCTGCGGGAGGACGAGCGCGTCGATGAGGAATACGACGCGATCTCGCGCCAGTGCATCACGTTCATGATGGAGGACCCGCGGAACATCAAGCGGTCGATGAACGTCACCTGGGCGGCCCGCGCACTCGAGCGCATCGGCGATCACGCGAAGAACATCGGCGAGTACGTCATCTACCTGGTGGAGGGGCAGGACATCCGCCACACCGACCTCGTCGCCGACGAGGACACGGCATCCTGAGCGACGCTCCATGAACGTCGCCGGCAAGCGAGCGTTGAACCTCGCCGGGTTGGCGGCGTGCGCCGGCCTGCTGGCCTACGCGCTCTACGCCGAGCACGTCCTGCTGCTCGCGCCCTGTCCCCTGTGCGTCTTCCAGCGCGTCGCCGTCATCGCGCTCGGCCTCGCGTTCCTGCTCGCCGCGGTGCTGAACGCCGGTGGCGCCGGCCGCTATGGCATCGCTACTCTCGTCGCCGTGGTCGCCGCGGCGGGCGCCGCGGTCGCCGGCCGCCACGTCTGGCTGCAGAACCTTCCACCCGACCAGGTCCCCACCTGCGGTCCCGGTCTCGACTACATCCTGGACAGCTTCCCGTTGAGCGAGGCGCTGCGGCTCGTGTTCACCGGCTCGGGTGAGTGCGCGGTCATCGACTGGTCCTTCCTCGGCCTCTCCATGCCGGCCTGGGTGCTGATATCGCTGGTGGTACTCGGCGCCTTCGGCACCTGGAACAACCTCCGCCGCACCTGACTCTTGCGCCGGCACTTCGATTGCCAACCTCCGGACTTGCCGAAACGTCAGCTGACCTGAACAACGATCGCCGAGACCTCCGAGCGCGGATCTGGCTGGGGGGAGTGCCTTTCAGGATCGTGCGAAACAGGGATGTTTCGCCCGAAGCCCCCATGGACGGGTTCACGGCGGTCCTGAAAGGCACTCCCCCCAGTCGGAGCCGTGCCTGCGACGAACGCGAACCGATCGTTGTTCAGGTCGGCTGGCGTTCGTCGATCAGCAGCAGCTCTGCAATGCG
>CAZTAE010000148.1:0-5336 GCA_964611535.1 uncultured Woeseiaceae bacterium
CGCGTCAGTTCTTCCGCCATGTTGCGGTGCTGGTACCAGGCTTCCCACTTCAGCTGGCTCCACGCCTGCCAGACGAGCGCGGCGGTCGGGATCGCCAGCAGGAGAAAGAATGCCGACAACAGCAGCCTGAGGCGGCGGCCGTCGAAGCGTTCGAGCATGCTCCTCGGCAGCATTGCGTCAGGTGCCCGCGACGAGGAGCCGATACCCGGCGCCGCGCACCGTGACCAGGTTCAGAGGCTCCTTCGGATTCGGCTCGATCTTCCGGCGCAGCTTGGCGATGTGGATGTCGACGGTCCGCGTCTCGATATCCAGGTTGCGTGAATAACCCCACACCTTGTTCAGCAGCTCGTCCCGGGAAACGGCGCGGGCCGTGTGGGCGGCAAGGTAGCGGAGAATGTCGACCTCACGCCGCGTGAACGTCATCTCCTCGGCGCCGGCCCGGCCGTTCAGGTTCCGGGTATCCACCACGAGCCCGCTCATGAGGGTGATGTCGCTGCCATCGATGCGCCCCGCCTCGGAGCGGCGCAGCACCGCCTGAACCCGCAGCACGAGCTGCTGTACCGAAAACGGCTTGGGAACATAGTCGTCGGCACCGAGCTTCAGCCCGCGGATGATCTCCTCGTCGCTGCTCTTCGCGGTCAGCATGATGATCGGCTGGTCGCGATCGCGGGCCCGGATCTCGTTGCAGACATCGAACCCGTTCGTGCCCGGCAACATGACATCGAGGAGGACCAGGTCGTACCGGCCCGTCAACGCCTTCTCAAGGGCCTGGTCACCGTTGTCGCAACTGTCGACATCGAAGCCGTGATAGACGAATACGTCGATGAGGCCTTCGCATATGGCGGCCTCGTCCTCGACGATGAGCAGGCGCGGCTTTACTGACATGGCACCGGGAAGGCTAGCAGGTTGCCGGTGCCGCTACAGTGACGGAATGTAAATTCTTTGTAAATTCCGGCATAGAGGTTTTACCAAACCCTGTCTGTTCCCGCTGCAGCGCCTCTCCGAGAATAAGGCTCCGTTCCGCGCAGACAGGAGAAATCGGATGGCGCTCATCACCCGGATATCGCGGCTGTTCAAGGCGGATTTCCACGCCGTGCTCGACCAGGTCGAGGAACCGGAGCTCATGCTCCGGCAGGCGATACGCGAAATGGAGGAGGATCTGGATTCGCGCGAGCAGCGTGTGCGCCTCGCCGTCTGCGAGCACCAGGAGCTCCGCCTGCGACAGGACGACCTGGAGCGCTCGCTCGGCGAGCTCGAAGGGCAGCTCGATCTCTGCTTCGAATCGCAAAAGCCCGACCTCGCGAGGAACCTCGTCCGGCGCAAGCTGGAGGCGGAGCGGCTCACGAAGCATCTTGCCGGGCGGACCGCCGCGCTTGAACGACACCTCGACGAGCAGCGCGCGACGATGGAAGAACATCGGATGACGCTGGACGGCCTGCGGCAGAAGGCGGAGATCCTCACCCGGCGCGCGCGGGAGCCGGCCGGGGACTCAGCCGCCGAACCGTGGGCCCGTGAGCTGGCGGTCACCGACGACGAGGTCGAAGTCGCCTTCCTCCGGGAGCAGAGCAGGAGGGTCCGGTCGTGAAGCGGCCGACGTTCCTGCATGCCGCGCTCGTCGCGCTGGGCATAGCCGTGGCCTCCGGTGCCGTATTCGCGGCGCTCGCGCCGCTCACCGGCGCCGACGCCGCGCTGCGGCTCGTGGTTGCCGGAGCCGGCCTCGGCTGGCTGATCTGCCTGCCCGGTTCAGGCGCCGCAGGTGCCGGGCGGATTACCACTCTCATCGGCTGGTGCATCGTCTCGGCCACCACGTGGCTGCTGGCACCACCGCTCGCGGCCTACGTGCTCATCCACGCCGGCCTCCTGTGGCTTGCCCGTTCGCTCTGCTTCTACTCCGGCCTCTTTCCCGCGCTGCTCGATATGGGCCTCACGGCGATCGGCCTGTCCGCGGCCGTGTGGTCGTTGACCCGGTCCGGCAGCCCGTTCCTTGCCGCCTGGAGCTTCTTCCTGCTGCAGGCGCTTTTCGTGTTCATCCCGCCGAAGGTCGGACCGCGTCCCGCCGCGGATTCCCGGGGGAACGAGCACGAGGCCTTCGAACGCGCACGCAGACGTGCGGATGCGGCGCTGCGCAAGCTACTGACGCAATGAACCCACCCTGGAGGACAACATCATGAAAACGACGATTCTGGCCGCCGCCCTGATTGCGGCGACGCTCGGGGCAATACTTTTCTATCCCGCGATCGATGCGAAGCACATCAACGATCCCCTGCCGACGGACCGGCTCACCACCACGCGGAGCAAGGCAAAGGTCGACGTCGTCTTCGTGCTCGACACGACCGGCAGCATGGGCGGTTTGATCCAGACGGCCAAGGAGAAGATCTGGTCCATCGCCACGACGATGGCGTCCGCACAGCCGACGCCGGAAATCCGCATCGGGCTCGTCGGCTACCGCGACCGCGGGGACCGCTACGTGACCCGGGTCATCGACCTGTCGCCCGATCTCGACTCGGTCTACGCCGAGCTCATGGACTTCCAGGCGGACGGCGGCGGCGACACGCCGGAGAGCGTCAACGAAGCGCTGTACGACGCCGTGCACCGCATGTCCTGGAGCCAGGACGAGCAGGCGTACCGCGCCGTCTTCCTCGTGGGCGACGCCCCGCCGCACATGGACTACCAGGACGACGTGCGCTATCCGGAGATCGTCGCCGACGCCAGGGGCCGCGGCATCGTCGTCAACACCGTGCAGTGCGGCAGCATTCCCGCCACCGCGGCACCGTGGCAGCAGATCGCAAGCCTCGGGGACGGACGCTATTTCCAGGTCGAGCAGGCGGGCGGAGCCGTTGCTCTGGCAACGCCGTTCGACGAAGAGATCGCCGCGCTCTCGGCCCGCCTCGACAGCACCCGCCTCTACTACGGCAGCAGGGAAGACAAGGCCATGATGCAGCGTAAGGTGGAAGCGACCGCGAAACTTCACGAGCTCGCTTCCCCCGGCGCGAAGGCACGGCGCGGCGCGTTCAACGCTTCCGCCGCAGGCGCGGCGAACTTCACGGGCGAGAACGAGCTGGTCAGCGACGTCAGCAGCGGTCGTGTCGAGCTGGGAGATATCGCGCCGGATGCGTTGCCCGAGTCGCTGCAGCCGATGGCGCCCGCCGAACAGGAAGAAGCGATCCAGCGGCTCGCCAGCGAGCGCACGGAGCTTCAGGAGCGGGTTGCCCGGCTGGCGGAACAGCGAGAAGCGTACCTCGCGCAGCAGGTCGAGGAAGCGGGCGGCGCGAAAGACTCGCTCGACCAGAAGATCTACGACGCGGTGCGCGAGCAGGCGAGCGAGGCCGGCCTCGTGTATGCCGGCGGACCCGACTACTGAGCCGCCGGCGCGGATGCGATAGGGCTGATCGCCTCCCCGGCGATCAGCCTTTCGCCAGAAGCTTCCCGAGAGCGTCGGCGGCGACCGGCTTGATCAGGTGCTCGTCGAAGCCTGCTTCGTGCGACCGGCGACGATCCTCGGTGCGGCCGTAACCGGTGAGGGCGACCAGCACGGCCTGCTTCGTATCCGGCCGTTCGCGCAGTCGCCGGGCCACCTCGTAGCCATCCATGCCCGGCAGGCCGATGTCGAGCAGGATCACGTCCGGCTGGAAGGACGCACTTGCCGCCAGGGCCTCGGGGCCGGTGTGCGCGGTGCGCACCTCGTGATTCCAGCCACGGAGCAGCATCGCCAGCGCCTCGGCGGCATCGCGATTGTCGTCCACGACGAGTACGCGTCGCGGCACGGCGGCTGCCTCGGCCTCCCCTTCACGCGCGGCGCCAGCGGGTGCATCCGGCGCTGCCGGTCGCGAAATGATCGGCAGGCGCACGACGAATTCGCTGCCCTTACCAGCGCCATCGCTGTGCGCCTCGACGCTGCCATCGTGCATCTCGACCAGCACCTTGACCACGGTCAGGCCGAGCCCGAGGCCGCCTTCGGTGCGTTCGAGGGACTTGTCGGCCTGCGAAAACAGCTCAAAGACCTTGGGCAACATATCGACCTGAATACCGACTCCGTTGTCGCTTACGCGCACCGCCGCCTCGTTACCCGAGACTTCGGTGTGCAGGCCCAGCTGCCCGCGGGGCTCCGTAAACTTGGCGGCATTCGACAGCAGGTTGGCGAACACCTGGGCGAGCCGCGTGGAATCCGCGTAGACGTGGAGCGAAGGCGGTGGCAGCTGAACCGTCAGCTCGTGCTTCCTTGCCGTGACGAGCGGCGACGTCATTTCCACGGCGCGCTCGAGCACGGGGCGCAACGCCACCGGGATCCGCTTGAGCTCGATCGTGCCGCGCGTGATGCGCGACACGTCGAGCAGATCGTCGATCAGCCGGGCCAGGTGCTGAATCTGACGCTCCATGATGTCGGCCACCCGCCGGAGGTTGCTGTCCGCGGCACTGCTGGCGCGCAGCACCTGGCTGCCGCTCAGGAGCGGCGCAAGGGGATTGCGCAGCTCGTGGGCCAGCATGGCCAGAAACTCGTCCTTGCGACGGTCGGCCTGGGCGAGGCTGTCCCTGTGCTCTCGCAGGCTCCGCTCCAGCCGGCGGCGATCCGTGACGTCGTGGAACACGAGCACCACACCGAGCATCGCACCGTCTGCGCTCCGTATCGGCGCCGCCGAGTCGTCGATGGCCAGCTCGGTTCCGTCCTGCCGGATGAGTATCGTGTGGTTCGCCAGTCCCACGACCATACCTTCCCGCAACACCCTCGCGACCGGACTCTCTACCCCGGCGCGACTGTACTCGTTGATGATGTGAAATACCCGGTCCAGTGGCTCGCCGAGCGCATCCTCGACGGCGTAACCGGTGAGCGCGCAGGCGATCGGGTTCATGAACGTGACGTTCCCTTTCGCGTCCGCCGCCATCACGGCATCGCCGATGCTTTCGAGCGTCACGCGGAGCCACTCCCGCTGTGCCTCCAGGGCGTGCTCGACTCTGCGGCGGCGTGAAATTTCGCTGCTCAGCTCGTCGATGCGCTGATTCAGCGTCATGAAACGCTCGACTGCGGCCGCCTTGCGGAGCAGCCGCAACAGAAGGACTGCCGGCCGCCCCTCCGTGGTTCTCCGGAAGACGGCGCCCTCGCAGCGGCACTGGATGACTTCCCCGTCCTGCCGGAGGAGCGTCAACGAGCCCGGCAGGAGCCGGTTGCTGCGCGAGAAGGTTCTCAGGAGCGAGGTGATGGTCTCGGCCGAGTCGGTGGTGATCGTCGCGAGGCTGCGCCCGACGACGTCAGCGGCCGCGAAGCCCGCGAGGCCGGTCAGGCTGCGATTGACTTCCTCCACGATGCCATCGCCCCTGACCAGGAGCATGGGCTCCGGCAG
>CAZTAE010000149.1:0-5292 GCA_964611535.1 uncultured Woeseiaceae bacterium
TGCGCCAGGGACGAGAGCTTCGCCCACGCGACGGCCGGATCGATCCCCTGCATGCCCACGTGAACGCTGAAGCCGCAGTCGACGCCCGCCATCACGCGGTCGCGCCCGACAAGGCCGGCGTAGCGCTGGATACGCTGCGCGACCAGGTCGGGATGCTCGACGTAGTTCGACTGGCATTCGATCACGCCGGGGCAGATGATCTTGTCGTCGGGCAAAGGGACTCGCTCGAACAAGGTCCATTCGTGGGCGTGACGCGGATTGGCGGCCTCGAACAGCACGGTGCGGGGCTTCGCGGCCCACACCAGGTCGATAATGTCCGCCATGGCCACGTCGCAGTGATGCGGGCCCGGATAATTCCCCCAGCACAGGTGCATGCGCAACTGCTCCGCCGGTATGTTGCGCACGCCGTGGTTCAGCGCTTCGATGTTCATGGCGACCCGCTTTCGGAATCCGGCGAGATCCATGTCGGCGTATGCCGAGTGACGGCCCATCGCCAGGTCCGGACAGTCGAGTTGCACTACCGCACCGGCCGCCGCGATGGCTTCGTATTCGTGCCGCATGGCTTCGGCTATTGCGAACACGTATTCCTCATCGCTCGCGTAATATTCGTTGGCAAAGAAAACCGAAACGACGCCGGGCGAGGCCGCGCTGGAAAACGTGGCGGCGGCGTTGCGTTCCGTCGCGGCGAGCTGGAGGTTGCGCATATCCCGGGCGGCCGCGTCGGCATCCTTGACCGAGATCGGTCCGTTGCAGGCAGGCGCTGTACGCTTGCGGCGTCCGGGATTGGCGGCGACGATCTCGG
Source organism: uncultured Woeseiaceae bacterium (assembly GCA_964611535.1). Classification (GTDB taxonomy): domain Bacteria; phylum Pseudomonadota; class Gammaproteobacteria; order Steroidobacterales; family Woeseiaceae; genus IDS-8. The sequence continues at coordinate 803 of CAZTAE010000149.1, forward strand.
CGCTCCGCGGGAATTCCGCGAGGTCGGCGAAGTAGTAGTTCTGGACCGACTCACCGCCGAACCCTTCCAGGCGATCCTTCACGTAGGTGGCGTAGCTGGGTTTCGACATCTCGCCGTCGTTGACGACGCTGATGCCGGCCGCGAGCTGCTTCCCGACGGTCTCGTGAACGGCGTCCGCGATGCGCGTCTCGAGTGCCTCCCGGTCGACCGGAATGCCGTCGCCCAGTGCCCACATCATCTGTATGAGATCGTCCGGTCTCGGCAGGCTGCCGGTGTGCGTGGTCAGAATGCAATCGGCTGTTCCATTCATGGCTTTTTTCCCGCGGGTGCTGCTTCACCGCCCGGTTCGGACGCTAGATTGAGTCTGAAAATATTCAATAAGCTATTGAAAAATAATACTGCATAGAGGCGATGCCCGGGCCGTTGACCGGCTTCCCGAGCCTGCACCTGTCAGCGCAACATACCGCGTCTGCACCGGATACGCGAACCCGCAGGGAATCTTCACGCTCCATTCCTGCCGGTAGCAGGAAAGTGCGAGAATCAGCCATGGCTCGTCCCATGGCTCTGAGAAGAATCGACCGCTTCTACCGGGAACTGCGGCGGCGCAAGGTCATCCGCGTCGCGACCTTCTATATCCTCGCCTCCTGGGTCGCCATAGAGGTCGCTTCGGTCATCTTTCCGGAGCTGATGCTCCCGGCCTGGAGCGTCCGGCTGGTCATACTGCTCGCCGTCATCGCCTTCCCCTTCGTCGTCGTGCTGGCGTGGGTCTTCGACATCACGCCGGAAGGGGTGCAGCGGACACCTGAGGCGATCGAGGGCAAGGCGGCCGCGGCCCTGCCGCCGCCGCAACGCTCCCTCGCGGTGCTGCCGTTCCGCAACATCGGCGGCGACCGCGACAACGAGTACTTCTGCGAAGGGCTCGCGGAGGACCTCCTGAACGTCCTGTCGCGCGTCGACGGGCTGCGGGTTGCCGCGCGCAGCTCCGCCTTTGCGTTTCGCGACGGCACCGCTGACGTACGCACGATCGGCGAGAAGCTGAACGTCGCCAGCGTGCTGGAAGGCAGCGTCCGCAAGAGCAACGGGCGACTGCGCATTACCGTGCGACTCCTCGACACCGCGGACGGGTATCAGCGCTGGACGCAGGTTTTCGATCGGGAGCAGGGCGATATCTTCGAAATCCAGGACGAGATCTCGCGCGCCGTGTTCGACGCCCTGCACGTCGAGGTCTACGGCGCCAAACGCCCCCGCGTCGTGCCGGGAACGCGCGACGTCCAGGCGTACAACCTGTACCTCATGGGCCGTCACCAGTTCCACAAGCGCACCGAGGAGTCGTTGCGAAGCGCGGTGCGCTTCTTCGAGCAGGCCACGGAGCGGGATCCCGACTTCGCGCTGCCGTACACCGGGCTTGCCGACTCCTGGTCGCTCCTGAGCGCCAGCGGTGAGGGCTACGGCCAGATCCCGATCCAGGAAGCGATCGCGCGCGCCGCTCCGTTGGTGGAGAAGGCGCTAAAGCTCGATTCGAACCTGGCGGAGGCCCATGCCTCGCGCGGTTTCATCAATCGCCTGGAGCGGGACTCGGCCGGGGCGGAGCGGTCCCTCCGGCGTGCCCTGGACCTCAACCCGGACTACTCCATGGCGCATGCCTGGCTCGGCCTGACGCTCACCGACCTCGGCCGTCTGCGCGAGGCGCGCGCCGCATTCGAGCATGCCTGGGAGGCGGATCCGCTGTCGCCCATCATCGGCAGCAATCTGGGCTTTTCTCTCGTGAAGTCGGGCGAGCTGGACGCGGCGCGCGAACACTTTCAGCGCGTCATGGAAATCGCCCCGGGCTTCACCGTGGCGCATTCGGGCATGGCGCAGCTGGAGCGGAAGTCGGGCCGGCCGGATGCCGCAGCGGAATGGTGGGAACGGGCGAGCCGCCTCAATCCGAAGCGCGCGTACTACCCCGCAAACCTGGCCCTCCTGCAACTCGAGGAAGAAAACCTGCCGGCGGCCGAGGCGTCCCTGCAACGGGCGGAAGCCATCGCGCCGAACGACGCACTGGTCGTACGAACGCGCATGGCGGTGCTCATCGCCGCGGGCAGGGATGCCGACCTGATCTCGTACACCGAGGATCGCCTCGAAGGCGAGCGCTCCAGTGCCGAAACGCTCGCCAACGCCGCGCTGGCGCAACTGATCGCGGGCCACGCGAAGCGGGCGTTGCGGTACTACGAGCGCGCCGGCGGCGATCTGCTCCACTGGGTCGCCGATGCGCTGGTCTGGACGTGGCGGTTCCCGCACGGGCTGCATTACGCCGATGCCTTGCTGCGCAGTGGTGAGCGGAAGCGCGGCGCAGCGCTGCTCGACGACGCGGATCGGCTGATTACCCGCCTGGAGAAGGAGGGGCTGGTCAATGCCGAACTGGATTATCAGCGGGCCCTGGTGCTCGCGCTTCGCGGCCGGTACGAGGCAGCCGCCGCGGCCCTGCAACGCGCGGTGGACGGCGGCTGGCGCAACCGCTGGCAGGCTCGCCGGGACCCGGCCCTCGCGGGATTGCGCGAGCGCAAGCTGCTCAACCTCTGATCCCGCAACCGGCGGGAGCCAACGCGTCGCGGCCGGGTTAGTATAGGTACCGGAGCAACGCCGCGGGTCGAAGGAGGAACAGCCATGAAACCGGGTGATGAGGCCGACACACGGACCGTCGGGAACGATTCGTCGGCCGCCGTCGAGTCCCTGAACGCGCGCCGGCGGGCGCAGGACAGGCGGGGAGCGCGCGGCCGGCGCGAGGTTCCCGCCGAGGACCTGGACCTCATCGTGCGCCGAGCCGCCGAGCTGCAGAACAAGCGCGGTAATCCCGGCTCGCAAATGCTCACGGAAGAGGAAGTGGTCGAGATCGGCCGCCAGGTCGGCCTGGAACCGGACCACGTGCGGCGTGCCATGGCGGAGGTGCATGCCGAGTCGCTGGCACCGGCGCACCCGTCCGGCAACCGCATCCTCGATGCTATTGCGGGAGAGAGCCGGGTGGAAGTGCGCCGCGTGGTGGCGGGGAATCCGGGCCTGATCCAGCAACAGCTCGAAATGCAGTTGCGTGGCAGGGAGAAGCTGGGTGCGCTGCGGCAGCGGCCCCGGCGTTCGGTGTGGGAGGCGTCGACGCAGACCTGGGACCGGCTGGAGCGCTTCCTGAATTTCTCAGGTCGGGAATATGCGCTTGCCGAGACCCGGCAAGTGGAGTTGAGCGTGGTGGAAACCGAGCCGGGCTGGACACTCGTTACCATTGCCGGTGACATCGGCAATAAGCGCGACGAAGCCGCGTACGGTGCCGTCGGCGGTGTTACTGCCGCTGCAATTCTTGCCGCGGCCTTCGCTGCCCAGTCGGGCTATCCTGTCGCGCTCGCCGTCGGCGCTGGCCTGGTCACGGGCTTGCTCGTTGCAATGGCCGGCGTCGCCTGGGTGCGCCGGGTGCTGGACAGGCGGCGAGAGCGCATCGAACTGAAGCTCGAAAGCCTGGTCGATCAGGTGGATCGGTAGGCGTTCTGTTGAAACACGGTGCACCCGCACGGAGGTGATCGGCCATGACTCTACAGAGCTCGCAATCGCCGCAAATCATCGATGTGTCCTGGGGCCACATGACGATCGAGGGCGTCGGCACCGGAAAGGACTTCAAGCTGTGGCCGGGGGGCGGCAGGGAATGGGACTGGCGCGAGACCGACACCCATCACGTGCCGGGCATACAGCCTGCTGACGTGGAAGAGCTGCTGGAACACGGCAGCCGCACGATCGTCCTCAGCCGCGGCATGCTGCTGATGCTGCAGACCTGCCCCGAGACGCTCGAGCTGCTCGAACGGCAGGGAATCGACGTTCGCATCGAGGAAACCAAAGCAGCAGTCGAGGCTTACAATACACTCGCTGCTCGCGGCGAAGCGGTGGCCGGCCTCTTTCACTCGACCTGCTGAGCGTGTTGTATACTGATCAGCAGTTCGCAGCAGAAATCACATGGCCTATTCCGGCTGTTGCTCGCGCCGAAGCGCTCCGTTCAGGTGGGCTCGCAAACGCGGCGCGTGCAGTAAGTCGCCGCGAGCCAATCATCGTGCTGCAACCATCAGGAGATCGCCGTGGCTAGCGGCTGGGCCAAAGACGGAGCCGTCCAGGAGCAGATCGACAGCACGATCGAGGACGCCGTGCAGCGCGCCCGTTCGGAGCTACCGCGGGGCAAGAGTCTGAGCCATTGCGCGGAGTGCGGCGGGGACATTCCGCAGGCGCGCCGCGACGCCATTCGCGGCGTCCGCCTGTGCGTCGCTTGCCAGAGCGTGTGCGACCAGCATCGCGCCGCCAGCAGCGGCTACAATCGCCGGGGCAGCAAGGACAGCCAGCTGCGTTGAGAGCAGGGCTCGGCGGGGGACGCTGAAGACTATTTGCGGTATCGGGCTGCCGTGATGAACTGGTCGAACGATTCGCACCACACGACCACCGTGTCGTACCTGGATATATCGATGGACGGGTTGACGGGAACG
>CAZTAE010000150.1:0-5274 GCA_964611535.1 uncultured Woeseiaceae bacterium
GAAGCCGCTGCTGCGCAGCATCGCCTCGGCGCCCGCGGCGTTGGCCGCCCACCAGTTGGTCGGGTCGCCGGCCAGCCGGTGCTCGATGAAGCCGAGCCTCGGCCAGCCGCGCGCCGATATGCGCTCTCTTTCGGTGAGCGGAAAATCCTCCGGCACGTCGGCGGCCGCCGCATCGGGATACGTCATGGTCTGGAACATCAGGTATCTCGGCGAGAGCGAGCGCACGATGTCCAGCGCGAGCAGGGGATGGCGGAGGTGATAGGCCACGCCCATGAACCAGATCAGGTCGAAGTCTTCCTGCAGCTCGTGCAGGCGATAGACCGACAGTTCGCGAAAGACAGGCGGGCGGGCAAGCCCCATGCGCGGCGCTGCCCAGCGGGCCTGGGCGAGGTAGCGCGCGTCGATGTCGATGCCGAGCACGTCGGCGCCACGCGCGGCGAGCGCGAAGCTGTAGTAGCCGGCATTACAGCCGATATCCAGCACCCGATGATCCGAAAGGTCGTCCGGAATTGAACCTTCGAGGTCACGCCACTTCCTGGCGGGAAAATCACCGAGCGGATGCCGCGGCGCGGTCTGGATACCCCCCGGGAGATGCAGGTTGTGAAACCACTCGCCGAGCTCTGCCAGTTCGGCCGGGGTCGCGCTTTTTCCGCTGGCAGCCATCGCGCGTCAGCCATAACGTTCGAGATGCGCCTCGAGCTCGATGGCGCGTTGCTCGCCGGTGTGGCTCGCGAGGACCCGCTGCCGTGCCGCCTCGCCGATGGCTACACGATCCTCGTCGGAGAGTTCCCGCACGTAGTGCAGCACGTCCTCGCCGTCCGCCGCCGTCAGGACCTCCTCACCGATGCGGAAAAAGGCGTCGAGACCGGACCAGTGGTCGGAGATGACCGGAGTTCCGCAGCACGCCGCCTCGAACAGCCGCACGCTCGGCGAGTAGCCCGCGCGGCGCATGTCCGCCCGGGTCACGTTCAGCGTGAAACGCTGGCTGCAATAGAAGGCCGCGTGTTCTTCCGGCGGCAGGTGCGCGATGTGCCGCACGTTGACGGGCCACTCGGCAGCGTCCGGGTACTGGGGGCCGGCGATCGTGAAGCGCCCTCCGGTCCAGCGGGTAGCGGGCCGGAGCAGAAGCTCGCGGAGGGTCGGCTGCCGGTCCGGGGAGTAAGTGCCGAGGTATCCGAGATCGATCCCGTTCGCCACCGGCACGGGCCCGTGAACATCCGGGTCCACCGAGCAGTAAAGGGGGGCCGCGGCCCGGGCCCCCAGTGCCTGCAACTCGTCCAGCACCGGCCCGCCCGCGAAGCTCAGGTACAGGTCGAAGTCGGCCAGCTGCTCCCGCGCGAGGTATTCGCAACGGTCTTCGCGAAGCTGTGCGAGCGTGACCGGTGTGTCGATGTCGTAGAAGACGAGCATGCCCCTGACGAGGCGCCTGAGAGTGCGGGTGATGAGCGCCGATTCGCGCACGTAGGAGCCGACGATGACCACGTCCGTATCGCGCAGCTCCTCCTTCCATTGCCCCAGCAGCGCGGCGGCGGAGTCATAGAAGCGGAGCGATTCGCACGGCGGCAGGTCGCGGTGCTCTGCATACCAGTTTTCGTGACGCTCGAAGAACACGACGTCGTGGCCGAGCCGGCGCAGCCCCTTGAGGAGAGAGCGGTAGGTGGTCGCGTGCCCGTTCCCCCAGGAGGAGCTGAGGCTCAGTCCGACAATGGCAATCTTCATCGTCCTGACCCGCTCAGGCTGCGCCGGTCAGGAAGCCTTCGAGCTGCGAGGCACGGTGCGCGTAGGTGTGCTCCGCCAGCAGGCGTTCGCGGGCGCGGCGGCCGATCCGGCGGGCTTCCCCCGCATCCAGCTGTTCCACCCAGTGCGCAACCTCGTCCGGTCCGCCGGCCACCAGCACTTCCTCGTCCGGCTCGAGGAACAGCTCGATGCCCTCCCAGGCGTCCGAGATGAGGCAGGCACCCGAGCCTGCCGCCTCGAACAGCCGCGTAGCGGGGGCGTAACCGGTTGCGGCCATCTCGTCCCGGCTGATGTTGATGACCGCCTTGGCGCTGACGTTGAAGGCGTTATGGTCGGCCGTGTACACGTGGCCGACGTAGTGCACGTTCGGCAGCGACGCGGCAACGTCGTCCCAGCCGGCGCCGCCGAGCAGGAAGCGGTGCCGCGACAGCCTGCGGGCCGGCGCGAACAGGAATTTCTCCACACGTTCCTCGCGGTCGGGCAGCCGGTTGCCGAGGAATCCCAGGTCGGCGCTGTAGCGGGAATCCGGCGCGACCGGATAGTGTGAGGCCGGGTCCAGCGCGTTGTAGATGACCTCGCAGCGACGGGCACCCAATGCCCGATAGCGCGCACGCACACGCTCGCCGCCGCCGTAGCACAGCACCAGATCGTACTCCGGCAGCAATGCCCGCAGCGGATCGTCGCTGTTCTGCTCCAGCCTCGCCAGCGTCGCGGGCGAATCCACGTCCCAGAAGATGGCGCCGGTGCCCTGCGAACGCAGTGCCGCGATCTCGGCTTCGAGCATCTCGTCACCGACCCCGACGCCGCCGGCCTTGACGACGAAGTCGCTGGACTTCGCCGCGTCCAGGCACGCCCGCACCTGGCCCGGATCCTCCGGGTCGTACACCGTGACGTCCGCCCACGGCACTTCGTCGAGATCGCGGTGCTTGTCGCGCCCGAAGGCGCGCGGCTCGAAGAAGCGCAGCCGGTGTCCCCGCTCATGCAGCGCGCTCGCCAGCCCACGGTAGTAGGTGGCCGCCCCGTTCCAGTAGGCGGACAGGATGCTCGACACGAAGAAGCCGATATCGAGCGGCCTGTTCATGATGCAGCGGCCGCGGGTATGGCGGACAGTCCGGCGCAGATGTCGAGCAGTTCGTCCACCCGGTGGGCGCAGGTGTGTCGCTGCTCGATGGTCTTTCGTCCCGATGCCGCAAGCTCCCGTGCCAGCGCGGGATCGTGGCGGACAGCGCTCATCGCCCGTTGCATTTCCAGCCGATCGCGGACCATCAGGAAATCGCGGCCGGGGTCGAACAGCCCTTCGCTGTCCGTCCACGGCGCCGAAATCAGCGGAATGCCGGCGGCGAGCGCCTCGAATACCCGGATGGTCGGGACGCCCGGCAGCGCGTCGCGATAGAAGCGTCGCGGAATGTGCACGGTGTAACGGTAGCGCCGATAAAGCTCGGCAGCACGGTGGTTGGCGATCCAGCCGCGATACTCGAGACCCGCCCAGGTGACGGCGGCGCGTGCCTCGGCCGGATAGCGAACGCCGAAGACGGCGCCGCGGGCGCCCGTCGCGCGTGCCGGCTCGAGCAGGTACTCGGCGAGCTCGCGGCTGCGCTCGTCGTCGCCCCAGTTGCCTATCCAGATGACGTCGCCGTCGATGTCCCCGTCGTCGTCGACGCGCGACGTGAACACGCGAAGGTCGGCGGCTTCGTGCCAGACGCAGGCGCGCGTACCCCAGCCGCGCTGCCGATACACTTCGGCGACGGCCTCGCCGAATGCCAGCGTACCGTCGAAGTCCTCGAGCGGATACTGCTCGAGTTCCTCCGGGGCGCTGACGGCGCGGTGATGGGTATCGTGGAAGAGCAGCAGGTAGGGCCTGCGGCTCCGCCGGCGATGCGCGCCGAGCTTTCGCAACAGCTCGGGCGGATTCCACTCGTGGACCAGCACCACGTCCGCACCGTCCAGTGCCCGGTCCACGTCGAGCGCTTCAGGCAGGTAGCGCCGCGGTTTCAGTTGCGGAAAGCGACGCCGGAACGCGTCGATGGCCGACGCGCCTTCCGATTCGAGCAGCTGCGTCAGGCTCCAGCCGTCCAGCGGTTCGTAAACGTCCACGTCGAAGCCGCGGGCGAGCAGCTCCGTCGTGATGCCCCGAAGAAAATGGGCATTGCCGTGGTTCCAGTCGGAGGTCAGCGAATGACAGAACAACACGAATTTCATGCGACGTCCTCCGCCCTCAGCCCGATCAGCTGCCGGTAGCAGGCGGCGTAGCCCGACGCCATCCGGCTCGCGCCGTACCGGAGGGCGCGCTCGCGCGCCAGCAGCCCGCGGCGCCGCCGCTCCTCGGTATCGGCCAGGAGCCGCGCAAGCGTGCTGCGCCAGGCCTCCGTGTCGTCCGGGTCGACGAACACCGCGACGTCGTTCCAGAGTTCCCGCAAGGTGGGAATGTCGCCGAGCACCAGCGGACAGCCGGCCAGCGCCGCTTCGAGAACCGCAAGGCCGAACGGCTCGTAGCGCGCGGGGTGCGCGAAGACGGCGGCGCGCCGGTACCACGGCACGAGGTCGGCGCGCGGCAGCGGGCCGAGCGGCACGACGCCCGGCGCCTCGGCCGCCGCGCCGAGCTTGCCCTCGCCGGCGATCATCACGGGGCAGGGGAGTGCCGGCGCGATGGCGACGAGCTGGCGGAGATTCTTGGCGTCGTCCCAGAACCGGCCTGCCGCGAGCACGAAGCGGCCGCTCGGCAGGCGCGCGGCGTTCCAGCGCCCGACGTCGACGCCGTTGTGGATCACCTGCGCGCGGCCGTTCAGGTTCACTTCCTCGTAACACTCGTCGGTGGCGGCAAGGCTGGCGCTCGTCGGCGCGACGACGCGATCGGCCGTGCAGAGGGCGTGCATCACGCAGTTCCTGTAGCGCAGCCAGTCGGCGGTGGGTTCCGGATCCGTCCCGCGGGTCGCCCGCCACCACGTATGGACGCAGGAGTGGGTGACGAGGAGCAACGGCACATCGAAGCTTGCCGCCGCTGGCCCGTAGCAGTTCAGGTGCACGAGATCGGCGCCGGTCTGCCGCTGCAGGGAGGCCAGCCAGGCCGCCGAACGCGCCACGTCGGCCCACGCATCCGCCATCCATTCCAGCCGGTAGTCGGACTCGTGCAACCGGACGTTGCGGAGGCCGGCGATCTCGCGGCGGCGCGCTTCGCCGGCCGCGCCGCCGAGGCACCCCAGGTCGATGGCACAGCCGTAGCGGGCCAGCGCCCTGCAGAGCTCCGCCGTGTAGGTCCAGACCCCGCCGACGGCGTCGGTCGTCATCAGTATGCGCATGCCGCTTCCCCCTTTTTGTCACGGCCGTAAATGATGTCGATGACACCGGCCGTCGTTTGCAGATGTCCGAGATCGTCGCAGCCGGCCGCCTCGCGCAGGCGCCGGGTCCAGTCGACGAGCGCGCGGCCGGACCACGGGTCGGGCGGCGCCGCGAGTACCGTGGTCCCGGCGCCGCGATGCAGCGCCACCACGAAGTCGTAGAAGGAGCCGTCGACGTTCCGGATCTCGGCGCCGCCGGCGG
>CAZTAE010000151.1:0-5113 GCA_964611535.1 uncultured Woeseiaceae bacterium
CCGTCGCCGAGGGCGCCGTCGTGGAGGGCGTCATGCGCACCACGGGCAGCTCCAGGCCGACCGAGTTCGTCGAGAAGCGCCAGTCGGACTAGCCGGTCCGCCCCCAGCAAGCGCCTCAGGCGTCGGGAATCAGGGTGATCTTGACGCGGTTGTTGGCCCGCGCGATGTCGTTCCAGGTGCCGGCGGAGACATCGGGCAGGGCCGGGTATTTGACGAGCGGCTCGGCATTGCCGCGCGACACGATGGCATAGCGTATCCGTCCGTCGGTTCGCGCCTCCGACATCCTGATGAAGTTGGCGAAGGCGACCGATTGGCGCAGGCCCAGCTCGAGGGCCTCGCCGCTCTCGTAGCCGATCGCCATGCAGTCGGCGGAGCTCATTTCCGGCGGCGCCAGCTCGAGGCCGTTGGTCCCCCCGCCGACCATGCAGAAGTTGCCGACGTGCGTCTCCACCAGCACTTCCCCTGAAAAACCGAGCTCCAGGAGCCGGTCGGCAAGGCCCTGGATGAGCGCCAGCCGTTCATCGCCCAGCGGCACTTCGTCATAGCCATAGGAGCCGGAGCGATTGACCGCCCATTCGAGAGCGCTCAACGCCGCCACGAACGTCGAATCCAGCGAGCGCGCGTAGCTCGCCAGCTGCCGCTCGGCCTCGAGCGCACCGTCGGCCTCGGCCGATTGCTGCTCCTCGAGTGCGTCCATGAGCGCGACATGCTGCTGTCGGGTCTCCTGCCAGCTCCTTTCGCCCTGCCAGTACAGCCAGCCGAAAACGACGCTGGCGGTGGCGAGGATCGCGAGCACCGCCCGATAGCCGGTGGAAATCCGCCGGGCCTCCGGCCGCTCGTCCTCCGGCTCCTCCGCCATCTGCGGGGGCCGGATCTCGTCCGCCACCCGCGCGGCGATCGCCTCGTAGCTGTCGAGGAGGTCGCGGCGCATCACGGCGCGCTGCTGGTCGAACAGCTCCTGGATCAGCTCGCGGAGATTCCTGTCGAGGCTCACCGGTGCAGGTGGTTCCCCACCCGACCGCGGCTCGTTGGCGGCGTCCGCCTCGTTCTCGGGGTCCACCGTGTCGCCGATGACGCGCAAGGTGCGTAGCACCTTCGACACCTCCACCGGCTGCACCGCCTTCGGCAGGACGCCCACTGCACCGAGCGCGCGCGCCTGGCCGACATACAGCTCGCCCTCCTGGGAGGTGTACATCATGATGGGGATCGTCGCCGTGTCCGGATTGTTCTTGATGGCACTGACGGCCTCGAAACCATCCATGCCGGGCATGAGGTGGTCCATGAAGATGACGTCGGGCCGGTGATCGCACAGGTATTCGAGGGCCGACTCCGCGGACTCCGCCGTGTCCACGTCGAGCGAGTGCATCTCCAGCATGCGCTTCAGGACGACTCGCGCGGACTTGGAGTCGTCGACGATCAACGCGCTCTTTCTCACCCGCTTTCCTCGGGAATGTGCCCGCGTCCACTTTGATTATGTCAGGGGGGGATTACCCGTACCCAGTTCACGTTTCATGAAGAAGCGGCGTTCCGCCCTCCGCGGGCGGCCCTTTCGCGCCCCGGAACACGCGCATTTCGCGGCATATGGTATATAATCTTCATCTATTGGCCGGAAATGCCCCTGGCGAACGCGCCTCCCGCCGGTGACCATGGCGGGGGCGGAGTCGGCCGACGGCACGTGCCGGGCCGTTTGCACCGGGCTTGCCGCCCGCGAAGGGCCCGGTGGTACACTTATCCGAACGCCCGTGGCGCCGGGGGAGGGCGGTGCCGCAAGCCGCGCAGGCGGCCGTGCGGCATCAAAAATCAATAATAATGCGGACGACTGAAGCTAGCCGCAGTCTGAATCCGCACTGGACGTCAGAGTCTCAATACAGATGACCGGCAGAATTCTTCCGCGGTACCTGGTCCTCGCCGTGACCCTGTCACTGGCCGTCGTCGGCATTATGTTGTCGATGTTCTATGGCCAGTTCCGCTGGCTTGCTGACGGCATCGTGGACACCAGCATGGAGGAACACCGCGCCGCGCTGGAGGCGAGCTTCGAACGCCGGGCGCGGGCGGCGCTGCACCGAGTAGCCGACGAACTGGCGACCGCCGAGGTGCCGGCCGACCGCGCTGCTGCGATCGCGCTTCTCGAGCGCGCGCTCGGGAACAGCGACAGTCTCACCGGCATCCGCTATGAGGATGGTCCTCCCGGACGCGTGCAGGTCGGCGAGGTCGTCGAGGCGCCGGTCAGTGAAAGCGCTCGCTGGGGCGCCGATCGCCTGCACCTGAGTTATCCCGTCGCGCTCGACGGACAGCCGGCGGGCCGGCTGGTGAGCTCCTTCCAGCTCGCGGAGTTGCGTGCCGAGGCGGCGGAATTCCAGCAACGTCTCCTGGAAGAGGAGGCGCAGTACCGGCGCGACAGCTTCGTCTGGATCGGCGGCGCCACTGTACTCGCTCTCGGCCTGTGCATGGTGGTCATCTGGGCGATCGCCCGAACACAGGCGCGCCGCATTCGCGAGCTCAAGGTGCAGGCGGAAAAGCTGTCGGACGCCGACTTCGGCGAGCCGCTCAAGATAATGAAGGGCGACGATCTCGGCGACCTGGCGGAAGTCTTCAACAACATGCGCGACAAGCTGCAGCGTACGACGCTGTCGCGCGATTACGTGGACCGCGTACTTTCAAGCATGAACGAGGCCGTGATCGTCACCAACGCAGACGGCACGATCACGCGTGTGAACGAAGCCACGACCCGCATGCTCAACTACAGCGAGGAGGAGCTGATCGGTCAGTCCATCGACTTCATCGTAGACCGGCAAAAGAGCGGCTCGCTGGCGATTGATTCGCCCGCCGGAATTCCGCGCGAGGCTTTCCTGCTCACGTGCAGCGGCGAGTCCGTGCCGGTGTCTTACACCGGTTCCACGATTGCCAACGCCGATGCGCTACGGGGCGACAGGATCTATGCTGCACAGAACATCACGGAGCGTCGGCGGGCCGAACAGCGGATCCGGTACCTGGCCCGCATAGACGCGTTGACCAAAGTCCCCAACCGGATGCAGTTCCAGCACCTGCTGCAGCGGGGCATCGCCCGGGCGCGGCGGGCGGGAAAGACGCTGTACCTGTTTTACATCGACATCGACCACTTCAAGGAAATCAACGACACTTTCGGACACCTGGCCGGCGACACGACGCTGGAGACGGTCGCCCAGCGGCTGACTGACGCGCTCCCTGCCGACTCGATCATCGGGCGCCTTGCGGGAGACGAGTTCGCGGTCATCGTGGACGGTAACGGCGCGGGGGCGGAACGCCGCGACGAGCTCGACGAGCTGGCCCGGACGCTGCTCGATCGGCTCGCCGACCCTTTCTACGTCCAGGGGCACGAGGTCTTCATGACCGCCAGCATGGGCATTGCGCGCTATCCCGGCGACGCGCCCAACGTGATCGACCTGATCAGAAACGCCGATGCGGCGCTGTATCACGCGAAAAAGAGCGGCGGCAACATGCACTGCTACTACGTGCCGGAAATGAACGAGGCTGCAGTCGACCGGCTGATGACCAAGAGCAAGCTGAAGCGCGCCTTCGAACGCGACGAGCTGCTCGTGCACTACCAGCCGAAATACAACATCGAGACCGGGGTGGTCGTCGGCGCGGAGGCGCTGGTGCGATGGGAGCTGCCGGAGCGGGGCATCATCCTTCCGTCGGACTTCATCCCGATCGCCGAGGAAACGAACCTCATCGTCGAAATCGGCGAGTGGGTGCTGGATCGCGTGTGCGCCGACTTCCGCTACTGGCAGCGATCGGTCTCCTTTCCCGGCCGCGTCTCGGTGAACCTCTCCCTGAAGCAGCTGCGTCAGCCGAATTTCATCAATCGGATCAGCGCCATACTCAGGAAGTACGAGGTCTCGCCCACCTGCCTCGAGCTGGAAATTACCGAAACCACACTGATGGAAAATCCCGGTCGGACGATCAAGCTGCTCGACGAGTTGTACGGGCTGGGGCTGCACCTGGCCATCGACGATTTCGGCACGGGCTATTCCTCGCTGAGCGCGCTGCAACAGTTCCCGATCAGCACCCTCAAGATCGACCAGTCGTTCGTGCGCGACGTGGCCGTCAACGCCGACGACGCCACCATCGTGGGCACGATCATCCACATGGGGCGCAGCCTGAAGATGGATGTCGTGGCGGAAGGTGTCGAGACGGAGGAGCAGCTGAACTTCCTGCAGACGCTCGATTGCACCTACGTACAGGGATTGCTGTTCGGTGATCCGATGAGTTCCGACAGCTACCTCGAGCTGCTGCTCGCGCAAGCGGAAGGCACCGACACGCACCGGGCCCTGTTCGCCTGAGATCCGCTCCGGTCAGCCATAAACGCCTGACGCCGGGGATGTTTTCGGCGCGGCTTCACTCGCACCGATCAACATGATTAAATACGCCACAGTCACTGCGTCGACTTTCCGCATTGACGCAATTCCAGGGCAAACGGTAATCGACTCAATGGCAACTTCATACAAGCTCGCTGCAATCTCCTCGCTCCTGCTCGCAGCCCCCCTCGGTTTCGCCTGTGAATATCCGAAACCGGAAGTGACGATTCCGGACGGCGACACGGCGACTCACGAGGAGATGGTCGAAGCGCAACAACAGATCAAGGACTATCAGAAGGAACTGGGCGTTTACCTGGATTGCCTCGACGAGGAGGAACTAGCCGCGCTGCAAGCGATCGAGGATCTGCAGCCGGATGATGAGCAACGGAAAGTCGAGGCACGGCGAATCGAGGTGCTACGGGAGAAGCGAAACGCAGCGGCAGAGGAGGAAGCCGAGATTGCTGAACAGTTCAACTCGGAGCTGCATGTGTATCAGAACCGCTCCTCCGAGTAGACCCGGGATTGTCAGGATGGTTGAGGGCGAGACAAGTTACCAGGGAATCAGACAATCGCGGCCGGCGTAGAACGCTGCCTGAAAGATAATTGAAAGCGCCAGATCGGGGGGCCTGGAATGCAGTGGACCGAGCTGTTCGGTCCTGAACGACCTTGGCGCCCGTCACCCGGCGGGCGTCTTTTCGTAGGGTGCTAAGGCTAGCGCCTATCCCTCACCGATTGCGCGGGCTCTCGCTTGTCCTGCCCGATCTTACCCGCGAATC
>CAZTAE010000152.1:0-5110 GCA_964611535.1 uncultured Woeseiaceae bacterium
CGGCGCTCGTCGGCAGCCTGCTCCTGACGCTGCTCAACATCATCATCGACTGGCTGACCTGAGGCGGCGTCGCAGGAGCCCGACCCGAGGGCGACCAGCGGCAGGCGAAGGGCGCTGGCTGACGCAATGGCCGCAGGCACCTCTATGAACTGACGCGGCCGGCTGCCGAAGCTGTGGTACGGTGGGCGCTGGCCGTTTACAGGCTCGCCGCCGCCTGTCGCATGTCCGAAAAGTTCAGCGCCGCACAACGCGTCATGTTCATGCTCGGCCTCATCCTGGCGGGTGAGGCCGTTTTCGCGTTGCCCTTCCACGTAGCGCGCTTTTTTCGTCCCACGGTTCTCGAGGTATTCGCGCTCAGCAACACGGAGCTCGGGGCCGCACAAGGGGTCTACGGCATTCTCGCGATGCTCGCCTACTTCCCCGGCGGGCCGCTCGCGGACCGCTTCAGCGCCCGCAAGCTCCTCGCGCTCTCGCTCTGGTCCACGGCGGCGGGCGGCCTGTACATGGCGACCTTCCCGGGTTACGTCGGCGCGCTCCTCCTCTGGGGTTTTTTCGGGATTACCACGATCCTGCTTTTCTGGGCGGCTCTGATCCGTGCGACCCGCGACTGGGGCGGCGATGACGAGCAGGGGCGCGCGTACGGTCTCCTCGACGGCGGCCGCGGCCTGCTCGCCGCCGTGCTCGCGTCCATAGCCGTCTTCTGGTTCGGATTGCTCTTTCCGGAGGGCTACGGCGCCGCAACCTTCGAGGAAAAGAAGGACGCTCTCCGTGCCGTCATTTACGGTTACTCGGCCGTAACGGCGGCGATCGGAGTGTTCGTGTGGTTCGCGATTCGGGAGGGACATCCGGGCGACGAAGCGGAACTCGAGGAATGGCGGCCCGAACAGGAGAGCGTCGGCACACACATCCTGCGGGTACTGCGGATGCCGGCCGTATGGCTGCAGGCCGTGATCGTCATGTGCGCGTACGTGGGCTACAAGGGCTTCGACAATTACTCGCTGTTTGCCGTCGAAGGTTACGGCTTGGACGAGGTCGAAGCTGCACGCATCGTCGCCATCGGGTCCTGGATGCGGCCGATCGCCGCCATCGGCGCCGGCTTCCTCGGCGACCGCTTCTCCATCTCCCGCATGACCGTCATCGCGTTTGCCCTCCTGCTGGCGTCGGACCTTTTCTTCGCGATCAGCACGCCGTTGCCCGCCACCGCCTGGGTGCTGCTCATCAACACGCTGCTGGCGTGCACGGCGATCTTCGGGTTGCGCGGCCTCTACTTCGCGCTCTTCGAGGAGGCGAAGGTACCCGCCGCAGTCACCGGGACGGCAGTCGGCCTCGTTTCGGTGATGGGCTTCACGCCCGACATCTTCGTCACGTACGTCGGCGGTGTACTGCTCGACCGATCCCCCGGCCTCACGGGCCACCAGCACTTCTTCTACTTCCTCGCAACCTTCGCCGCCATCGGCGTCATCGCCAGCTACACGCTCATGCGCCGCCTGCACCCGGCAAACCCGCCGAACGAGGCACTGGCCGCCCCCTCGCGACACCCGTAGGTCGACGACCGCTAGGTCTCGCGAGGCAGGAGCTGGTCGTCGAAGGGGTAGGTGGAGATGCGCTCGATGCCGGTGTCGGTCACGCGGACTTCTTCTTCGAGCTTCACCCCCTCGGCGCCGCCGACCTCGCCGATATAGCTTTCCACGCACAGGACCATGCCGGGCTCGATGACGGCATCGGCGCCGAAGCGGTCGAAGTCCGCTGCGTGTGCGATGAAGGGATTCTCGCCGTGGAGGCCGCAGCCGTGCATCACCGAGGTATAGCGCTGCTGCCAGTACCGGTCCGGGATGCGCCAGGCCTGCTCGGCGACTTCGCGGCAGGTCATTCCCGGTTTCAGGATGGACAGGTTGTGCTGTACCTGGTCGTAAGCCATGGCGTACAGCGTCTTTTGCTCGCCGGTGGGTTTGCCGGGGCCGCAGAAGAATGTGCGCGAGAAGTCGGAGTAGTAGCCGAAATTTCCGATCGTGTCGGTATCCAGCGCGACGAGCTCTCCGGCGCGCAGGCGCTTGCTGCCGGCTTCGTTGAACCAGGGGTTGGTGCGCGACCCGGACGACAGCAGCCGGGTCTCGATCATCTCACCGCCGTTGGCGATCACGGCGCCGTACATCCGGGCGAAGAGCTCCTGTTCCGTGATGCCGGGACGGATGGCCTGCTGCACCTCGTACACGGCGGCTTCGGAGTTGATCATCGAGAGCTTGAGGCAGGCTATTTCCTCCGGCAGCTTGACGGCCCGTGCCGCCAGGAGATCCTGCTGGCAGTCGACGGCGTCGATGCCGAGGCTCTCGAGGGGCCGCGCGAGGGTGAGATAACAGCGGTCCAGCCCCACCCGCTTGCTGCCCGACGTATCCTTGCGCACGAGGTCGACGATCTCCTGAGCGAAGGGCGCTCCGGTTTCCTCGTCCGCGCCGCGCACTGACGACCAGACGATTTTCGAATCCCGGGTTTCGTCGATCGTTTCCAGCGCCGCTGAGACATGCGCGCTCTGCGGGTACTCGAAAAGGATGACCGGTCCTTCGACGGGCACGTAGACGTAGCGGGTCGAATTGCGGAGAAAATAGCCGAACATGTTGCGCGAGCCGGTCGCATAGCGCTGGTTGTTGGGGTCGAAGAGGATGCAGGCGGCGTAGTCATTCTCCCGCATCATCGCGCGGACGCGCTCCAGGCGCTTGCGGCGCAGCTCGCGCGGCTCGAAGCTCAGGGGTTCGGAGTCGGTAAGGCCCGTGCCGGGGAGCTTGGCCCGCAGGGCCTCGACGTCGTCGGCGTCGGCGATGCCGCGATCGATGCGGCCGTGCCTGGAAGGATCCACCCGCATGAGCGATCAGTCGATCAGCGTGTCGGCACGGCCGGTGGGCTTCTCGCCCTTCCGGTGCACGGCGGTCGCGCGGCCGAAGAGGTGCCTGGCGCGCTCCTCGGTGGCAATCATCCCGGGCGTCTTCGCGTACGCAAAGATGACGCTGAGGCGCGGCCGGGGGCCTGCGACCCGGGTCACCCGGTGCAACGCAAAGCGCCCGAGAAAAAGCTGTATGTCGCCCGGTCTCAAGGCCAGCTTGCGCACTTCGGAGCGATCCTCGTCATGGATCACCCGGCCGACCCGGTCGAAGTTCTCGCTCTCGGGGGACCGGATGTTCGGGCAGTATTCGAACTCGCCACCCGCCTCCGGCGCCTGCACGAGCGTGCTGACGACGAATTCGTTGGTGTCGAAGTGCCACGGATGGCAGGCGCCCTCGCGGATGACGTTGACGACGAGGCAACCCAGCGGGTCGGCGTATTCGTGAATCTCGTCGAGTTCCAGGCATGCCGCGATGAAGCGGCGAAAGGCCCCGTGGTGATACACGCGCTGCAGCGCGGTGCTTCGCGCGATGAGATCGCCCGCCACGAAACCCTGGTCGCGCTTCAGAAAGGTGCGCACCGGGTGATCCGCCGGCAGATCCGGATCATCCGGCGAAGAATAGGGGTTGCCGTAGCGCTCCTGAAACCATGCCTGGGGCGCCAGTTCGGCAGCTTCGCGCTGCATCGTCCGGATGCCGGAGGCAAAGAAACCCGGCAGCACGCTGCAACCGTCTTCCCGCAGGTCCGCGCGGCAGCGGCGCACGGCGTCAGCAAGCTCGACGCTGTCCGGATGGTCGAGCGGGTACCGGTCGAGGTCGATGATGTCGGCGAGTGGGCGATCCGGGACGGTGGCGGGTTTTGCTGCCGTGCTCATGTCGTGTCACCTACGCGATGTGGCCTGACTCGCAGTGTGCACTTTGCGATGCCGGGATGCCAAGCCACTGCGGAAGAAAGGAAGCCAGCCAGCTTCGCACGGCGGAGTCGTGTTCGTCGGCGAGGACCTGCTGCTTGCGGATCAGGTCCGTTCGGTCGCCCCGGAGCCGCTCCTGCGGAAAGCTCATGATCCAGGAAGCGATCTGCTCCGGGTCCACGCAAGGGTGAAACTGCAGTCCGTACGCGTTCCGTCCGACCCGGAACGCCTGTGTGGCAAACAGCTCTCCGGTGGCCAGCAAGGTGGCGTCGCGCGGCAAGGCGACACCTTCCCAGTGCCACTGGAAGACGTAGCGGAGGCCCCCCATGATCGGATCCAGGCACCTGATCGGATGGTAGCCGAGCTCCGCCTGTTTGCCCGGTGCGGGCCCGGCCGTTTCGCCGAGTGCAGCCGCAAGCAGTTGAGCTCCGAGACAAATGCCGAGGTACGGGACGTTGTGCGTCAGCGCATCGGTAATGAGGTGAAGCTCCCGTTGCATGAACGGATGCTGTTCGACCTCGCGTACCGCCACCAGCCCGCCGCCTATGACGATGCCTGCGTAACGGTCCGCAGCGGCAGGGACCGTGTCGCCCCTTTCGATGCAACAGATTTCCACCGGGTAGCCGTAGCCGCGGATCTGCGTCAGAACGCGGTTGTCCGCCCAGGCTTCGAGATGGGCTATGGCAAGTACCGGCTGCGTCATGGCGGCACGAGTGTACAGGAACGACGGGTGGAGGACCGCCCGCCGCCGGGCGAAAGCTCCCGCCCGCGGCGGTCACTCCTGCGCCACGACTCCATAGGATCTTTATAGCCCTTTCAGCGGCTTAGCGGAAAAACTTGCCAAAACGCCCAAAGCGACGAATCCCGGCTATAAAGTGTCGCGATCGGGAAAGCGCCGCCCGGACGCATGGGGCAATTTCGCGTTTCGGGCATTCCGATTTATCGAGGATCGACGATGACTTTTCTGGACCAGGCAAATTCCGCATACGCACCTGAAGTGCTGCCCGGCGTGCAGCCGACGGAGACGGCCAGGCAATGCCTGACTGTCGATCAGTCGGACCGCAGGGTACCGATCAATCTTCGCCAGTCCGGCAGGACGCCGGTCGAGATGCTCATCTCGACGCGTGTGCGCAAGTCGCCATTCTGGCATCTCTCCGTGGAGGCCGGTTGCTGGCGCGCCACGGTCTACAACCGCATGTACCACCCACGCGGCTACGTGCGTCCGCAGGACGGCGGCGCGATGGTCGAGTACGATGCGCTGGTCAACCACGTGACGATGTGGAACGTCGCCGTCGAGCGGCAGATCCGCGTCAAGGGACCGGATGC
>CAZTAE010000153.1:0-1401 GCA_964611535.1 uncultured Woeseiaceae bacterium
TAGAGGGATTATTCACGAGCGTTCGGCGCGTGTCGCACGCAGGGCTCCGACTGGGGGGAGGGCCTTTCAGGACCGCCGTGAACCCGTCCATGGGGGCTTCGGGCGAAACATCCCTGTTTCGCACGATCCTGAAAGGCCCTCCCCCCAGCCGGAGCCCTGCCGGCGAGGTTGCGGCGCGCGTGAATAATCCGGTTCAGGGAGTGCTGCAGTTTCCGGCAGGAGGCACTCGCGGCCGGGGAATGCGATGATGCGGGCGCAGGCAAGGGACGATCAATGGTTGCATCGACGATAACGCAGGCGATCCGCTACGAGTTTCCCGACAAGCCCGCCGACGGCGAGGTGATGCCGGTCGCGGACGGCATCTACTGGCTGCGCATGCCGCTGCCGTTCAGACTGGGGCACATCAACCTGTGGCTGCTGGAGGACGACGGCGGCTGGGCGATCGTCGACACCGGCGTCAACACGGACGTGACCCATGCCGTGTGGCGAAAGGTCTTCGCGGAGGTCCTGGGCGGCGAGCCGGTGACGCGCGTCTTTGCGACCCACCTGCACCCGGACCATTCCGGCTGCGCCGGCTGGCTCACGGAGCGTTGCGGCGTGGAGCTGTGGATGCCGCGGGAGGAATACCTGCTCTGCCGGATACTCGTTGCCGATACCGGGCGCCCGTCGCCCGAGGCCGGCAACCGCTTCTATCACGCCGCCGGCTTCGCCACCGAAGCGATGCATCACTACCAGGCGATGTTCGGCATGTTCGGCAGATTCGTGTCGCAACCGCCCGAATCCTATCGACGGCTGGCGGACGGGGACGTGATCCGGATCGGCGTCCACGAATGGGAGGTCGTCATCGGCCGCGGGCATTCGCCCGAGCACGCCTGTCTCTGGTGCACCGACCGGAACCTGCTCATCTCGGGCGACCAGCTCCTGCCGACCATTTCCTCGAACGTCAGCGTCTATCCCACCGAACCCGTCGGCAATCCCCTCGCCGACTGGATCGAATCACTGCAAGGGATGAGGGAACGCCTTCCGGCCGACGTCCTGGTGCTGCCCGCCCACGGCCGGCCGTTCCGCGGGGCGCACGAGCGGTTGACGGCGCTGATCGACGAGCACCTGAGCGGGCTCGACGAGCTGGTCGCGCTGTGTCGGGAGCCGAAGCGCGCGGTCGACGTCTTCCCCGTCCTGTTCAAGAGCCCTGTCGACGAGAACAACCTGATCATGGCAACGGGCGAGTCCGTCGCCCACCTGAACTACCTCCTCGACCGCGGCCGGCTCGAGGTAACGACCGACGAGCAGGGCGTGAACTGGTACCGCAGCACCTGATTTGCCGCTCCGGCGGCTGTCATTCCCGGTCGCAATAGGGTAAAAAAGACCAGACGGCGCAGCCCGCGCGGGGGCGGGCGACCG
>CAZTAE010000153.1:1501-5095 GCA_964611535.1 uncultured Woeseiaceae bacterium
CGGCGGCACGCGCTGAACGTCGTCGTCATGTCGCTCGGCCGGAACGAACCGCGCCAGGCGGTCCAGATACTCGAGCGCATCGACAACCGCGGCGAGCGCGAGCAACTGGCGCAGACGATCACCCAAACCTGGCTCCAGTCGGACCCGGACGCGACCGTCGAGTGGCTGCTGGGGCTCGACAAGTCGGAAAGCACCCAGTTGCTGGCGATGGCGGGCCAGATGCTGCCGCAGACCGACGTGGAGGCCGCCATGCGCTGGCTGCCCCGTCTCGACGAGCAGACGGCCCCCGCCTGGCGGCTGGGCATTGCCTCCAGCCTCGCCATGCACGGCTCCATCGCGGAAGCGGAGCGCTTCATCGCCCGGTTCGAGGGGACGGCGGACTACCCGCAGCTGCAGATGGCCCTCATCACGGGCACCGCGCACACCGACATCGACGCGGCGTTCCGCATGGCCCGGCAGCTGCCGGGCATTCAGCAGGCCAAGGCCTACAACAACCTCGTGATGCGCCTTGCGACGCAGGACCCCCGCCGGGCGGCAGACCTGCTGTCCTCGATCGACGACGAGGGCGCTCTTGCGACTGCCACCGGCGTCGTGGCGAGGCAGTGGGCCCGGGCGGACAGCGCCGCCGCCGAGCGCTGGGTCGAGAATCTGCCGCGGGGCACGGTACGCGACAACGCGATCCAGCATCTGGTCTCGAGCTGGAACGAAATGACACCCTCGAGGCGCCTGCTGCTGGACAGCATCGGCAACGCCGACCTGCGCAAGCAGGCGTTGATCAGCCATGCCTGGCGCGTCGCCCGCACCGACAGGCAGGCAGCCGAACGGCTGATTCGCGGCATCGACATGAGCGACGAGGAGAAGCAACAGATGCTGGATGCGCTGGGCAACGCCGGCCGTCACTCCGTGTCCTGGGGATTCCGGCGATAGCGATCGGCCGGAGCGTGCGCCTGCGCCTCGCCCGGGCCGGTACCGAAACGGGCCGATCTGTGGAAGAATGCCGCCCCTTTGCGCACGCTGAACCCGCTCCTGGATGACCTACCGCCGCCTGTTCCTTCCCAGCAAGTCAGTCCTCGTCCTGCTGTTCGTCGCCTGCTCGCCCGCGACCGAGCCGGTGCAGGGACAGGCCCCGGCGACGCCGGAAACGGGATCCGGCGCGCATGCCGCCGTCGCCATGCCGGATACCTATGCCGCGGAAGTGAGCGAGGGCATCCTGCGAGCCGGGGGTAATGCGGTCGATGCGGCGATCGGCGCCGGCTTTGCGCTGGCGGTGACCTATCCCGAGGCCGGCAACATCGGCGGCGGCGGCTTCATGCTGATCCACATGAACGGGCGCAGCGAATTCCTCGACTACCGGGAAACGGCGCCGGCCCGCGCTCACCGCGACATGTACCTGGATGAGGACGGCGAGGTGATCCGGGGAGCGAGCCTGACCGGCCACCTCGCGGCCGGCGTTCCCGGCACCGTTGCCGGCTTCCGGGCCGCCCACGAGCGGTACGGCTCGCTCTCCTGGCCGGCCCTGCTCCAGCCGGCCATCCAGCTGGCGAAGGAAGGTTTCATCGTGCCGGAGGAGCTGGGCGGCGGCATGCTGACGCGGCTCGAGCGTTTCCGGGAGACCAACTTCGGCGATTACTTCGGCGGCATGCGGACCGGCGAGGTCTTCCGTCAGCCCGAGCTCGCGCGCACGCTGGAGCGCATCGCCGAACAGGGCGCCGAAGAGTTCTACGCCGGCGAGACCGCGGACCTGATTGTCGCGGAAATGGAGCGCGGCGGCGGCCTCATTACCCACGAGGACCTCGCCGGCTACGAGGCAATCTGGCGCGAGCCGCTGCGCGCCGACTGGCGCGAGTACGAGGTGCTCTCGGCGCCGTTGCCGAGCTCCGGCGGGTTTGCCGTCATCCAGCTCCTGAAGATCATCGATTATCTCGACCACGAGTTCGAGGGCCTGACCCACAATTCGCCGCAGTACATACACCTGATCGCGGAGATCGAGAAGCGGGTTTTCGCCGACCGGGCCGTGTATCTCGGTGATCCCGATTTCGTCGACACGGCCATCGACGAGCTCCTGAGCGAGGACTACATGCGGCGGCGGGCGGGCGAAGTCGACCCGGTCGGCATCTCGACCGTCGTCGCCGCCGGGCCGGGGATCGAATCGCCCGACACGACCCATTACTCCATCGTCGACCAGTGGGGCAACGCCGTCTCCAACACCTACACGCTCAACCTCGGCTTCGGCAGCGGCGTGGTGGTCGGGGGGGCCGGCTTCCTGCTCAACGACGAAATGGACGATTTCAGCATCAAGCCGGGCGTTCCCAACGCCTACGGCGTGACGGGCGGCGAGGCGAACGCGATCCAGCCCGGCAAGCGCATGCTGTCGTCGATGTCGCCGACGATCCTGCTGAAGGAGGGTGAGGTCGCGCTGGTCCTCGGCACACCGGGCGGCACCACGATCTTCACGTCGGTGTTCCAGGCCATCATGAACATCGTCCACTTCGCCATGACGCCGGCCGAAGCGGTCGGCGCCACGCGCTTCCATCACCAGCTCAATCCACCCGATCTGATTACCTACAGCCCGGGCCGTCCCCTGCCCCCGGCAACGGTCGACGCCCTCGCGGAGCGCGGCTGGCGGCCGCAGCCGCACCGGTACGAGTTCGGCAACCTGCAGGTCGTGTGGCGGGACGGTGAGCGGCTCGTACCGGCGTCCGACCCGCGCAACCGCGGCGAATCCAGGGTGATCGGTCACGCAACGCGGACTGCGGTCGCGGAATGAACGGCTTGAGTCGCTCCAGAGCGCACCGACGCTCCCGAACCTGCGCGGGGCACGCTTCCGGCGAGCGTATCACCGGCGACTTGATAGCCAAAAACCTTTTTGCTAAAAGATGCAGCCGCCCTGCGCCGGGGTTCGTACGGCAGACGCCTCCATGATAGAGATCGAAAGTCTTACAAAGCGCTACGGCCAGATGACGGTCGTCGACAACCTGACGTTCCGCTCCGATGCCGGCGAGGTACTCGGATTTCTCGGACCGAACGGCGCCGGCAAGTCCACGACGATGAAAATGATCACCGGGTTCGTGGCACCGGATTCCGGCACTGCCACGGTTTGCGGGCACCGGATCAACGACGATGCGCTCGCCGCACGCCAGCACATGGGCTACCTGCCCGAAGGTGCGCCGTGCTATCCCGAGATGACGCCGCGAACGTTCCTGGATTTCATCGCCGACGTCCGCGGGCTCGACGGCGCGCGCCGGGAAGCGCGCCTGCGGGACGTCGTGGAGGAACTGCACCTCGATCCGGTGCTCGACCAGTCGATCGAAACGCTGTCGAAGGGCTTCAAGCGGCGTGTCGGTCTCGCGCAGGCCATCCTGCACGACCCGGCCGTGCTGATCCTGGACGAACCGACCGACGGGCTCGACCCCAACCAGAAGCACGAGGTGCGCGAGCTGATCCATTCGATGTCCGCCGACAAGCTGATCGTCATCTCGACGCACATCCTCGAGGAGGTCGAGGCCGTCTGCAGCCGCGCCATCATCATCTCGGCCGGGCGCATACTGGCGGACGACACGCCGCGCAAGCTGGCGTCGCAGTCGCGCTACCACA
>CAZTAE010000154.1:0-2474 GCA_964611535.1 uncultured Woeseiaceae bacterium
ACAGGAAGAGCGAGCCGAGGTACTCGTTCCTTCGATTGACGACGTAGATCGAGTCCGTCCCGTCGGGCATCTCGCCGCGAGCGCGCAAGTACCGCATGACCACTTCCAGCGTGACGTCCGGGCGTACCGTCACGATGTCGACGTTCATCAGACCGCCGGCGGTATCCTCGTCGTAGGAGAGCACCTGGCTCAGGCGCTCGCGGTCCTGGTGGTCCATCGAACGCAGGACTTCCTGCGTCAGCGCCTCCGGCAGGTCGGCGAGCAGGTCGGCGAGGTCGTCGAGCTCCATCCCTTCCGTGGCAGCGATGAGCCGGTCGGCCTGCATGCCCTTGATGAGGCCGTCCCGTACCTCCTCCGCGAGTTCCACGAGCACATCGCCCTCGCGCTCCGGGTCCACCATTTCCCAGATCAGCGCCCGTTCCGGCGGCGGCAGGGACTCCAGCAGGCGCGCGAGCTCGGAAGGGTAGAGGCTCCGGATCAGCATCCTCGCCGAACGCAGGCCGCCGGCACCGAGCTTCTCGCGCAGCACCTCGAGCGTCGATTGCGTCTGCTCTCTCGATTCCATGGATCGTGGCCTGTTCGTGCTTCGACCGCCCGCGCGCGTCCGGAGCGACGCGCTGAAGAATGCGCCGGTTGTTCTCGGGAACCGCGATTCTACAAGATGACGGGCGGGTACGCCGTGCGGCGCGAGATGCCCGACACGCGCAATAATCGTTCAGCGAGCGCGGCGGCGTTCCGGGAGGGTGACGACCGCAGCCGGGGCGAAGCGGTCGTGGCAGGCGGCGTAGCCGTTTTGCCGTGGCCGGTCAACGCCGGCGAAGGACGGCAGCTCCGGCTAGTCGCGGTCCGTGGCGCGAACCGTGAGCTCGTTGTGGCGGGTCAGGACCGGCTCGTGCGTTTCCTTCAATGCCTTCGCCAGCTTTTCCGCCATGCAGACCGAACGGTGCTGACCACCGGTACACCCTATGGCCACGGTCAGATAGCTGCGATCGAAGCTGACGTATTCCGGAATCCAGCGGCTCAGGAAGGCAAGGATGTCCTCATACATCTGCACGAAGCCGGGCTGTTCGTCGAGAAAGCGCGAAACCGAGGCATGCTGCCCGGTCAGGCTGCGCAGCTCGTGCTGCCAGTAAGGGTTGGGCAGGCAACGGAGGTCGAAAACGAAGTCCGCATCGGCCGGTATGCCGTGCTTGTAACCGAAGGACTCGATCAGCACCGAGAGCATGTTGGATTTGCGGCCGTCGACACGTGTACGGATCGTGTCGGCGAGCTCGTAGGCACTGGTATGGGACGTGTCGATGACCAGATCCGCGGCGTTGATGATCTGCCCGAGCAGCTCGCGCTCCCGCGCGATGGCGGCCCGCAGCGCCATGCCGTCCTTATCCAGCGGATGGCGCCGGCGGGTCTCGCTGTAGCGCTTGAGCAGCACTTCGTCACTGGCCTGCAGAAAGAGCAGGTCCGTCTGCACGCCGTGCTTGCGCAGGTCGTCGATCAGCGCCGGCAGGGCCTCGAGGTCCTGCCGGCGGTTACGCGCATCGACCCCGACGGCGACCCGCACCGTCTCCCGGCTGTCGATGCGGCTGACTTCGTCCAGCAACGACTTCAGGAGCGCCGCAGGCATGTTATCGATGCAGTAGTAGCCCAGGTCCTCCAGCACGTGTATGGCGACGCTCTTGCCCGACCCGGACAGGCCGCTGATGATGATCAGCCGCATGCCGGCCGGCAGCGCCGCGACGGGCGCGTCCGGGTCGGCGAAGCGTGGCTCCGTCTCCGTCAACCCTGCGCCCTCCGCGAGCGGCTCGGCGTCGTCGGATCCGCGACGAGTGCTGCGTACAGCGCCTCGCGCCCCTCGGCGGCCCGCAGGCGCTCCCGCAGTTCCTCGTCCCCCAGCAGCCGCGTTACCTCGCCGATGATGCTCCTGTGGTCCTCCTCCAGCTCCACGGGCAGCAGCAGCCCGACGACGAGGTCCACGGGCAGGCCATCGGGGGCTTCGAATTCCACCGGCTCCGGAAGCCGGATCAGCGCGCCCGTGCTTCCCTCGAAACCGCCGACGCGGCAGTGGGGGAAGGCGATGCCGCGGCCCACGCCGGTGCACCCCAATCGCTCGCGCTCGACGAGGCGCTCGAATATCTCGTTTTCGCTCACGTTCCGGTGCGGCGCCGCGAGGAGTCCGCTCAGCATTTCGAGGCAGTGTTTCTTGCTGCGTACCTCGACGTCGCAAACGACGTTCTCCGGCTGGATGATGCGTTGGAAGGCGTTCATTGAGTGGTATCCGGCCGTGGAGGCCGGGCCGCACGGCCCCGGTTCGAAGCCGTGCGGCCCATAACAGGGTCAGTAGGGATTGCGGATGTTATCAGGACCCGTCGCTTTCAGACAAAGTTCCGTTTATCGGTGTCCCGTGCATGGTGATCCGCGAGCTTTTCCTTGTACTTTCTCACCCGCCGATCGAGCTTGTCTACGAGCCCGTCTATCGC
>CAZTAE010000154.1:2574-5075 GCA_964611535.1 uncultured Woeseiaceae bacterium
GACGGTCGCCTCGGCCTTGTGCCTCAGCTTTTCCACCGTCAGGATGCAATGTACGCCGGTTACCAGATCGAAGTGCCGCTCTATTTTCTCAATCTTGTTTTCAACATATTGCCGGAGCGCAGCGGTTACATCTACGTGATGGCCCGTAACACTAAGTTGCATAATCTTCTCCTGAAGTTGCTAACGTCGGCGGCCGATGCGGCTTACCCCCCGCCGGTCAACATCCGCGGACGGCCGATCAACGGTTTCAATCGGAAAATGACGTGCTTGTCGACCTCCTTTGTTGGCTGTTAACGCGGTTTTCTGACCTTGCGCTCGCTGGAAGAGGCAATCTTCATGGCCTCACGGTACTTGGCGACCGTGCGCCTGGCGACGGAAATACCGTCGTCCGCCAGCAGCTTGGCTATCTTGCTGTCGCTCAACGGCTTGGCCGGATTTTCGGATCCGATGAGCTTGCGAATCTTTGCCCGTACCGAGGTCGAGGACTGGTCTGCGCCGTCGGCCGAGGCCAGGTGACTGGAGAAGAAATACTTGAACTCGAAGACCCCGCGCGGCGTGTGCATGTACTTGCTCGTGGTTACCCTCGAGATGGTCGACTCGTGCATGCCGATTTCCTCGGCAACGTCGCGGAGAACCAGCGGCTTCATCGCCTCGTCGCCATGTTCCAGGAATTCGGTCTGGCGCGAAACGATGCAGGTCGCAACTTTGAGCAGGGTCTCGTTGCGGATTTCCAGGCTCCGAACCAGCCACCGGGCTTCCTGCAGCTGGGTGCGCAGCGCCGCGTGGTCGCTGCTGCCCCTGAGGAGCTGCGCGTAGCGCTGGTTGACGGACAGCCGCGGTATGCCCGTCGAGCTGATTTCCACCTGCCAGCGCCCGTCGACCTTGCGCACGAAAACGTCCGGAACGACGTATTCCGCGGCTGCCGGGCTTACGGCCTGCCCCGGGCGCGGATTGCAGGCCCGAATCAGCGCCAGGGCGTCTTCCAGGTTCGAATCCGTCACGCGCAGGGTGCGGCGCAGCTCGCCGTAGTCCTGGTTCGCAATGGCGTCCAGGTGATCTTCGGCGAGCGTGATCGCGAGCTCGAGGCCCGGTGTGGCCGGATCGAGCTGCCGAAGCTGCAGCACGATGCATTCCGAGAGGGAGCGGGCACCGATCCCGCCGGGGTCGAAGCGCTGGACCTTCTCGAGCGTCCGTTCCACCTCCTCGGAGCTTACGGCAGAGCTCTCGCCGATGTAGTCGACGATGTCCCCCACGCTGGTGGTGAGGTAGCCGTCGTCGTTGATGGAGTCGATCAGTGCTTCGCCGATGACGCTCTCGCGCGGCGTGAAGTCCTCCAGCTCGAGCTGCCACAACAGGTGTTCGCGCAGGGACTGACCGCTCTGGTCCGCGTACTCGTTGATCGGGCGGCCTTCGCCGTTCCAGTTGCTCTCCTGCATCCGCTCCATCGGATTCGCCTGCCAGGTGTCCTCGACCTTGACCGCCTCGACTTCCGCCGTGGTCTCCGAGCTCGTCTTGGGGACGTCCGGCAGGTCCTCCATCTCGAGCATGATGTTCTCTTCCAGCGCATCCTGGATCTGGGCGCTCAGATCCAGCACCGGAAGCTGCAGCAGGCGAATCGCCTGCTGCAGCTGCGGCGTCATCGTAAGTGTTTGTCCGAGCTTGAGTTGCAGCGACGGTTTCAACATGCGCTTGCTTTCTGCCGCGCGGCAGCGACCGCGGGTCTCACAGGCGTGAGGCGGTCACGCCTCCTGGCCTTACGGGTTCCTTGCCGGTTCAGAGTTTGAACTCCTGTCCGAGATAAACCTCCCGGACGTGCTGATTCTCCAGAATCGCGTCGGGGGCTCCCGAAGCAATAAGACTTCCGTCATTGAGTATATAGGCTCTCCCGCAAATTCCGAGAGTTTCTCGTACATTGTGGTCGGTGATCAGAACGCCGATGCCGCGGTCGCGCAAGTGTCTGATAATCCTCTGAATATCCAGGACGGAGATCGGGTCGACCCCCGCGAAAGGCTCGTCCAGCAGGACAAACCGTGGATTCGCGGCCAGGGCCCGGGCGATCTCGACACGCCGCCGTTCGCCGCCGGAGAGGCTGATGCCGGCGCTGGTGCGGACGTGCCCGACGTGCAGCTCGTCCAGCAGCTGATCGAGCTCCTTCGCGCGGCCCGCCCGGTCCAGGTCCGGGCGATTCTCGAGGATCGCGAGGACGTTCTGCTCGACGGTCAGTTTACGAAAAATGGAGGCTTCCTGCGGCAGGTAGCCGAGTCCCATGGCCGCGCGGCGATGCATCGGCAAGGCCGTGAGGTCGTGACCATCGAGCAGGATGCGCCCCCGGTCGCAGGGCACCAGGCCGACGATCATGTAGAAGGCCGTCGTCTTGCCGGCGCCGTTCGGTCCGAGGAGGCCGACGACCTCGCCGCTCTTGATTTCCAGCGAGATTCCCTTGACGACTTCGCGAAACTTGTAGGTTTTGGAGATATCCTGGACGCTCAGAATACTCATTG
>CAZTAE010000155.1:0-5048 GCA_964611535.1 uncultured Woeseiaceae bacterium
GTCTATTCTGCGCCTCACTCGGTGGGAGGGCAAATGACGGTCATTTGCGACAGTCGGCGGAGCGCGGCTCAGTGTCGCGGCTCCGTCAGACCGAGATAAAGCGTGTGCAGGTCGTCTACCTGCCGCGCCGTCTCGGCGATCGAGCCGTCGTTCGCGACGACGTCGTCCGCGATCGCCAGCCGCTCGTCCCGGCTGGCCTGCGCCGCGATCATCCGGCGCGCCTGCGCGGCGGATTCGGCGTCGCGCTCCTGCAGGCGCTCGACCTGCGTCTCGACGCTGCAGTCCACGACCAGGATGCGGTCCATGAGCGTCTGCATCGGCGAGCCGACGAGCAGTGGTACCACGATTATCTGGTAGGGACCGCCGGCGCGCGCGGACTGCGCCACGGCTGCGTCCCGGATGCGGGGATGCAGGATAGCCTCCAGCCTGCGCCGCTTGTCATCGTCCGCGAAGACCAGCTCGCGGAGGTGCCGCCGGTCGAGCGTCCCGTCGGCGGCGAGGACGTCCGGCCCGAACTCGCGCTCGATATCGGCGAGGGCGGGCTCGCCGGGCCGCACCACCTCCCGGGCGATGACGTCCGTGTCGATGACCGGCACGCCTCTGTCGGCGAACATACCGGCGACGAGGCTCTTCCCACTGGCGATGCCGCCCGTGAGGCCGACGCGGAATTCGCTCATCAGCCGAGGTACCAGTCGATGATGCCGTCGCCGTAGAGCATTGCTATCCAGCCGGCGGCGGCGAGGTAGGGGCCGAAGGGAATGGGCACGTTACGGTCGTGGCGCCGTATCACGATCATCGCGATCCCGACGAGCGCACCGACCATGGCGGAGAGCAGGATGATCAGCGGCAGCATCTGCCAGCCGAGCCACGCGCCCAGTGCCGCGAGCAGCTTGAAGTCGCCATAGCCCATGCCTTCCTTGCCGGTGAGAAGCCGGAAAGCATGGTACACGCTCCACAGGCTGAGATATCCGGCCAGGGCACCGACGATTGCGGTCTTCGGATCGACGAACAGCACTTCCGCCCCGGCGATCGGATGGAAGAGGCTCATGAACAGCCCGATCCAGATGAGCGGCATGGAAATGGAATCCGGGATGATCTGATGGTCGATATCGATGACGCTGATTGCGATCAGCGCGAATGTCAGCAGGATGGCGGCGGCCGCCTCCAGACCGAAGCCGAAGCGCCATGCGGCTATCGCCGCCAGCACCGCGGTCAGCGCCTCGACCACCGGGTAACGCGGCGGGATCCGCGCGGCGCAACCGGCGCAGCGGCCGCGCAGGTACAGGTAGCTCAGGACGGGAACGTTCTGCAGCACCGTGATCGGCGCGCCGCAGGACGGGCAGCGCGATCCGGGGAAGAGCAGGTCGAAGCGGCCCTCGGGCAGCTCGCCGGCGGGGGTGCTCTGGAGTTCCGAGCACTGCGCGCGCCACTCGCGCTCCATCATGATCGGCAGGCGATGGATGACGACGTTCAGAAAGCTGCCGATGAGCAGCGCGAACAGGAACACGACGACCACGAAGAGGAGTGGCGCGTCGATCAACAAATCCAGAATCTCGATCAGCAATCCACCTGTAGGAGCCCGCCCCGCGGGCGACTCTCCGCAACCCGACTCACCGGGCAAGCTCTACGACTGACAGGCCCCGAGAATGCGGCAGCGCCGGCTTCGTCCTCAGATCACCGCGCCCATCTTGAAGATAGGCAGGTACATCGCGACGACCAGCCCGCCGACCAGCACGCCGAGGATCGCCATGATCATCGGCTCGAGCAGGCTGCTCAGGTTGTCGACGGCGTTGTCGACGTCCTCTTCGTAGAAGTCCGCCACTTTCGCCGACATCTCGTCGAGCGAGCCCGATTCCTCGCCGACCGCGATCATCTGGATCACCATGTTCGGGAAGAGGTCGGTGTTCTCCATCGCCTGCTGCAGCCGCTGTCCCGTGGCTACCTCGTCCTTCATCTGCATCACGGCCACTTCGTAGACGATGTTGCCGGTCGCTCCCGCGACCGATTCCAGCGCCTCGACCAGCGGCACGCCGGCGCTGAACATGGTGGAGAGCGTCCGCGCGTAGCGGGCGATGGCGGACTTCTGGATGATCGGACCGATTGCCGGAACCTTCAGGATCATCCGGTCGAGGAAATGCCGCATGGCGCGTGAGCGCTTCTTGAAGTAGAAGAACGCGGACACGCCTGCGATGATCAGCAGCGAAAGTATCCACCCCTGTTGGCGGACGAAGACCGAGAGGTCGATCACCATCTGGGTAAAGGCCGGCAGGTCTGCGCCGAAGCCGGAGAAAAGATCCTCGAACGCCGGAATCACGAATATCAGCAATATCGTGGTGACCACGAATGCAACCACAAGGACGGCCGCCGGATACGTCAGCGCCTTCTTGATCTTCTTCTTGATTGCCTCGGTCTTTTCCTTGTAGGTGGCGATCTTGTCCAGCAGCGTCTCGAGCGCGCCGGCCTGTTCGCCGGCCTCGACGAGATTCACGAACAGGTCGTCGAAATAAAGCGGATGCTTCGCCAGCGCTTCTGCCAGCGCGCTACCGCCCTCGACGTCGGCTTTGATGGCGAGGATCAGCTTCTGCATCGCTTGATTTTCATGGCCGTTGCCGACGATCTCGAAGGCCTGAACCAGAGGGATGCCCGCGGCAAGCATGGTCGCCAGCTGACGGCTGAAGATGGCGATGTCTCCAGGCGTGATCTTGCCTCTGCCGCCGAAGAGGCTCTTGCTCTGCTTCCTGATTCTGCTCGGGACGACGCCCTGCCGGCGCAGGTCGGCGCGCACCGCGGCCTCGTTCGCCGCGAGGCTCTTGCCCTTGATCTTCTTGCCCCTGCGGTCCGTACCTTCCCAGAGGAAAGGGGTGGCACTAATCGCTGTCTCAGCCATTGCAGTTTCTCTTTATGTTCGATCGAGGCAGTCAATCACCGGCGCTTGTTTTGCCTTCATGCCGGATGACTACTCGATTGTAACGCGATTGATTTCGTCAAGGCTGGTAAGCCCTTCCTTGACTTTGTTCAAACCGGCTCTCCGCAGATCCACTACGCCTTCCTTCAGCGCCTGGTCGGCGATCTGCATGGCGTTGCCGCCCTCCATGATGATCCGCCCCATAATCTCGGAGACTTCCATGACCTGGAATATGCCCAGGCGGCCCTTGTAGCCTTCGTTGCAGAGCTTGCAGCCCACCGCACCGAAGAGCTTCAGCCCGGCGTCGATCTCCGACTTCTCGAACCCTTCCTTCGCCAGCGCCTCCTTCGGGATGTCCTTCAGTTCCTTGCAGTTGTCGCACAGGCGCCGCGCGAGCCGCTGGGCGATGATCAGGCTGACGGAGGAGGCGATGGCATAGGGTTTGACGCCCATGTCCACCATGCGGGTCAGGGTACGCGGCCCGTCGTTGGTGTGCAGCGTCGAGAGCACAAGATGCCCGGTCTGCGCGGCCTTGATGGCGATTTCCGCCGTCTCCAGGTCGCGGATCTCGCCGACCATGATGACGTCGGGGTCCTGTCGCAGAAAGGCCTTCAGCGCCGAGGCGAAGGTCAGCCCGACTTTGGGGTTGACGTTGACCTGGTTGATGCCGGGCAGGTTGATTTCCGCCGGGTCCTCCGCCGTCGAGATGTTGCGATCCGCGGTGTTCAGGATGTTGAGGCCCGTGTACAGCGATACCGTCTTACCGGAACCCGTGGGGCCGGTGACCAGGATCATGCCGTAGGGCTTGAACAGGTGCTTCAGGTACAGGTTCTTCTGGATGTCATCGTAACCGAGCGCATCGATACCAAGCTTCGCGCTGCTCGGATCCAGGATACGCAGCACGATCTTTTCGCCGAAGAGTGTCGGGCAGGTGCTGACGCGGAAGTCGATGGCGCGGTTCTTGGAAAGCCGCATCTTGATGCGGCCGTCCTGCGGAACCCGCCGCTCGGCGATGTCCAGCCGCGACATGACCTTCAGGCGCGCGCATACCTTGTTCGCGAGCGCCACGGGCGGCTGAGCCACTTCGGAGAGGACACCATCGAGCCGCGTCCGCACGCGGAAGATCTTCTCGTACGGTTCGAAGTGGACGTCCGAGGCGCCGCGCTTGATCGCGTCCAGCAGTACCTTGTTGACGAAGCGAACGACGGGTGCGTCTTCCACGTCGTCGCGAGTGACGTCGTCCTGCTCCTCCTCGCCGCTGCCGACCTCGAGGTTCTCGAGATCGAAGTCGTCGTCGTCGAGCGAGGACATCGTCGTGTCGACGGCTTCGAGCGCCTTCGTGATGCGCTCTTCCAGCTTCGCCTGCTCGACCACGACCGGGTCGATGCGCAGGCTGCTCTGGAACTTGATCTCGTCGATCGCCTGCAGGTTCGTCGGGTCGGAAATCCCGAGGAACAGGCGCTGGCCACGCCGGACCAGCGGCAGCACGCGGTGCTTGTTGAGGAGTTTCTGGTCGACGGAGCGCAGGACTTCGAGGTCGATCTCGACGGCGTCCAGGTCGAGGAGCGGTACCCCGAACTCGTGCGAGGCGGCTACGGCAATCGCCCGGGAATCCGCCATGTCGTGGGCGACGAGGTAGGCGACCAGCGGCACCCTGTCCTTGCGGGCGGCCTCCGTGGCTTCGGCTATCGCCTCTTCGGTGATGATGCCATCCTGAACCAGGCGACGCGGCAGGC
Source organism: uncultured Woeseiaceae bacterium (assembly GCA_964611535.1). Classification (GTDB taxonomy): domain Bacteria; phylum Pseudomonadota; class Gammaproteobacteria; order Steroidobacterales; family Woeseiaceae; genus IDS-8. The sequence continues at coordinate 4,642 of CAZTAE010000155.1, forward strand.
CGGAGAGGGTCGATTGGGATGCCGTAACTGCCATGTTGTCCTGGGTCCGGATACTGTAAAAATAGAGGAAAAGCCAGACTCTACAGTCTTACCGATAGTGCCCCGGGGATCAACTTCATTTTGTGCCCCCGTTCACAAATGGAAGTATTTATTAAGTCAAACCCGCCGTGGCGCTCGCTCCCGTCACGAAGGGTTCCGGATGATCAGCGACACGTCGACGGGAGATATCGCGGATCGATAGTGGGCGCTTCGTGAGCGGCCTGGACCGTTCCGGTGCCGTCGCTCATCTCGCTGCCGCCCGGGGCAGGCGCATTCCCGCAGCGCCAGGCCACCACACCGCCGCTCACGTACGGCGTCAGCGAGAGCTTCTTCGTGGCGATATCCGGATGAGCATCGTTGCCGAACGT
>CAZTAE010000156.1:0-5041 GCA_964611535.1 uncultured Woeseiaceae bacterium
TGCTGCGCATTCCGGAAGATCGTGTCGTGGAGCATCCGAAAGCCTACCTGTTTCGCGTCGCCATCAACGTTCTGAACGACTGGCGTGCCGACCAGCGCATGTTCGAGACGCGGCCGCCAGCCGAGTTCGACAAGCTCGAGACGACCCGGCGAACCGAGGAGGATTACGATGCCCGGAAGAGGCTCGAGGCCATTGATCGCGCCCTGCGCACCCTGCCCCGGCACTACAGGGCGACGATTGTGCTGAAGACGCGGCACGGACTTTCGTACAAGGAAATCGCAAGCCACCTCGGGGTATCGGAGCGGATGGTGAAGCGATACGTCGTCAAGGGTTACGCTCGCCTGCGGGAGAAGCTCTCCGGCACGGCGGCAGGCGCCGGGTTCGAGTAGCGGCTTTCATGACTCGCGAACCGATCAGGCCCGCGACACCGGTCGCCGAGCAAGCCGCCATCTGGTACTTCCAGCTGGTGGAGGCTGCGCCGGGACGGCAGGAACGCGCCGAATTCTTCCAGTGGCTCAGGCGCTCGCCCCGGCACATCGAGGAATTCCTCGCCATCGCGGTGCTCGAGCAGGAGGTGTCGGAACTTTCCGGCGACGTCGCCGAGATCCTTGCGGAGGTGCAGCGCGAGCAGGGAACGGCCACGCTCCCGCGCCCGGCCGCGGCCGCGGACCCGCAGCCGCCACCGCGGCGGCGATGGTCGCGCTACGCCTGGACCTCGGCCGCGGCCGCCGCGAGCGCGCTGCTGTTCTTCATGGTCGCCCTCGACCGCTCACCGGAGCCCGTCCTGCACCAGACCGATCTCGGTGAACAGCGATCGTTCGCGCTGCAGGACGGGTCGATCGTGACGCTCAACACGCGCTCCTCTCTCCGCGTCGAGTTCGACGGCTCGACGCGGCGCGTCGCGCTCCTCGAGGGCCAGGCGATGTTCGATGTTGCCCCGGAACAGTCGCGGCCCTTCGTCGTGGATACGGGCGAAGTTTCCCTGAGCGTGCTCGGCACCCGATTCTCGGTCTACCGCCGCCCGCGCTCGGTCGAGGTTGCCGTCGTCGAGGGCAGGGTCGCCGCCAGTGCGGTAGACTCGCCGGACGAACCGGTGATCATGTCCGCGGGCGAGGGGGCGGTCGCAACGACCGAAGGCGGGATCCGGCGCAGGCCTGGCATCGACGTCGAGAAAGCCCTGGCGTGGACGGAGCGGCGGCTCATCTTCGACGACGCCGAGCTTTCGGAGGTCGTCGCGGAATTCAACCGCTACAACCGCGTGCCGCTGGTGGTGGAGGACGGCGCTCTCGCCAGGCGAACCATTACGACCGTGTTCAACGCGCACGACGTCAGCGCACTCGTCGGCTTCCTCGAGCTGGAGCCGGACATCGAGGTCGAGTACGGCAGGGATGCAATTCGCATTCGCGCTCGACGCTGACCGGCTCGCACCGTATCCGGCTGGGAGCACGTGGTCCGCGCAATCCTGAAAGTACTGCTCATTGCCACACTGGCCGTTTCAGCGGCAGGCCGTGCGCAGGACGAGCAGTTCGACGTCTCCATCCCGCCACAGCCGCTCGGCGGAGCCTTGCAGACGCTGGCCGAGCAGATCGACGTCCAGATCGTCTTCTTTTCCGGCGCGACGCGGGGGCTGGTCACGGAGGGCCTCGAGGGATCTTTCACCCGGCTGCAGGCACTGGAGGCCATGCTGGGCGATACGGGGCTGCGCTATGTCTTTCTCAATGAGGATTCGGTGGCGATCCAGCCCGTCCCGGAGGGGGGCGAGCCGGACCTGAAGGCGGCGCGCCCCGAGGCTGCCGCGGCGCCGCCGAAGCCGGCCGACGGGGCCTCGCACCTGCAGGCGCGGACGCCGACCGAGGCGTACGGCATGGAGGAGGTCGTTGTCACCGGCACGGCCTCACGCACCCGCACGAAGTACGAATCCAGCGTCGGCATCTCGACGTTCGATCGCGCCGAAATCGACCGTCAGGCGCCCGCCAGCACCGCCGAGCTGATCTCTGCCGTTCCCGGTTTCTGGGTCGAATCGACGGCCGGCACGACTCACGGCAACGTGTTCGCGCGCGGGATCGTGCAGGACGGCGGCTACCGGTACGTCGGGCTGATGGAGGACGGCCTGCCGGTGTATCCGGTGTTCGAGCTGTCGTTCTACAACCCGGACCAGTTCATCCGCCTGAGCGAGTCCGTCGCCCGCGTCGAGGCCGTGCGTGGCGGCACCGCGCCGATCTTCACATCGGGTGCGGTCGGCGGCGCCATAAATTTCGTCAACGACGACTCGTCCGGCAGTGGTCTACGGCTCAAGGCTTCCCTGTCGGAGTTCGACAATTACGCGGTGGACGCGCACTGGAGTGCCGCGCTCGGCGAAGCCTGGCAGCTTTCAGCCGGCGGCTATGCGCGCGAATCCGACGGCATACGCGATCCCGGCTATCCGGCCGACCGGGGTGGCCAGCTGCGGCTGGATCTGCGGCGCACCTCGGCGGACTCGGAGCTGGCCCTGTACGCGAAGTACCTCGACGACCGCTCGCTGTTCGTGGTGCCCATTCCCCTGCGCGGCAGTCCCGACAACCCGGTTGCCGTGGACGGCACGGCCGCGGGGGAGTACTCCCTGCACAGTGCCGACATGCGCGCCGCAGGCCTGCCGCCGAGCGCACGCGAGGTGGGGCTGACGAACGACGACCTCGCCGACGGCATCCATCCCCGTGTGCTGACGGCAGGCATCCGCCTGGACCACGAATGGCATTCCGGCCTTTCCCTCACGACGCACACGCGCCTGACCGACGGCGACGTCTCGTTCAACGGCATCTTCACCGGCGACGTCCCGGTAACCGGTTCGGCGTTCGCGGCGGAGCAGGGTGTCGCGCCGGATTTCACCTTCATCGCCTCGGGCGAGGCTTTCGATCCGGAGTTCCTGGTCCAGAACCACGGTCACTGGGCGGTTCACAAGGATTACCGGGCGCTGCAGAACGACACGCGGCTGAACGTCCCGATGGGGCGGCATGACGTGACCGTCGGCGCGTATGTCGCGGACTTCTCCATGAGCGACCGCTGGAGCCTCGGCAACCTGTTGCTCACGGACGTCCGCAGCCGCCCCCGGCGGTTGTCCTTGCCGGGGGCGACGGACGAGCAGGGCTTCACCCGGTATTCCTTTCTCAATCTCGCCGCTGACTACGACGGCAGGCTCGCGGCCGCGTACCTGTCGGACGAGTGGGCGGTGAACGACCGCCTGCGATTCGACCTCGGGCTGCGCTACGACAGCGAAACGATCGACGCGTCCATCAGCGACGGGATCGGCGAGGTCGATCTCGACGGCGATCCGGACACCCGCTACGACCGGGCGATGCTGGCCGGCCCGCACCGGACCCGCACGAGCCACGACTTCGCCCACACGAGCTGGTCGCTCGGCTTCAACTACGAGTTCACAGATCGCCACGCGGCCTTCGGACATTACACGCGCTCCGCCAAGCTGCCTCATTTCGACGACGTCAGGAACGGTGCGACGGACAAGGACCGGGTCACGAATGCCGAAGTCGGCTACAAGACCTCGCGCGATACGCTGGCACTGTTCCTGACCGCCTACCGGACGGAGTTCGACAACGTTCCGTTCAGCGACGTGCTCGTCGACGGCTCGATCGTGCTGCGCCGGGCGAGAACCCGCACCTGGGGCCTCGAGCTCGAGGGCGTGTACGAGCCGGTCGACAGCGTTGCGGTCCAGTTTTCGGTGACGCTGCAGGACCCGGAATACCGGAACTTCTCGGGCACGACGGTCGACAACAGCGGGAACCGCGTCCGCAGGATTCCGCGGACCATGCTCCGCGTGGCGCCGTCGGTGGACTTCGCCGGCGGCCGCGGCCGGCTGTTCCTGTCGTTCTCGCACTACGGCAAGCGCTACGCCAACGACGAAAACACGATCGAGCTGCCGGAGTACATCAAGCTCGACGCCGGTGTGCAGTACGCGCTTACCGATGCCTGGTCCGCTCAGCTCAACGTGGACAACCTTTCCGACGAAGCCGGCCTGACGGAAGGCAATCCGCGAACCGACGTCGGCGCCAGCGGGCTCGGCCCGCTCTACAACGCGCGGACGCTGTTCGGTCGCTCGCTCTCGTTCGCCGTCCGCTACAGCTTCCAGTCCGGCTGAGCAAGAAGATGACACGCATGCGCCAGGATGCCGCCACATGATCGACTGGGCCATCGTCCTCGCCTTTATCGCCTACAGCGTCTTCGAAGGATTTCGCTCCCGGCGCCAGAGCTCGGAGAACCTGTCCGAGTACCTGCTCGCCGGCCGGACGATACGCGGCTGGCGAGCCGGGTTCAGCATGGCGGCAACGCAGTTCGCCGCCGATACACCGCTGCTCGTCATGGGACTCATCGCGGTCGGCGGTGCCTTTTCGCTGTGGCGGCTCTGGATCTATGGGCTCGCTTTCCTGCTGATGGGCTTCGTGCTGGCCGCGGCCTGGCGCCGCGCCGGCATACTGACGGACGCGGAACTGACCGTGAGGCGCTACAGCGGCAAGGGCGTTCTGGCCCTGCGGGCGCTGAAAGGCATCTACTACGGCACGGTGATCAACTGTGTGGTCATGGCCTTCGTGATGGTCGCCGCGGTGCGCCTCTTCGAGATCTTCCTGCCGTGGCACCTGTGGCTTCCCGCAGCGGCCTACGACCTGGTGCTCGCTGCCGTGTCCGCGACCGGCTTCACGTTGAGCTCGGCATCGCCGGACGTCGGCGAGGCCGTGGCAACCACCAACAACGTCATCAGCATCTTCGCGATGCTGGTCTTCGTCGCGACTTACTCCACGGCCGGCGGCCTGCGCAGCGTCATCGCCACGGACGTGGCGCAGCTGGTCATCATGATGGTCGCCACGGCGGCCTACACCTGGTTCGCCATCGCCCACGCCGGCGGCATCGGCGATTTGCCCGACCGCCTGGTTGAGCTGTACGGGGAGCAGAAGGCCGGCGAGTTCCTGAGTTTCAGTCCCGGCCTGAACGATGCGTTGCTGCCGTTCCTGGTGATCGTCTCGCTGCAGTGGTTCTTCCAGATGAACAGCGACGG
>CAZTAE010000157.1:0-5024 GCA_964611535.1 uncultured Woeseiaceae bacterium
CCTCTGTTGGGCCAGCCCGGTCCCGGGGCGTGCGGCACGCGCATGCGGCATCGGGATGAAGGGCCAAACCGGTGGGGGAGGAGGACGGCCTCCTCTCCCACCGATCTCGACGGGCACGTCCATGGAACTGGTTGATCCGAACTGGCAACAGCAGCTGCAGATCCTCATCACCGTGGTCGTCGCCGCCGTGCTCGGCGGCGTCGTCGGCATGGAGCGGGAGCTCGCCGACCGGCCCGCCGGGCTGCGCACCCACGCGATCCTCGCCGCGGCCGCCTGCCTGCTCGTCGGCCTCGCCGACCCGCTGCTCGACAGCTTCGTCGCCAAGGCCGTGCCCAGCGTCCTGCGCGCCGACCCCATGCGCATCGTAGAGGCCGTCGTCACCGGCACCGCCTTCCTCGGCGCCGGCACCATCTTCCGCGACCGCGAAAGACGCGCGGTCGAGGGCCTCACCACCGCCGCCTCCCTGCTACTGGTAGCCGCCGTGGGCATCGCCGTCGCGCTCGAGCAGCTGATCCTCGCCCTCGCCGTCACGCTCTTCGCACTGCTACTTCTCCGCTCCAGCCGCTGGGTACGCGGCGGTCGCAAGAAGCGCGAATGACCCCGCTACGCGCCGGCGCCGCTACGCAACCTGCTGTGCGTGCTTTCCTTCCGCAAACTCCTCGACCATCTTGCCGCAGAACGCCTCCAGGTCCCCCGGCTTGCGGCTCGTCACCAGTCCCCGGTCGACGTGCACTTCCTCGTCCACCCACGTCGCACCGGCATTCTCGAGGTCCGTCTTAAGGCTCGGCCACGACGTCACGGTCCGGCCGCTCACCACGTCGGCCTCGACCAGCATCCACGGCGCATGGCAGATCGCCGCAACGGGCTTCGACTGCTCGAAGAAGTCCGCCACGAACTGCACCGCCTTCTCGTCGACACGCATCGCGTCCGGGTTCGCGACGCCGCCCGGCAGGCACAGCGCGTCGTACTGTTTCGCCCGCGCGCTGTCCACCGTCCGGTCCACGCGGAACCGGTCGCCCTTGTCGAGATGGTTGAAGCCCTGGATCTCACCCGACTCCAGCGAGACGAGGTGCACTTCCGCGCCGGCCTCCCTGAGCGCGTCCCAGGGCTGCGTGAGCTCGACCTGCTCGACACCGTCGGTCGCGAGGACCGCGACCGTCTTCTTCTGCAATGGCTTGTCCATGATTCGCTCCTGTCGGTTGGGGTCCGACTCCCGAAGCAAGAGCTGTGCCAGTGGGTCCGGCCTTTCCTTCGGCCTGAGGTGAGCCGCAGCCTGCCGGTGTCGCAAGCATTGTTCACGAGCGGTCTGCGCGGTCGCAGGCAGCAGGCCGACCGGGGGGAAGGCCTTTCAGGACCGCCGTGAACCCGTCCCTGGGGGCTGCGCGCGAAACATCCCTGTTTCGCACGCTCCTGAAAGGCCTTCCCCCCGGCCGTCCTCCTGCTGACCGGCGGTGGCGCTCGTGAACAATGCCGTTGGGCGGTGCGGCTTGTTCTGCACAGTTAACGGTGCTGTGAGTCGGTGGCTGCCGTAGCAGCACGGGGGCGCGGTCGGTCGTGCTGTAAGAATTGCGGTGGGGTGATTTTTTTACAGGGCGTGGGCGGGGGTCAGTCGGCGTCGACGTGGTCGAGCATGGATTTGGTGATGGACTGGCGCCACTTTGCGGCGTGCTGCCAGGGGTCTTTTTTGCCGAGGCGCTTGATGACGTCCTCCATGCGGAAGGTCGCGGCGGATTCGAGGGACTCCAGTTCTTTCCAGCTGACCGGGGTTGCGATGGGTGCGTTTTTCTTTGCGCGCGTGGAGTAGGGCGCGATGGCGGTCGAGCCGCGCTCGTTGCGCATCCAGTCGAGGAAGATGCGTCCCTTGCGGCGGCTCTTGGACATCGTCGCGGTGAAGGCGTCCGGCTGCTCGTCGGCGATGGATTTTGCGAAAGCGCGCGCGAACGACTTCACCCTGGGCCACTCGGCGGTGCGGCGCAGCGGCACGACGACGTGCACGCCCTTGCCGCCGGTGACGAGCGGCACCGACTTCAGGCCCAGATCGTTCAGGCGTTGCCGCACCAGGGCGGCCGCCAGCCGGACGATGCCGAAGTCCAGGCCCTCGTCGGGGTCGAGGTCCAACACCAGGCGCGCCGGTTTCTCCGGCGAGTCCACCCGCGAGCCCCAGATGTGGAGCTCCAGCGTGCCCATCTGGACCGCAGCCATCAGGCCCTCGATGCCGGCGATGTAGAGGTAGTCCTGGCGCTTGCCGGATTTTTCCGAGAGCTTCACCCGCTTCAGCGCCTCCGGAAAGCCCGCCGAGGCGTGCTTCTGGAAAAAGCATTTGGCGTCGTCGCCACCGCTTTTTCCGTAGCCCTTCGGGCAACGCACCAGCGACAGGGGATGATCCTGCATCAGCGGCAGCATCCGCTGGGCCACCGCGTCGTAGTATTCGGCCAGGTCGCGCTTGCTCACGCCCTGGCCGGGATACACGATGCGGTGCGGATGCGTCAGCCGGATGCCGTGATACTCCTCGCGTGCCTTGCCGCCATTCTCATCCGGTGTTTCCAGCGTGACCTCCTTCGGCTTCTTGTCCCGTCGCAGGCCCTTGAAGGCGCCGTGGCGTACGTGGCCGCCATCCGTCAGCTCCGCGAAGTCGACCTCCGCGACGAGCGGCCGGACCCAGCGGGCCTTGCGGGCGGCGGACTTCGGCACCGCCTCGAAAGGCGACTGCCGCTGCTCGCGCGCGGTGAGGAGCTCGCCGAGCGACTCCTGGTCCGCCTCGGAAAAGCCGGTCCCGACCCGGCCGCGGTAGCGCAGCTTGCCGTCCTCGTACGTGCCGATCATAAGCGACGCGAACAGCCGGCCTCGTTTGTCCGAGGGCGTGAACCCGCCGATGACGAACTCCTGCCGTTTGGTGCATTTGATCTTCAGCCAGGTGGTGGTGCGGCGGCCCTGGTAGGTCGAGCTCGCCTTCTTCGCGATGATGCCTTCCAGGCCGCTCTTGCACATCGCGTCGAAGACCTCGCGGCCGCGGCCGCGCACGTGGTCGGAATACGCGACGGCTGCCGACTTCGGCAGGTCCCTGAGCAGCTTGCGCAGCATCGACTTGCGTTCGACGAGCGGCGACGAGCGCAGGTCGCGGCCGTCGAGTTGCAGCAGGTCGAAAGCATGGTAGCGGATGCGTCCCCCGTTCGACAGCGCTGCCTGCAGCGACGAAAAGGCCGAGCCGGGCGTGGCATCCGCCGCCACGATCTCGCCGTCCAGCAGGGCACTGTCGCAGCGCAGTTCCCGCAGGGCGTCGGCAACGCTGGCGAACTTGTCCGTCCAGTCCTTTCCCGAGCGGGTGTAGCAGCGCGTCTCGCCGCCGCCGACGGCCGCAATGCACCGGTAGCCGTCGAGCTTCGATTCGTGCAGCCAGCCGTCGCCCTCGGGTATCGAGTCCGTCAGCGTCGCGAGCTGTGGCTTGTGGAAGGCGGGCATGGCGTGCTTGCCGGATCCCGACCGCTTCCTGCGGGCGGATGCCGGACTCTTTGCCGACCGGTTGCCGCGCGAGCGGGATTTGTCCGCGCCGTCCTCCGCGCTCGCGATCTCGTCCATCGTGCGCCCCGTCGCGATGCTGGTGGCGCCGGCCTCCGTCAGCTCGTCCGGATCCTTCCCGGCGTCGTCGTCGCGCTCCTTGATGAGCAGCCAGTTTTCGCGGCCGCCGCTCTTCCTGCCTTTCATGTGCACCAGCACCCAACCGCCCTGCATCCGGTCGCCGTTCACCGTGAACGAGAGCTTGCCCTTCGCCAGGCCCTCGTCCGGGTCATCGTGCGGCTCCCAGCTGCCCCGGTCCCACAACATGACGGTACCGCCGCCGTATTGGTCCTTCGGGATCGTGCCCTCGAACTCGGCGTAGGACAGCGGATGGTCCTCCGTGCGCACCGCCAGGCGCTTCTGAGACGGGTCGGGACTCGGCCCCTTCGTCACCGCCCAGCTCAGGAGCACGCCGTCCCATTCGAGCCGCAGGTCGTAATGGAGCCGCCGTGCCGCGTGCTTCTGGACGTAGAAGCCGAGCTTGCCGCGGCGCCGTCGGCCGCGTTTGCCCTTCGGCTCCCGGGTCTTGCGGAAGTCGCGGCGCGACCGGTATTCGGACAAGCGGTCCGCCACCGCTCAGGCCCGCTTGCGTTTCTTGCTGCTTTTGCTGGCAGCCTTCTTCTTCGTCTGCTTTTTCTTGCGGGTTCCGGACTTGCCCTTGTCGGTGGTCTCCAGACTTTTCTTCAGCGCATCCATGAGATCGATGACGTTGTCGCCGGTGGTCACCGGTTCCTCCTCTTCGCCGGCGGTCACCTTCTTCGTGGACTTCGCCTTCGCCTTGCGGTCGACGAGCTCGCGCAGGGCGGACGTGTAGTTGTCCTTGAACCGGGAGATGTCGAAGTCGCCCGTCTTTTTCTCGATCAGCGTCGTCGCGACGTCGAGCAGGTCGTCCTGCACCGAGTCGTCCTTGATGCCGGAGAACAGCGGGTCCGCCTTGCGTATCTCGTCCTCGTAATGCAGGGTCTCCAGCAGGAGCCCGTCACCGCAGGCCTTGACGGCGGCGATGTACTCCCGCCCGCGCAGGGTGATCTGTCCCAGCCCGACCTTCTCCGAGCTCCGCAGCGCCTCGCGGATCACGCGGTACGCGTCCTCCGCGAGCTCGTCGGCAGGGACCAGGTAATAGGGCTTGTCGAAATAGAGGGGCGGGATGTCGCAGGCGCCGACGAACTGCACCAGCTCGAAGGTCTTCTTCGATTCGAGCTTGATGGCATCGACTTCCTCGGGCTCGAGCAGGACGTAGTTGTCCTTGTCGAGCTCGTAGCCCTTCATGATCTCGTCCTTGTCGACGGGGCCGATGCCGGGCACCACTTTTTCGTAGCGGATTCTCTTGCCCGAGGGCTCGTGGATCTGGCGGAAGCTCACGCGGGCGCCGGACTTCGTCGCCGAATACAGTTCGACGGCCATGGCGACGAGAGAGAGGCGGAGCTGGCCTTTCCAGAGGGGCCTTGCAGCCATTCGGCAACCTTGTT
>CAZTAE010000158.1:0-5016 GCA_964611535.1 uncultured Woeseiaceae bacterium
GGGTGGGCTTTTCGTAGAACTCGCGGCGGCGGAGCTCGGTCAGGACGCCGGCCTTTTCGCAGGCGCGCTTGAAGCGTCGGAGCGCGGCGTCGAAATACTCGTTTTCCTTGATACGAACGCTTGGCATAAGGAACTCTGTCTAGCCTCCCGGTAACTGCCGGCCGCCTTCTCGAGCGGCCGTCAAGACGAAGAAACCCGGCGCTGGCAGCTGTGAGGCCAGGCCGGGACGCGACCGAACATTATAGAGTTCGGAAGGTCCCTTTGCAAAGCCACGCGGGGCTCCGCCTGCGCCGCAGCGGCGCGCTGCGGTATCATGCGCCGCCTATGCCTTCCCGTACCATCCTTGGCGTCGAAACGAGCTGTGACGAGACCGGCGTGGCGGTCTACGACACCGGCCGCGGACTGCTGGCCGAGGCGCTCCACAGCCAGGTCGACCTGCATGCCCGCTACGGCGGTGTCGTGCCCGAGATTGCCTCCAGGGATCACATAAGGCGCCTCCTGCCGCTGATCCGCGCGGTGCTGGCGGAGGCGGGCATCGAGCGCAGCGATGCGATCGCCTATACGGCGGGACCCGGGCTCGTCGGCGCGCTCATGGTGGGCAGCGGCGTCGCCAACGGGCTGGGATTCGCCTGGCGCTGCCCGGTCATCCCGGTCCATCACATGGAGGGCCACCTGCTCGCGCCCTTGCTGGAGGCCGATGCGCCGGCGTTTCCCTTCCTGGCCCTGCTGGTGTCGGGCGGACACACGATGCTCGTGCGCGCTGAGGGCGTGGGCCGGTACCGGATCCTGGGGAGCACCATCGACGACGCGGTCGGCGAGGCCTTCGACAAGACGGCCAAGCTCCTGGGCCTCGAGTATCCCGGCGGTCCCGCGCTCGCGCGGCTCGCCGCGCACGGCGACGAGTCCGCGTTCCCCTTCCCGCGCCCTATGCTGCGCCAGCCCGGTTTCGACTTCAGCTTCAGCGGGCTGAAGACGGCCGTGATGCTGGAGGTACGGGCCTGCCGGGAGCGGGGGACGCTGGAGCGCGTCCGGCCCGATATCGCGGCATCGTTCCAGCGGGCGGCCGTCGACACGCTGGTGGCGCGGACACTCAGGGCGGCGGAGCACACCGGCGCGGAGCGGCTGGTGGTATCCGGAGGCGTGGGCGCCAACAGCCTCCTGCGCGAGGCGCTGGGGCGGCAGTTCGAGGGCACGGTGCACTATCCGCGCCCGGCGTTCTGCACCGACAACGGCGCCATGATCGCGATCGCCGGGGCCCTGCGGCTGGCGGACGCGAGTGCGCCCGGTGACATCCGGGCCGCGGCCCGCTGGTCGCTCGAGACCCTCTCGCCGCCCGCGGTGCACTGACGAACAACCATGCCCGGGGCTGACGACTTCATCTTTCTGCACGACCTCAGGGTCGAGACGGTGGTGGGCATCTGGGCCTGGGAACGCCAGATCCGCCAGACGGTCAGTATCGACATCGAGATGGGCGCCGACATTCGCCGCGCCGCGGCGGCGGACCACATCGATGCGGCGCTGAACTACAAGGCGGTCGCCAAGCGCGTTCAGGAGTTCGTCGGCGGGTCGAGCTTCCAGCTCGTGGAGACGCTGGCCGAGAAGATCGCGGCGCTCGTGCTCGAGGAATTCGACGTGCCCTGGATCGATGTGCGGGTGAGCAAGCCGGGAGCGATCCGCGGCGCGCGTGACGTTGGCGTCCGTGTCCGCCGCAGCAGCGAGACACAACGGCCGTGACGGAAGTCTACCTGGGCATCGGCAGCAACATCGAACCGGAAGCGAATCTCCGATTCGCGATCCGCGAGCTCAGACGGCGCTTCGGCGAGTTGGACCTGTCGCCGGTATACGAGAGCTCGCCGCTCGGTTTCGAGGGGGAAGATTTCTTCAACATGGTTGTCCGCCTGGAGACGGATCTTGCACCGGCGGATATCGTCCGCCAGCTCGAGGAGATTCACGGCATTGCCGGGCGCAGGCGCGACGGGTCGAAGCTGATCTCCAGAGTGCTCGACATCGATCTTCTGCTGTACGACGGCCTGGTCGTGGACGAGGACGGGTTGCGCATCCCGCGAAGCGACGTCCTCGACTACAGCTTCGTACTCCGACCGCTCGCCGAGCTCGCCCCGGAATTCGTGCATCCGGTTACCGGCCGCCGCATCGCCGATCACTGGCAGGAGTTCGATCGCGCCAGTCATCCCCTGAGGGGTGTCAGCGTCTCGCTGTGACCGACGGCTACCAGCCGATGCTGCGTCCGCCGTCGACGGCGATGATCTGTCCGGTGACGTAGGACGCGTCCCGCACCAGGTACAGGACGCAGCCGGCGATGTCCGCGGGATCGCCAGTCCGGCCCAGCGGGATCTGCCGCAGGATGCCGGCCTTCGCGGCGTCCGTCAGGCCCTCTTCCGGCCACAGGATGGCGCCGGGCGCCACGCCGTTGACCCGCACCTCCGGCGCCATGTCCTTCGCCAGCGAGCGGGTGAGCATGGCGAGTCCGGCCTTTGCGGAGCCGTAGACGGGATAGTTCCTCAGAGGCCGCCGGGCGTGCACGTCGATCAGGTTGACGATATTGCCCCGGCGCCGGCGGAGCTCCGGTCCTGCCGCCTGGGCGAGAAAGAGCGGTGCCTTGAGATTGGTGCCGACGAGGTCGTCCCAGTCGGCTGCGCTGATGTGGCCGAGCGGCGTCGGGTAGAAGCTCGAGGCATTGTTGACCAGCACGTCGAGGCCCCCCGCCCAGTCCACGACGGCCTCTACCAGCGAGGTCAGTTCCTCCTGTCGCGTCAGGTCGGCCGGAAAGATGCCGGCGGAATCGGGCCGGGCTTCGAGGAGCGCCTGTTGCAGATCGCGGGCCTCGCTTTCGGAATCGCGGAAATGAATCGCGACGCGGGCCCCGGCGGCGTGCAGGCTGCCGGCGATGACGGCGCCGATGCGCCGCGCTGCGCCGGTAACGAGCGCGACCTTGCCCTCGAGGTTTGCCTGGTGATCCGTTGACAATGGCCGCTCTGGATGATGCAGGGGCCGTGGTAATGTGCCGGCCGACACAATACATTGTGCCGATTTTGCGAGACCGGTGACAACATGAAGAGAGCGACCGCGGCGCTGCCGTCGCCGGACGAGGCGAGCCTGGCCCACAGCGAGCGGGTCGCCGAGCACATCCGCGAGGCGATCGGGCAGTCCGGCGGCAGCATCGGCTTCGGCCGTTTCATGCACCTCGCGCTCTACGCCCCCGGGCTCGGCTACTACGGCGCGGGCGCGAGAAAGTTCGGCGAAGGCGGCGATTTCACCACCGCGCCCGAGGTCTCGCCGCTGTTCGGCCGGGTGCTCGCTCGGCAATGCGCCCCGGTGCTGCGCGAGCTGCCGGGCGCCGAGATCCTGGAGCTCGGCGCCGGCAGCGGCGCGCTGGCGGTCCAGATGCTGACGGCGCTGCGTGAACAGGATGCCGAACCCTCGTCCTATTCGATCCTGGAGGTCTCGCCGGACCTGCAGGAACGGCAGAAGGCCGCCATCGCGCGGCACTGCCCGGACATGCTGCCCAGAGTCGCCTGGCTGCAGGCGCTGCCGGAGCGGCTGACCGGGGTGATCCTCGCGAACGAGGTCGCGGACGCGTTGCCGGTCGAGCGATTCCGGAAGGCGGGCGAGGGCGTGCTGCAGTACCGGGTTGCCGCCGACGGCGCGGGTTTCGCGTGGCGGGAGGATCCGGCGCCGGATTTCCTGGAAGCCGCCGTGCGGCACATCGAGGACACGCTGGGCGCTCCGCTGCCGGATGCGTACGTGTCCGAGGTATCGACGGGGCTGCCGGCGTGGCTGGCCGGGGTCGGTGGCAGTCTCCAGGCCGGCCTCGTGCTGCTGTTCGACTACGGCCTGCCGCGCCGCGGGTACTATGCACCGGACCGCAGCGGCGGCTGGCTGCGCTGCCATTTCCGCCACCGCGCCCATGACGACCCGCTGGTCTATCCCGGCATCCAGGACCTGAGCGCGTGGGTGGACTTCACCGCCGTGGCCGAGGGCGCAACCGCCGCCGGGCTGGACGTCGCGGGCTACACGACGCAGGCGGCGTTCCTCTTGCACGGCGGCCTCGAGCAGGAGCTCGCCCGTTTCACGCGACTGTCGACTCACGCACAGCTCGAGCTGTCGCGACAGGTCAGAATGCTGACGCTCCCCGGCGAGATGGGCGAGCACTTCAAATGCATCGCGCTGTCGCGGGACTGCGGCAGGGTTCCGGCGGCGATCGAGAGCGCCGACAAGGCACATACCTTATGAGGGACAACCAGCGCCTCGGGGCGTCGTCGTGACCTGGCTGCAGGTCGTCGTGCTGGCCGTCGTGCAGGGGCTGACGGAGTTCCTGCCCATCTCGAGTTCCGGCCATCTGGTGCTGGTGCCGAGCGTCCTGGGCTGGACCGACCAGGGTCTCGTGTTCGACGTCGCCGTCCACTTCGGTTCGCTCGGTGCGGTATGCATCTACTTTCGCCAGGACCTGGCGGCGCTGGTCCGCGGGGGCTTCCAGGCCGCCGGCGGCAGCGTGCAGACGCCCGAGGCGCGCATGGCGCTGTCGATCGGCCTCGGCACGATTCCCGCGGCCGTGGCGGGACTCTGCTGCGCGGCATGGATCGCCGCCAACCTGCGCGATCCGCTCGTGGTCGTGTCGACGCTGGCGGGGTTCGGTGTGCTGATGGCGCTGGCCGACGGTTTCGGCCGCCGGGAACGCATCATTACGGAGGTGCGTCTTCGCGACGCCCTGGTGATCGGCTGCGCGCAGGCGCTGGCGCTCGTGCCGGGCACGTCGCGTTCCGGCATCACCATCACCGCGGCGATGATGCTCGGCTTTCAGCGCCGGGACGCGGCGCGATTCTCCTTCCTGCTGTCGGCACCGGTCATCCTGCTCGCGACGCTCTACGAAGGTGCAGCGCTCTTCATCAACGGGGGCGGCGTCGAATGGTCGACACTGGGAGTCGCGGCGCTGATCTCCGGCCTCGTCGCCTACTTGAGCATCGAGTTCTTCATGCGGTTCGTGTCGCGGATCGGGCT
>CAZTAE010000159.1:0-5008 GCA_964611535.1 uncultured Woeseiaceae bacterium
TGCTCCCGTGCACAGGTTTCGATGGCGTCCAGATACTCCTCGACGGTTTCCAGGCCGTTCAGGTCACAGGCCGCGGCCTCGATGCCGCCGCTGATCGGGTGGATGTGCACGTCCTGGAATCCGGGGAGCATCATGCGCCCGTCGAGGTCGACGATCTGCGTCCCGGGACCGGTCCACGTTCCGGCGCCCTCGTCCGTGCCCACGTAGACGATGCGGCCATCCGCGACCGCCACCGCACTTGCCCATCTACGGTTCACATCGACCGTATAGACGCTGCCGTTCACGAACAGGGTATCGGCGGGTCCCTCGGTCGCCACGGGCGCGGGCCCGGCAGGACCCGAGGCGGGTTCGGAGCAGCCGGCAGCGGCGGCGGCCGTCAGGCAGAGGATGGCAGTGTTGACACTGTTGGCGTTGGGCATGAGACGTTTTCCCGCTTGCGGTTCCGGATGGGCCGTGTTTTTTTGCGGCATTCTATCAGAGGGACTCGATACGGAAGGGGCACCGGTTCCCCCGCTCCGGGCGATCCCGCATACTCTTCCGGGACGTTGACTCCTCGCGCAAACATGTCACAGCTTTCTTCACCCAGGGGCCGTTTCGACGAGATCATCGAGCTCGTGAACCGCGGCGAGTTCGGTCACGCGGAGAGTCTTTGCCGCGCGCTCCTGCAGAAGCATCCGCGCGACGTCAACGTCCTCGGCTTGCACGGTGCCGTGCTGATCAAGCTGCACCGCCTGGAGGAAGCGGAAAGAGCCTTGCGCCGGACGGTTCGCCTGGCACCGACGTTCGCGAAACCCCACGAGGATCTGGGGCTCGTGCTACTCGAGTTGAAGCGTCCCGCGGAGGCCGCAGACGTACTTCGCAAGGCGGTGCGCCTGGACCCGGAGCTCGAGCTCGCGCACTTCAATCTCGGCAAGGCGCTCGCGAAGCTCGGCTTCGGGCGCGAGGCGGACGAGGCCTTCGAGCAGTCATTTGCGCTCAGTCCGGAGCGGCGCAAGCTGGCGCATGCCGCGGAGCTTCATCGGGACGGACGGCTGGAAGACGCCGAAAAGGTCTATCGCGAGGTCGTTCGCGCGAATCCGGATAATGTCGATGCGCTGCGCATGCTCGCAAGGATCGCCCTGGCTGCCGGCCGCGGCGCCGATGCGGAGCGGCTGCTGCTTCGGGCGCTGCGGATCGCGCCGGATTTTGCCGGGGCGCTGAACGACCTGGGCCGTGCGCAGAAGGAGCAGAACCGCTTCCAGGAAGCGATCGATACGTTCACCCGCCTGGTGGCGATCGAGCCGGACAACCCGCAGGCGCACCTGCAGCTTGCCGCGGCGCTGGCGCCGGCGGGCCAGACCGGGCGCGCCACCGACGCCTATCGCCGGGCGCTCGAGCTGCGGCCCGACTTCGCCGGCGCCTGGCTCGGGCTCGGCCACGTCCTCAAGACCGCGGGCCGCCGGGAGGAGGCGATCGAGGCTTACCGGGAGTGCATCCGGCTCAAGCCGGAGAACGGCGAAACCTACTGGAGCCTGGCCAACCTCAAGACGTATCCGCTGACGGACGACGATATTGCAGCGATGGCCAGCGCGCTCGAGCGCGACGACCTGACGAGTCAATCGCGCGTGAACTTCCTCTACGCCATGGCCAAGGCGCACGAGGACCGTGGCGACTTCGAGACTGCCTGGCAATACTATTCACGGGGCAACGGAACCCAGCGGATGCTGGAGAAATACGACCCGGTGCAGACGGAGGTCGTGCACGACGCCATTATCGAGGTGTTCGACCGCGAGTTCCTGGCAAGCAATGCGGGTGCAGGACATCTGGATCCGGCGCCGATTTTCATCGTCGGCCTGCCGCGCTCCGGCTCGACATTGATCGAACAGATACTGGCCAGCCACAGTCAGGTGGAAGGCACCTCCGAGCTGCCCTACGTCGGCCGCGTTGCGACGTCGTTGAACCGCAACCGGGCCGAAGGGATAAATTATCCGGAGGCCGTGCGCGAGCTTTCTGCCGAGCACTTCCAGGCGCTGGGGCAGGACTATCTCGACCTGGCGGCGCCGCACCGGACGGAGGGACGGCCGCGCTTCATCGACAAGATGCCGAACAATTTCCCGGCCGTCGGTTTCCTGCACCTCATCCTGCCGAACGCCACGATCATCGATGCGCGGCGGCATCCACTCGATGCCTGCGTGAGCTGCTATCGACAGCTTTTCGCGAAGGGCCAGACGTTCACCTACGACCTGACCGACATCGCCGAGTACTTCCTCGAGTACGAGCGCCTGATGGACCACTGGCACGCGGTATTGCCGCACAAGGTGCTGACGGTGCAGTACGAGCAGGTCGTTGGCGACCTGGAGGGACAGGTCCGGCGGCTGCTGGATCATTGCGGCTTGCCGTTCGAGGAGTCCTGCCTCCGCTTCCACGAAACCGAGAGACCGGTACGCACGGCCAGTTCGGAACAGGTACGGCAGCCGATCCACACCCAGTCGATCGGCTACTGGCGCAACTACGAAGACAAACTCGGCGAATTGAAGGAGATCCTGGCGCCGTCGCTCGAGCGTTACGCTTCCGGGTAAAGCATGCTCGGCGGCAGTCGGCGCTACGGCGTTACCGGCCGCGGATCCGCTGAACACAGGTGGTAGCGACTGAACGATCATTCAGTCCACTGGCATTGCGATTGCCGTCGGGGCTAGAATCGGATCATCTGCGCATTGTTGCCAGCCGCGCACGTCGCAGAATCGGTCACATTGTGGAACGACCAGTCCTGAGCCAGGGGGAGCGTCATGCCAGAGAAGGAATCCGCGACGTACTTCAACCGTAGCGCGCTCGCAGTGGCGGTCTCGGCTGCCTGCGGCACCAACGTGGCCGTCGCGCAGCAACAGGCGCTCGAGGAGATCGTCGTTACGGCGACCAAGCGCCAGGCGAATCTGCAGGATGTTCCGCTCGCCGTCACCGCCTTTACCGAGCAGGACATCGTCCGCCAGGGCTTCCGCAGTCTCGACGACTACGTCGGCAAGATCCCGGGACTTGCGTTCAGCCGTCGGGAACCCGGTGGCACGACGGTGCTCATGCGCGGCTGCACGATGTCCGGCATTTCCTTTGGCGGCAGCACCACGACGTCCATCTACCTCGACGAGCAACCCATCACGGCGGCCGGCCGCAACCCGGATGCACGGCTGATCGACATCGAGCGTGTCGAGGCGCTGAGCGGCCCGCAGGGCACGTTGTTCGGCGATGCCTCCCAGTGCGGTTCGCTGCGCATCATCACCAACAAGCCGGACACAGCGGTGTCGGACGCGTGGGTGGATTTCGGAGTCAACCAGGTCACGGACGGCGACACCGGCTACAGCCTGAGCGGCATGCTGAACGTCCCGCTGATCGAGGGCAGGCTCGGGCTGCGCCTGGTGGGCTTCCTGGAGGAGGAGGCGGGCTACATCGACAACGTCCTCGCGACCAGCCCCGGCGGCACGTTCGACAACGCCCAGTTCGTCGAGGAGGACATCAACTCCGCCACCAACAGCGGGGCCCGTGCCGCCTTGCGCTCGGTGGTGAACGACAACTGGGTGATCGATGCCACGGCGATCTACCAGAAGAAGGATCAGGACGGCTTCGGCGATGTGGACCTGAACGAGCAGTTTTACGCCGGCCGCGACATCGGCGACCTGGAGCAGGTTCGCTTCAACGATGACAGCTGGGAGGACGAGTGGTATCAGCTCGCGTTGACGGCGCAGGGCAGCCTCGGTTTCGCCGACCTGCTGGTCACCGGCTCGTTCTTTACTCGCGAGACGGTCTACGAGGCGGACGCCACCGCGTACCAGTTCGCCTTCAACGAGCTGTCCAATTACTACGGGCCGTACTACACCATCTACGACTTCGGCGGCGATCCGCACGCCTTCGCGTTCGTCGACGAGGACGAGGACCGGTATACCTTCGAGGCGCGGCTCAGCACCCCGGCCGAATCGACCAGCCGCTGGAGCGGCATCGTCGGCCTGTTCTACAATCGCGAGGAAGGCCACGCGATCTTCTTCTCGGGCAACACGGACTTCGATACCTCGCCGGCCTTCATGTATCTGAACTACCTCGCGTACTACTACGACCCGAGTTTCCCCGTGCCCGCTCCGCCTTCAGGCGGCAACTGGTTCACCGGCGTCTACGACTCGACCATCGAGCAGACGGCGCTGTTCGGCGAGGTCGGATTCGAGGTCACGGAGAACTTCAACATCACTGTCGGCGGCCGGTTCTTCGATATCGAACTGGACCGCGTATTGCAGCAAGGCGCGCTGTTCCCGTTGGGGACTGAGCCCGACTGCTCGGTCGACCTCTGCTATACCGATGCCGTCGGCACCTCGACCGAGTCGGACTTCGTGCCGAAGATCACGTTCGACTATCACATCAATGCAGACACGATGGTGTACGCGACGTATTCGGAGGGTTTCCGTCGGGGCGGCGCCAATGCGGCGCGACCGACTTCCGTTTTCGGGCCCGGTCAGCCGTTCCACGAGTACCGCTCCGACACGATGAAGAATCACGAGGTCGGCCTCAAGGGAACCTGGGCCGATGGCCGCTTCCGTCTCAATGCGACTGCCTATCACATGATCTGGGAACGCATCCAGATCCAGGCGAACGACCCGAACATCTTCACGCTCGGCATCGTCAACTTTCCCGAGGCCGAGCTGGACGGTATCGAAGCGCAGTTCAGCTGGCTGCCGGCAGAGGGCTGGGACATCGGCGGCACGATCGGCTGGAACGATGCCGAGATCTCGGAAGATGCCGTGCTCTTCCCCGAAAGTGACCGGGCCACGACTGTCACCGGTGGAACGCGCCTGCCGATCATGCCGGACTGGAAGGGCAGCGCATCCGTCCAGTACACGTTCCTGACGGAGTTGCTCGGCGGTCAGCCCTACATCCGCGTCGACCACACCTACCAGGGCGAGTCAACCAGTTCGCTCGAAGGCATCCAGTCGATCATCTTCATCAATCCGGTCCGGACGCACGACGGCTACAACATCACCGATCTGCGCTTCGG
>CAZTAE010000160.1:0-5003 GCA_964611535.1 uncultured Woeseiaceae bacterium
GATCGCCGGAGCGGCTCGCCGTGCGAGTGACTGCCCTCATCAGGCGACCGAGGCCGCGTTTCTTTTTCTGCGCCTCTCGCGCTTCCGCCATTTTCCGTTGGAGACAGGCCTGCTGCGCCTCCCTGAGTGCGGCCGGATCCTGAGCGGCCGCCGGGCCAGCCGCTTCCGTGCCGGCCGCGGGCGCCGCCGCTGTGTCCGCGGTAGGCGACGCCTGCAGTGAAGATTTTGCAGACGTGAGAGACACCTGGTCGGGCATGCCCGCGTTGACACGGACTTCATGCACTTCCGTTACCACCTCGATGCCACCGCCGGATGCCATTTTTTTCATCATCTCCAGCTGCGGCCCCATGCTGCTCATGATCATGTTGCGTTGCGATTCCGGCATCTCCTGCATCTGGCGTTCGAGCTCGGCCATCTGCTGCTGTGCTTCCTGCATCTGTGCCTTCTGCTCCGCATCCATCACGCCGGCTATGCGCATAACCTGCCGGTACGGCACATAAAGGCTCCCGACGCGTCTATAATCCTCGTCGTGCTTTTCGATAGTTATCGCCCGCGTTTCACCGTCCGACGTGGCTGTGCCATCCAGCTTCAACCTCAATGGCACGTACTCGGTTGAGTCGATCCACAGAGACAGTGTATGTATCGTGAACTCCTGCCCGTCTTCGGTGCGCTGCGTGCGACCCACATTGTCGGCCCGAACGACGAACGCCTCCCTGCCGTCGACGCTTTCGGTACCGTCGAGCTGCGCCATGGCTGCAAACTCCGCCATGTCGTCAATCGAGTCGCGGGCATCGGCGGTCTCGTCTGAATTCTCCCGGGCTTCCTCCGCATCGGCGGCGGCGGCGTAGAAGTCGGCGACGCCGCCCATCATTACGCGCGAATCCAGCGTCGCCCAGGGATCCGAGCCGCTTGCCGCCAGAATTCCCGATGGCAGCCCTGCCTCCTCCATTTCCCGCTCCGTTTCCGAACCCAGGGCATCACCAACCCTGTCCGCGCCTTTCGACGCCCTTCTCAGTTCCTCAGGTGTGAGCTCGGGAAACTCCTGCTCTCCTGCCTGCCGGCGGGCGATCTCGTCCGGCGGCACCATGCGAAACGATGGGTACGTGGTGCCGTCGGCAGCCGTGGCGTCGACTTTTTCGTAAAACTGCAGTATCCGCATTCCCATCATCGACTGATCGATGAGGTAATTGTCTACGCCATTCCACCTTTCGATCTGCATTTCCCCCATTTTGTGCAGAATCGACCGGGCATCTTCG
The DNA here is from genome assembly GCA_964611535.1 of uncultured Woeseiaceae bacterium. Lineage (GTDB taxonomy): Bacteria > Pseudomonadota > Gammaproteobacteria > Steroidobacterales > Woeseiaceae > IDS-8. The sequence goes on from CAZTAE010000160.1 coordinate 1,257, forward strand.
GATAGCGCAGTCGCAGGGAGAAGGACTGGAACAACGAACAGGAACAGGTTGAGGCACCTTCTCATGACGACTTCCTCCATGGTCTTTTCTGATTGCGAAGTGCCGCCGGAGTTGATTCGGCGCATTTCCGCACTTGTCTGATACCAACAGCGAAAAAAGGCGGCCAAGCCCGCCACCAGGTCCCAAAGTCGGGCCGCCGGCGGGACAGCACATGGACACGGGGCTCGCTGATCCTCATACCCGTCAGACAAAATCCGACTTGTCGAGCAGTCCGTCAGGGCCGGAAGCCGATCCCGGCGCAGGTCTGCTCGAGACACTTTTGCATGACGTCTTCCTCCAGTCTTCTTTTTCTGATCGAGGAGGCATGCACCAGCGCTGTTTCGGCATGTCTACCTGATGGTCATAGCGCACACGGAGGCCGAATCCGCCACTCGGCGGACTTCCGGCTGGAATCCGGGTCAGGGCAAACGGCACAAAGCGAGGTACGAATCCCCAACATTCCCCGGCTTTATCAACTCGTGAGAGGCCCTCACCATCTCACCGCCTTCTGTGGATCTGCCCTGCTGCTCGAGCGACACCCCGACGAGGCATCGCGCCACGCCTTCCAGGTAACTTCCGCCCACGGTCGCTTCGAAGCGGCCGAGCGCTTCGCGAGCGGCCTGTTCCGCTGCAGCGGCGTTCTTCCTTTGCAGCTCGGCGTACGCGATCGACAGTAGCGGAAAGGCAATCATGTAATTGTCGTCGTTCAATACAGCCTTGTAAGTTCTGTAGGCTTCCTGATGCAAAGGTATGGATTCATCGTAACGGCCGAGGTGAGTGATCGCACTGGCGAGGTTTTGATAGCTGTCGCCGACGGCACGATGGAGCGGGCCATGCTTTGCAATCTGTCGTTCGAGCAGTTCGGTATGTATCTCCTCCGCCTTCGCGCGGTTGTTGCGGCCGTGATAGAGATAGCCAAGATTGTTGAGGGCACTCAGCGTGCTGCTGTGATTTTTACCCAAACGCGTCTCGAGCACCGGGATCGCCTCGCGAAAATTCCGCTCCGAGCCCTCATAATCACCGATGGATGTCATTGTCGCCGCCAGCCGCACACGCACCAGCGCTGCCTGCAAGCTATCCGAGCCAAATACGGTATCGGCTATGCGCTCCGCCTCGGTCATCGCTGCGTATGCCGCGTCTGCTGCTTCCATGCGATTTTGTTCGGCCGAAGCGATCAGCGCATCGATCAGCGTCCCGGGATCGCTTTGCGGCGCCCTGCGCAGTCTATCGATCGCCTGCCCCAGGAGCCTCATGGACCGGTGATAGTTGCCCTTGTTGCTCGCGTGCATCGCCGAGGCAACCTCGGCCGCTGCCAGCTCCGGGTCCTCGGCGGAGTACAGGTTCCTCGCGATTGCCAGCTGTTTGTCAAAGAAGGGTTCGGCACTCTCCATATCGCCGATCGCCGCGTATTTGCCGCCGAGCAGCCTGAGGCTTGCCAATACAGGTGGAGACTGCTCGCCATGAATCTCGATCTCGAGAGCCAACGCTTCTTCGCGGAGAAGAATGGCGTCCTGATGCTGGTCGAGACTGCTATAGACGTCGGAAACGGAAGCCAGCAGAGATGCCTTCAACTCCGGCTGATCATCGAGTTCCGTGAGAACACGCTGCTGCCCGATATCCAGCGCTTCCACGACGGTGATGTCGCGGCCGCGTTCCGGGTCCGCGGGCGCGTAAGGGTCCGGGCTGCGGAACAGGTCGACCATGAACTGCTGTGCTGCGGCCGCAAGCTGTTGTTCATGCATAATCCGCTTCGAATAGACCGTCAACGTCGCAACGTAGAGCACGACCGCCAGGATCGCCACCGTGACCGCGGGCACAAGCCACGGCTTCCTCTTCGTCAGCTTGACCAGGCGGTAGCGCAAGGTGTCCGGCCGGGCAATGACGGGCAGGCCATCCAGATACCGCCTGAGGTCGGTGGACATCTCGTCGGCCGACGCATAACGTTCAGTTGGATCCGCATGCATCGCTCTGCGGGTGATCGCGTCCAGGTCCCCGCGCACCTCGCCGTATGCCGGTGTCTTCCGGAGGAAGCGACTCGGCGGTACTGCATCCACATCACCCGGCTTACGCACCGACTCGAACGGTCGCTTGCCGCTCAACAGTTCGTACATGACCAGCCCGACCTGGTAGATGTCGGAGGCTGTTGTCACCTGCTCGCCGGCGTGCTGCTCCGGGCTGCCGTAGCCCGGCGTGAGCAACGAGACACCTGTGCGCGTCAATGTCGAGGCGCCCGGCAGCGCCTGGGGATCGAGCAGCTTGGCGATACCGAAGTCGAGGAGTGAGATATGTCCATCGGCAGACACGAGAATGTTCGACGGTTTCACGTCCCGGTGCACGACCAGGTGCTGGTGCGCATGATGCAACGCGCGCAGCACTTCAATCATCAGTGCGATGCGTCCGCGGATGTCTATGCGATATTGCTCGCAGTAATGAGTGATCGGCAGACCGTCGACATACTCGAGCACCAGATACGGCCGGCCGTCATCGAGCGCGCCACCGTCAAGGATCTGTGCGATGGACGGATGCTCGAGCGCGGAAAGGATCTGTCGCTCGGCTCTGAAGCGGGCGATGAGGTCGTCGGTATCCAGGCCTCTGCGCAGAACCTTGAACGCCACCGTCTGGTCGAATGCACCGTCGTCCCTTTTTGCCAGGTAAACGGTCGCCAGTCCACCGCGAGCAATGCGTTCTTTGAGCAGCCAGACGTCGACGCGCTGCCCGGACAGGTCTTCTCCGAAATTCCCCTCCTCGTTCAGTACGGATTGCCACATACGTTCGCGAATTTCGCCGAAACGCTGCGCCATCGCATCGTCGGACGCCTCCGACGCGTGTATCAGGGAAAATACCTCCTGCTCGAGCTCGGGGTCGTCTCTGCAGCGATCCCTTATGAACTCGTCTCGCTCTTTCCCGGCCAGCTCAAGTGCGTCGGTGAAAATCCGGTCGCGTAGAGTGTTGCGGATCCTGTTCAACGTTCATCCGATTCCATCGCTTTCAGGAGATATGCCTTGGCGCGCTGCCAGTCACGCTCTACCGTCCGAACTGCCATGCCGAGCGCCTCCGCTGTATCGCTTACGGTCAAACCGGCAAAATGCCGGCACTCGATAATCTGCTCGAGACGCGGGTCTATCTCCGCGACTTCCTTTAAAGCGTTATCCAGCGCGAGCACCGCCATGCTGTCGTCATTGGAAGAGCACCGTTCATCTTCCAGTGTCAACGGTGCCCGACCGCTACCACGCTTGTCGGCGCCTCGCTTGCGTGCGTGGTCCACCAGGAGATGCCTCATTACCGTGGCCGCCGCCCGCATGAAGTGCCCGCGATCGTTCCAGTTATTGTTCCCCGAGGCGAGACGCACATAAGCTTCGTGAACGATCGCCGTGGTGTTCAGCGTGTGCCCCTGACGTTCCTTCGCGAGCTGGAAGTGCGCAAGGCGCTTGAGCTCCGGGTAGACGGCCGCAACGAGCTCATCCAGAGCGTTCGGTTCTCTCCGTTCAACGGCCGCCAGCAACTCGGAAATCCTGCTGCTGTCGTCCCCACAGGCGTCGGGCATCGTTGTGGCTCCTGTGCCACTGTGTTCTTTTGAATCCAAGGTATAGACAGGGCCTGTGTTAGGCAAGTCACCGTGGAATTTTCGCCGGTGCCCCGGCAAACCGCGCCTGTTATGGGAGAAAAAGGCCATTCCCTTCGGCTTGGCGGATGCACGCCAGCTGATCG
>CAZTAE010000161.1:0-2227 GCA_964611535.1 uncultured Woeseiaceae bacterium
TCAGGCCCGGCGTGTCGTGATGTCGATCACCTTGTCGGTGCCGTCTGCCACCTGCGGCGCGCCGTGCTTCTTGCTCCACACCAGGTCGTCGATGCCGTTGTCGGGCTTGTAGCCGGCGACGGCAAACTTCAATACCTCGCGCGCACGCTCGCGGTCGAGGTGCTCGGCGGCACTCCGCAGATCCTCGAGGAGCGGCAGGAGCTCGTCGAACGGCAGGTAGTCCTCGTTGGCCCGCATGATCCGCGGATGGCTGGTCCCGGAGACGTCGTTGCCGATGAGCAGCTCCTCGTAGAGGCGCTCGGCGGGGCGCAGGCCGGTGTATCTGATCGCGATGTCGCCCTCGGGATTGTTCTCGTCGCGCACGGTCAGGCCCATCAGGTTGATCATGCGGCGCGCGAGATCGCGGATCCGCACGGGGTGGCCCATGTCGAGCACGAACACGTCGCCGCCCTCGGCCATGCCGCCGGCCTGGATCACGAGCTGGGCGGCCTCGGGGATGGTCATGAAATAGCGGATGATCTCCCGGTGCGTGACGGTGACGGGGCCGCCCTTGCGAATCTGGTCCCGGAACAGCGGCACGACGGACCCGGACGAGGCCAGCACGTTGCCGAAGCGCACCATGCTGAAGCGGATCCGCGGATGCTCGTCCTGCAGCGCCTGGAGAATCATTTCCGCCAGCCGCTTCGTGGCGCCCATCACGCTCGTCGGGCTGACCGCTTTGTCGGTCGAGACCAGGACGAAGGTGTCGGTGCCGGCTTCGATGGCCGCCTTCGCCACGTGCAGCGTGCCGAAGATGTTGTTGTAGACGCCCTCGAGGAGGTTGTGCTCGACCACCGGCACGTGCTTGTACGCGGCGGCATGGTAAACGGTGTTGATGTGAAAGACCTCGAGGACTTCACGGACGCGGTCGATGTGATGGACGGAGCCGATCAGCGGCACGATCTCGCAGTTGCTGTCGATGCTCTCGAAGATGTCCCTGAGCTCCCGGTCGATCTTGTACAGCGCGTATTCGGAGATCTCGTACAGCACCAGGGTCTTCGGCGCGAGCTGCGCGATCTGCCGGCACAGCTCGGAGCCGATCGAGCCGCCTGCGCCGGTCACCATGACAGTCTTGCCGGTGATCGACGCGCGCAGCAGCTTCGGGTCCGGCGGTATCGCGTCGCGGCCGAGCAGGTCTTCCACGTCGACGTCGCGGATGTCGTCGACCCGGGCCTTGCCGGTCACGAGGTCGCTTATCTCCGGGATCGTCTGCACGTGCACGGGAAAATCGGCGAGGCGCTCGAGCACCATGCGCCGTGTTCGACGGGTGGCGCTGGGCATGGCCAGCAGCACGCGGTTCACCTCGGTGTCGGCGATCAGCTTCTCGATATACACCGGCGCGTACACCTCGACGCCGTGCACACGCTTGCCGTGCAGCAGCGGGTTGTCGTCGACCATGGCGACGGGCAGGAAGTCGTCGCCGTTCATCAACGCCGAGACCAGGCGCGCGCCCCCTTCTCCGGCGCCGTAGACGATCACCGGCTCGCAGGTAATGCTGCGGCGATTGAGGAATATCCGGGCGAGATAGCGGCAGCCGACCATGTTGATGAGCGACAGCGCCGCGAAGGCGAGCGCCCAGCGGAACGGGGTCGGGACCAGGCCCCCGAGGTAGACGAGGAGGCCGACGACGACGGAAACGGCCAGCGCGGTCTTCGTGCCGGCCACGAACAGGTCGACGCCCATGTAGCGAACGATCGACCGGTACAGGCCTTCGTGCCAGGCGATCGGAACGGTGACGACGATGGTCACCAGCGTCAGCAGTATCACGTCCGGGGTGGCGAGTTCCCGGGTCCCCGTGGCGATCCAGACGGCCCCCCAGACGCAAAGCGACACGCCGACGGCGTCGGAGACGATCATCGTCGCCTGCTTCTGGACACGCGACAGGTTCAGAACGCGGTGTCGCAATCGCTGAATTCCATTCACCTTAGGCTGCACACCCTTCCCATCCTCGTGACGCGTGTCCTTGCATCCGGGCCCCCCGCCTCAGTCCGGTAAAATTGAGGCGGAATTTACCATATTTCGACGGGATTGAGAAAACTCTTCAAGCAGATTGCTCACTTCCCGACGAAACGCAGCCTGTCGGAGCGAAATTCATGCCGTTCGCTCCGGCCCGTACGCTGTGAAGTTGCCCAATCATTCAAGGGTACGGCTATACAGCGTCCGTTACCAGATGTCGGACTTTGGCGAC
>CAZTAE010000161.1:2327-4999 GCA_964611535.1 uncultured Woeseiaceae bacterium
AGCGGCGCGTAGGCGATCGGCAGCGCCAGCGCGGCCGGAACTCGGCCCGTCACGGCGAGGAACGCCATCGGCAGCAGCCAGAACAGGTTGATGGCGCCCACCGCCAGGCTGACGGGCGCATGCCCGCCGTATTTCCGCGAAGCGAACTGGTAGGCATGGCTGCGATGCGCTTCATCCAGGCGCCGGCGCCGCAGCATCCGGCGTGCGAGCGTCACGCCCGAATCGACGATGAACACGCCGAGCAGGATGAGCCACGCCCAGAAGAGCGCGGGGTCGATCCACGCCGCCAGCACGCAGGAGACCGCCATCATGAAGCCGAGAAAGCCGCTGCCGGCGTCGCCGAGGAAGATGCGGGCCGGCGGATAGTTCCAGCACAGAAAACCGGTCACCGAGGCCAGCAGCAGCGCGGCAACGCCCCACGCCGCATCCCCGGAGCCGCTGACGGCAAGGAGAACGATCTGGCCTGCGCAGACCGTTGCCGTCTCGATGCCGGCGATGCCGTCGATGCCGTCCATGAAGTTGTAGAGGTTGATGAGCCAGACGATGCAGACGATAGCGAGGACGTTGACCGCCATCGCCGGGACGCCGGGCAGCAGTTCCGGCGGAATGCCGCCCAGCCAGTACAACGCCCATGCCGCGGCCAGAACGTGCAGCGCGAGCCGCCAACCGGCCGGGACGTCGCGGTAGTCGTCGAGCAGGCCGATCAGCGCCACCGTGCCGCCGCCGCCCAGCACCGTCGCGAGGAGCCGCTCGTCCGGAATGCCGAGCCACGCGGCGACCACCATGCCCAGCGAGAACGTCAGGACAACCGCCACGCCGCCGCCGCGCGGCACGGGATGATCGTGCGAGCTGCGCACGTTCGGGAAATCCAGCAGCCGGCGCTGCTCTGCGAAGCGCATGGTCATCCAGGTCAGGACGAAGGACACGACGGCCGCCGACGGCCACAGCCAGTGAATGTTCACCGCCGACCTTCCAGGAAATGCAGGGCAGTCGCGGCCAGCGCCTGATCCATGCTCACGACCGGTTTCCAGCCCAGCCGCTCGCGTGTCGCGCGCGCATCGACCTGCAGGTTACCGAGCAGCTTCCCGGCCTGAGCGCGCTTTCCGGCGACCGTTGCCAGTGCCAGCAGCAGCTTGGGATGCACCGGGACGAGGCGCGCCGGCCTGTCGAGCGCTGCGCCGAGCCGGGTCATCAGCTCCGCGGTGGAGACGTCCTCGCCGTCCGCCGCCATGAACACCGTGTTCGAGGCGCCCGGGTGCTCGCAGCAAAGCCTCACGAGGTCGACGAGATTGTCGAGCGCGAGCAGGCTGCGCGCGTTGCGCACGCGGGCGAACGGCAACGGATAGCCCCTGTGCACCCAGCGCATCAGCGTGAGCAAGTTCGCTTTGACGCCGGGCCCGTACACGAGCGGGGGGCGGATCGTGACGACTTCCATCCCGTGCTCTCCGGTCAGGCGCGACAGCTCGACTTCGGCTTCGTGCTTGGATCTTCCGTACGCATCGGCCGGCGCGGGACGGTCGTCCGCGCGAAATGCCTGCCCCGGCTGCGTGTTGTCGCCGTTCACTTTCACCGAGCTCAGGAAGATGAATCGCCGCACGCCGCTGGCCGCCGCCTGCCGGGCCAGATTCATCGTGCCGTCCACGTTCACGCGGCGATATTCGGAGAGGTCGCCGGCGCCGTTCTTTACGTGCACGCGCGCCGCCGTGTGCACGACGACCTCGACCGAATCGAGCACGTCGTGCCAGCGAGTGTCGGGTCCGATGTGTTTCGTCCTGATCCGTCCGGCCGGCGGCGCGGTACGGCCGGGGGCTCTGACGGTGCCTGTGACCTCGATACCGGGTTCCCCGGACAATCGGGCACAAAGGGCGCGCCCGATGAAACCCGATGCCCCTGTCACCAAGAGCTTCATCGCGGTCTCACATCTTCCTCGCAATGACGTTCGCCGCAAACCGCGCCAGCAGGTAGGCCGCGCCGAACCGGCCGATTCTCTCCTCGGTCCGATAGATGCGATACATGTCCAGCGCCTTCCCGAGCTTTCTTCTCGACAGGGAGCCTTTGCGCCGGTAGTAGATCACGTCGCAGCCGGGGTACCTCGTGGCCTCGACGCCGCTACGCGTCAGCGCGAGCCACAGCGCCCAGTCCTGACCCCTTCGGATCGCCGGCATGTAGCGCTTGCCGATGACGTCCTGATTGTAGGCCACGGTCGAGCAGCCGATGGGACAGCGGGTAAGAAGCTGGTCGTAGGCCAGCTTCGCCGGCGTCACGAAACGCCCGATCGGCTCGCCATTCTCGCCGTTGACGATCGCATAGTCGCCGTACGTGAACGCCCCGCCCTGCTCTTCCATGAACGCGATCTGGTTCTCCAGCTTGTTCTCGAGCCAGACATCGTCGCTGTCCAGGAAGGCGATGTACCGGCCCCGGGCGGCCTCGATGCCCGCGTTGCGCGCCGGCCCGGCGCCGCTGTTCCGCTGGCCGATGACCGTCAGCAACGGGAACTCGCGCTCCAGTTCCGCAAGCAACTCGAGCGTCGCGTCGCTCGAGCCGTCATCGACGACGATGTGCTGCAGCGGCGGCGAGGTCTGCGCCGCAACCGAGCTCACGCACCGCTCGATGCTCGCTGCCGAGTTGTGCGACGCCGTGACCACGGACACGAGTCCGCCGTACTTTGCGCC
>CAZTAE010000162.1:0-4973 GCA_964611535.1 uncultured Woeseiaceae bacterium
GCATACTGCGGCCGGCGGCATGAGCTTCCGGCTGCCTGTCGCCAGCAGCGTCGCGGACGCCCTGCGCATCGCGGGCAAGCTCGCGGTTCTGCAGCGCTCGCAGTGGTGGAGCGGCGAGAGGATCCGCCAGTGGCAGCAGCACCGGCTGGGAAACATCCTGCGACACGCCGTGACGAACATCCCCTACTACAGGGACCTCGGCATCGACGCGGCAGGGCTGGACGGCAAGGACGCGCTGGCGCGATTCCCGCTGCTCACCAAGGAAATCATCCAGTCGCAGGGCGCGCGGCTGCGCGATCCGTCGCTGGATCCGGCCGCACTGCACACCTCGACGACGTCGGGAAGCTCCGGCCAGCCGACCGCAACGTGGTTCGATCACGATTCCTGGCTCCTGTGCAAATACGCGCTCAAGATCCGGCGAACGCTGCTCGGTGGCCGCGCGTTCGGCCAGCGTGTGATGGTTTTCGGTGAGACAGGAACCGGCCCCGAGCCGTCGGGACCGGATATCCATGACCGCCTGGCGTACCGCGAGCTGCGACTTTCGGTTTTCCTGCCGATCGAGGAACAGTATGCCGCTTTGACGGACTTTGGACCGACCATGATCTACGGCGCGCCGTCGGCGTTGAAGGCGCTGTGCGACCATGCGAACGAGCAGGCCTTGCCGTTGCCCGCGGTACGCACCGTGTTCCTGAGCTCGGAACTGGTGAGCTCCCGGCTGCGCGCACAGCTCGAGGATAATCTGCGGTGCCGGGTCATCGGCGTCTACGGCAGCACGGAATTCAAGGAAGTGGCGTGGCAGTGCGCTGCCGATCGGTACCATCTGAACTTCGAGAGCGTCTTCGTCGAGACGCTGCCCTCGCCCGAGCCGGAGGGCGACCCGCGGATCGTCCTGACGACGCTGGTGAACCGGGCCATGCCGTTGATCCGCTTCGATATCGGCGATTACGGGCGGCTCGGCACGGCGGCCTGCAGTTGCGGACGCCAGTCGCCCTGGCTCGCCCACATCGCCGGGCGTCGCGTCGAGTACCTGGAGCTGGCGGACGGCCGGCGCATCTCGCCGTATCTCATTACCACCCACATCGAGAAGGTGCCGGGGCTGCGCCAGTACCAGATCGTGCAGCGCGGCGACGGCTCGCTCGAGCTGCGGGTTGTCTCCCTGCGCGGCCACGACGTCGGGGCGCTTGCGGCCACCCTCGACCGGATCCTGGCCGACCTGGCCGGCCCGGCTACCCGGATTCGCGTGAAGCCCGTCGATGCGATCCGCCGCACGCCGGCCGGGAAGCATCGGGTCGTGACCCGGGAAGAGTGAGTGAGCGGATCGGACCCGAGCCGCGTGCGCCGGTGCGGCAGTATCGCCGAAGTCGATGCCGGTGTTTGGGACAGGCTCGCCCGGCAGGACGTCTATGCACGGCATGGCTGGCTGCAAACGCTGGAAGAGACGGTGGACGACGCCGGAGAGCCGGTGTATTTCCTCCTGGAATCCGGTGCCGAACTGCTCGGCGCGGCAATCTGCTATCGGTTCGCCGATATGGCGCCCTCGCCTGTCGATTCGCTGTTGTTCGGGCGCCTGACGCCGCGGGCCGCACGCTTCGGAATAACGACCGGTCCGCTGCTGGCCTGCGCGCCACTCATCGGCCAGGGCCGTCATCTTCTGTGGCACGAGAACGATCCGTCGCCCGATCGCGTGATCGAGCCCCTGCTCGATGCGATCGGCGAATATGCCGACGCCGCAGGCCTCAGCCTCGCCTTTGCCAAATTGCCGGATAGCGAAAAGGAACTGCTGGCGGCGCTGACTGCCCGCGGATTCGCGCGGACCCTGAACTGGCCGGTGGCGTATCTCGACATCTGCTGGGACAGTTTCGACGACTACGTCGCCGGGCTCGTGCCGGGAGTCGCGACGAAGGTTCGGCGGGAGTGCGCGGCGCCCGGCAAGGCCGGTGTTGAAATACGGCAGGAAGCGGACTTCACCGGGGTCGCGGATGAGGCATTCGTGCTCATGGAGGCCAACCATTGCGCGTATTCGGATGAGCCGTTCGGCATTGCGCCCGGGTTTCTCCGGACGCTGGCCAGGCTGCACCGCGGCCAGACCGTCGTCACCGTGGCGCGCGCCGGTGACAGCGTGGCCGGAGCCGCCCTCTTGCTGACCGCCGGAGCGTGCGCCGGCGGGCCGCTGATAGGCGTCGATCCCGATCGGCAGAACCGCCGGGCCTTTACCTATTTCAATCTCGCCCTTTATGCGCCGATCCGGTGGTGCATCGAGCAAGGCATCAAGCGGCTGTATCTCGGTGCCGGTCTTTACGACATGAAGCGAAGGCGCGGGTGCAGCGTCCTCGGGCTCGCCATGCTGATCCGCCATCGGAGCGGTGTCGGCCGCATCGCCTGCCGTCTGCTGTGCGCGCTGCACCGCCTCTGGGCCGGCGTCAAGCTCGGGCGCCGGAACGTGCGGCTGCCGCAGTCACGATAGCCGCCATCGTGGAGGCGACAGCTTGCGGAACGTCCGACATGATTCTCCTCGCCAGCGGCGCTTTCAAGCTTCGGCCCTGGGGCGCCGGACGATGGCGACTTCTTCGTCCGCCATCACCTGGTTGAGGAGCCGAGCAAGCGCCAGCACGTTGCTGGCGGTGGGCGTCGGGGTCGCGGTGAGCGCTCCGAGCTCGGTGACGGCGCTGACGAGCGCCTCGAGCTCGAGCGGCTCGCCCCGCTCCACATCCTGAAGCATTGAGGACCGGTGCTTACCGACCCGCCTGGCACCTTCGATGCGGCGATCGATGGAAACGCGCAGGGACTTGCCGAGTGCCGCGGCGACGGCTTCGCCTTCCTTCATCATGCGCCGCGCGAGCTCGCGCACGTCGTCATGTTCGCAAATGTCGACGAGGGTGGCCTGGGTCAGCGCGCTGATCGGGTTCAGGCTCATGTTGCCTATCGCCTTCAGCCAGATTTCGGCGCGGATGTCGGGCAGCACCGGCGATTTGAAGCCGGACTCCGCAAACAGCCGCGAGACCAGGCGGACGTCGTCGCTGTCGCTGCCGTCCAGTGCACCGACGGGAAACCGGTTGCCCTCGACGTGGAGGATGTGCCCTGGTGCGACTCTGGACACCGCCGGATAGGCGACGCAGCCCACGATCCTTTCGGCATCGATGGTCTTGCCGATGCGCCCGCCCGGATCCGTCGCTTCGATTGCCCTCCCGTCGAATTCGCCACCATGGCGCTGGAAATACCACCACGGTATTCCGTTCTGCAGCGTGACGACCACGGTCTTCGGGCCGATCAACGGCTGAAGGTTCTCGAGCGCAGCCGCTATCTGATGCGCCTTTAGCGCCAGGAACACGACATCCTGCGTACCGCAGTCGGAGGTCTGCTCGATTGCCTTCACGGGCACGGCCCGCAACGGCGGCGCTGCCGGCCGCTGCACCGTCAGTCCCTCGGCCTGCAGCGCCCGAAGCTGATCGCCGCGGTCGACCAGGATCACCGACCTGCCACAGGCCTGCAGCGAGGCACCGATCAGCCCGCCGATACAGCCGGCCCCCATTATCGCGATCCGCATTATGTTCTGTCGTCGATCCCGGATGAGACGCACGCACTTTGCATACGGGTTTCACCTAAGTCAAACTGCCAGTTGGCACTCTTTACAAGGCGAATGGATACGTTTTGCGAATCCTGCTCGTGAACTACGAGTTTCCGCCCATAGGCGGAGGCGCAAGCCGCGCTTCATTCTGCATCGCGCGCGAGCTCGTCGGGCTCGGCCACGAGGTGGTCGTGCTGACGTCGCGGTTTGGCGATGCTGCGAGTCAGGAGCAGATCGCGGGCATCGAGATCCATCGCGTGTGGAGCTGGCGCAAGGGCATCCACGATTGCGGCCTCCGGGGCGCACTCACTTACCTCCTCTCCGCATTGCCACGCCTGCGGCGACTGATCAACCGGCACGACTTCGATGTCGTCCACTACTTTTTCGGCTTGCCGACGGGACTCTTGTCCGCATACTCGTCCGGCGCATGCGGGCTTCCCTACATCGTCAGCCTTCGCGGCTCGGACGTTCCCGGCTACGACCTTGCAAGCAGGAAGCTGCGCGTATTGCACGGCTGCTCGCGCTGGCTATCGCACAGGATCTGGAGGAACTCAGCAGGCGTGGTCGCCGTCAGCAGCAGTTTGCGAGACCTCGGGCAAGCCGTATTTCCGGACGTGAACGTGAGCGTCATCCATAACGGAGTCGATGCGCCGGCCGGCGCATCGACGGCGGAAGCAGCGCCGGGTACAGCCGGGAGATTTCGAGTGGTGAGCGTTTCCCGCCTGATTCCGCGCAAGGGCATCGGCGACCTGCTGCGCGCCATGCAGGGGCTGGAGGACGTCGATTTCGAGCTGTCGATTGCCGGCAGCGGCCACGCGGAGCAGGACCTTGCGGACCTCGCGGAGGAACTCGGCATCCGTGAGCGCGTGACGTTCCTGGGCTACCAGTCCGAAGCCGAGGTGCGGCAGCTCTATGCGTCCGCGGATGCCTTCGTGTTGCCGACGCACTCGGATGCGTTCGCCAACGTGATCCTCGAGGCAATGAGTGCCGGCTTGCCGGTCATCGCGACCGACGTCGGCGGTGCCCCGGAAGCCATCGAGCATGGCATCAACGGCTTGCTCGTAAAGCCGCGTGATCCGCAGGCGATCGGCGAGGCCATCCGCTGGCTGGCCGGCGACGCCGCGCTGCGGCGCAGGATGTCGAGCGCGAACCTCGCCAGAGTCCGGCGCCAGTTCACGTGGCCCGCCATCGCCAGGCAGTATCGCGACGTCTACGCCAGCGCTGTCAAGCAAGCGGCGCCTGTCGCGGCGGGCTGACGCGGTCACGGCGACGCTGAAGGATCATGGATACGATCTCCGCCTGCCTCGTGGTGTACCGCGAGCAGGACCGCATCGAAGGTTGCCTCGAGTCGCTGGCGGGCGTCGTCGACGAGGTCGTGGTGGTTCACGACGGTCCCTGTGACGACATG
>CAZTAE010000163.1:0-4891 GCA_964611535.1 uncultured Woeseiaceae bacterium
CGGGCCGAAGTCGCCGGCTCCGACAGGTCCGGCGAGGGATGAGCGGCCGGCTGCAACCGGGGCAGGTCGTCGGGCTGGCGGCCGGCGTTCGCCGGCTCGTCGCGCCGAATCCGGGCCTCATGACCGGGCCGGGGACCAACACCTATATCCTGGGTGATCGCGACCAGGCCGTGCTCGACCCCGGACCGGCGATCGATGCCCACGTGGCCGCGATTCTCGAGGCGACTGCGGGCGCGCTGCGCTGGATACTGGTCACGCACACGCACACCGACCATTCACCCGCGGCCCGTCTGCTGGCCGCGGAGTCGGGCGCCGAACTGGTCGGGCGTCCCGCTCCCGGGGGAGAGCACCAGGACCCGACGTTCCGGCCCGGGCGCGTTCCGGCCGACGGGGACGTCATCGCTGCGCCGGAGTTCGAGCTCGAGGTCGTGGAGACGCCGGGACATGCGTCCAACCACCTCTGTTATCGCCACCGCGCATTGAGGTGGCTGTTCACGGGCGACCACATCATCAACGGCTCGACCGTGGTCATCGATCCGCCGGATGGCAACATGGGCGACTACCTCGCCTCGCTGCGCCGTCTCCGGGACCTGGACCTCACGGCGATCGCGCCGGGGCACGGTGAGCTGATCGAGGAACCGTACCGCGCCATCGATGCGCTGCTTGCACACCGGCTCGGGCGCGAGGAGAAGGTGCTTGCCGCGGTCACGGCGCATCCCGGCTGTACGTCGGCAGAGCTCGTGCCGCCGGTCTACGTCGATGTGGATCGGTCGCTCTTCCGCGTTGCCGAGCGGTCACTGATCGCCCACCTCGAAAAGCTGGAAGCGGAGTCGCGGGTAGCCCGCCGTGACAGCGGCTGGTACGCCCGCTAGTGCTAATGGCATTTATGCCGGAACCGCCCTTCAGCAGGTCGCAGCCCTGAGTGAGTGCCATTGTCGCCAGCGCGCGTCCGGCACCGATGCGCGGGTAAGATCGGGCGTCCAATAGCGGTGGCCCGGCTCTACAGCTCGCCGAAGCGTCCGCCGGTCGTGGCGAGCTTGCGCAGAAGTTCCGGGGGTTCCCAGTAAAGCGGGCCGAAGCGCTCCCTGAAGCTTCGCACCGTTTCGTACACACGGTCGACGCCGACGGTGTCGGCGTAGTGCATGGGGCCGCCGCGGTGACGCGGGAATCCGTAGCCGTTTATCCAGACGACGTCGATGTCCGAGGATCGACTGGCGATGCCTTCCTCCAGGATTTTCGCGCCTTCGGTGATCAGGCCGTAGATCATCCGCTCGATGATCTCCTGCTCCCCGATGGCCCGCTGCTCGACCCCCAGCCGCTCTGCCTCCTCGCGGATGAGTACCTGCACTTCCGGGTCCGGGACAGGCGTGCGCGAGCCCGGCTCGTAGCGATAGATGCCCTTGCCGGTCTTCTGGCCGTAGCGTCCGAGCTCGGCGAGCATGTCGCCGACGCGATAGAAGCGGGGATCGTCCGGGAGGTCCTTCCGTTCCTGCCGGATCTTGTAACCGACGTCCTGCCCCGCCAGGTCGCCGACGGCGTTGGGGCCCATCGCCATCCCCCAGTCGTGCAGCACGCGGTCGATGTACTCGGGCGCGGCGCCTTCGAGCAGCATGAGCTGGTTCTCCCGGCCGTAGCTGTACAGCATACGGTTGCCGACGAAGCCGAAGCAGTTGCCGACGACGACGCCGACCTTGCCCAGCATCTTCGCGAGCTCGAGCGACGTGGCGATCACGTCGTCGGAGGTCTGGGCGCCGCGGACGATCTCGAGCAGCCGCATGACGTGCGCCGGGCTGAAGAAATGCAGGCCGATCACGTCCTGCGGCCGCGCCGTCGCGCCGGCGATCTCGTCGATGTCGAGCGTGGAGGTGTTGGTTGCGAGGATCGCCCCGGATTTCACGGCGGCATCGAGCTTGCCGAAGACCTCCTTCTTGAGCGCGAGGTTCTCGAATACCGCTTCGATCACCAGGTCGACGTCGCGCACGTCGTTGTAGCTCGTGCTGTGGCTGAAGCGCTTCAGGCCGTGCTGCATCGCCTCCTTGCTGATCTTGCCGCGCTCCACGCCGCCCGCGAACAGGCGCTCGATCGTGGTCGCGCCGCGCTCCAGGCTGCTCTCGTCGTTGTCGAGAAGGTGCACCGAAAGGCCTGCGCTCAGACACGCATAGCCGATGCCGGCGCCCATGGTACCGGCGCCGATCACCGCAACCTTCTCGATCGAGCGCGCCGAGGCGTCCGGGCTCAGGCCGGGTACCCGCGCCGCCTGGCGTTCCGCGAAGAACGCGTGCCGCAGCCCGGCGGATTGCGGCGAACGCTTGCACTCGAGGAAGAGCTCGCGCTCTGCCTGGCAGCCGGCATCGAATTCGGTTGCCGTCGCGAGCTCGACCGCGCGTACGATGCGCTCGGGCGAAAAGAGCCCCCGCGCCTTGCGTTCGAGCGAGGCGCGGGTCGCTGCGAAGATGTCCGGGTCCGCCGCGGGGGCAGCTATATCGCGAACCCGCCGCGGGCCGCGCGCGCCGAGCGCCGCGGCATAGGTCAGGGCTGCGCCCAGCAGGTCGTCGGACTCCGTCACCCGATCGATCAGTCCCGCCTTCATCGCGTCGTGTGCGGCGACCGGGTCGCCGGTGAGCATCATGTCGAGCGCGCGCTCGACGCCGACCAGGCGCGGCAGCCGCTGGGTGCCCGTGGCCCCCGGCAGCAGGCCGAGCTTGACCTCGGGCAGGCCGACCTTCGCCGTTGCCTTCGCGATCCGGTAGTGGCAGCCCATGGCGACCTCCAGCCCGCCGCCCAGCGCCGTGCCGTGGATCGCAGCGACGACCGGCTTCTCGCTGGCCTCGATGTGCGCCACCACGTCCGGCAGGTGCGGCTCGCGGGGCGGCAGGTCGAACTCGCGGATGTCGGCGCCGGCGAAGAACGTGCGCCCGGCGCAGATCAGCACGATCGCCTCCGTATCGGCCGCCGCGTTCGCGGCATCGATGCCCTCGACGAGGCTTTGCCGCACCTCCCGGGAGAGAGCGTTGACGGGCGGGTTGTCGGCGGTGATGACAGACACGGCGCCGTGGCGCTCGAGGGTGACGCAGCTCATCGCTTTTTCCTTAGTAAATCAGGCGGCAATTGTCGCCCAACGCTCTGCGGAATTCGACCGCCCGCGGGCCGGGTCCGGCCCACCGGCTGCCACCGCGGGGAACGAATAGCGTAAAATATGTCCCACGAAGTTGGCGAGGTCCGTCCGAGAGCTATACATGACATTCGTTGTTACAGAAGCCTGCATCAAGTGCAAACTCACCGATTGCGTGGAGGTCTGCCCGGTCGATTGTTTCCACGAGGGCCCCAACATGCTGGTCATCGACCCGGACGAGTGTATCGACTGCACGCTCTGCGAGCCGGAGTGTCCCGTAGAGGCGATCTACTCCGAGGACGAGGTGCCGGACGACCAGCAGCACTTCCTGAAGCTGAACGAGGAGTTGTCGCGCGAGTGGCCGGTCATCTCGGAGATGAAAGACCCGCCCGAGGACGCCGACGACTGGCGAGAGGTCAAGGACAAGCTCCAGTACCTCGAGCGCTGAATACCGCTGACCGGCCCCTTCTTTTTTAAGTCGTCGCTGTGAGCTTCTCGCGCGGCTCACAGGACAGCCGCAAACGCGAGCAGGGGCCACCATGCGCGTCAGGAAGTTGCGGATTGCGGGCAGGGCCTCGTCACGCGTCATGAGCTTCCGCTTTTCGAGCAGCGCGGCCATATCCTCGATCGAGCGCCGGCCGTCGATGAGCGAACATCACGTGCGCATAAACCTGTGTCGTGAGTGCCTGGGTCCGGAGCGACGGCGTAGGAGCCGCTGTACGCGCTGGACGCCGACATCGTGCAGCTGTTCTTCTCTTTCTGGTACTAGCCCCTCCGGGCAGCTGCTACAGCGATACTGCCGGCAGCCTTCCCACGACTCGCTATGGAACGGCCGCCGGCTGCCGGTACAATCCCGCCGGTCAGAACAACAAGCAGGGGACCCATGGGCCTACTCAGTGGAATCGCCCGGCGCGACGGCAAGCGCGCGCCGATGCAGACCCTCGATCAGGCGGAGATCAGCGCGGAGACCGGGGTGGCGCTGGATTCCCGCGGCAAACCGGGGAAGCGCCAGGTCACGGTCATCTCGGCGGACGCCTGGCGGGATGCGTGCTCGGAGCTCGGGAAGGAGCTGCCCTGGACCACGAGGCGGGCCAACCTGCTGGTGGAGGGCATCGATCTGCCGGAAACCACGGGCGCGGTGCTGCAGATCGGCGGTGTGCGCTTGCTCGTGACCGGCGAAGTCGATCCCTGCTCTCGCATGGACGAACAATGCCCGGGGCTCACGGCAGCCCTGCAGCCCGGCTGGCGGGGCGGCGTCAGTTGCACCGTGCTGGCCGGCGGGGCAGTCGCCGTAGGCGACCGCGTCACGCTGCGACCGGCGGAAAACGCCTGAGCGGGTCCTCATGATCTGGCTCGTCGTGCTGGTACTGGCCGCGGCGGCAGTTACCACGCTCATTTATAACCGCCTCGTGCGTGACCGCAACCGGGTGGACGGCGCCTGGAGCGACATCGACGTGCAACTCCAGCGGCGCCACGACCTCGTTCCGCAGCTGGTCGAGGCCGTCGATCGGTACGCGAAATACGAGCGGGCCACGCTGGAAGCCGTCACGGCGTTGCGCGAGGAGGCGCTGCGAACGACCGATATCGAGCGCCTCGGCCGCACCGAGGAAGAGCTGGGCGGCGGCGTCAGGCGTCTTCTGGCCCTCGCGGAGCAATACCCGGATCTCAAGGCGGACCGGAATTTCCTCCAGCTGCAAAACCAGCTCGTGGAGACGGAAAACTATCTGCAGTTCGCGCGCCGCTACTACAACGGCTCCGTCCGCGAGTACAACACCCGGA
>CAZTAE010000164.1:0-4872 GCA_964611535.1 uncultured Woeseiaceae bacterium
AGCCGCAGAAGTAATCCTGGCTCAGGAGGTCGCCGGCGACGCGTTTCGCGCGTTCCTCGGACGCGATGCCGGAAAGCAGCACGTGGCCGGCGTTCGAGCTGCGAACGGCGCAGGGCTCCTTCGCGCCGTCGAGTGCCAGCACGTAGTTGCCGATGGCCTCCGACCAGAAGGCGTTCTCAAAGCGGAGGCGCAGCTGGTCGGCCTCGTGCATCAGCCTCGCGGCATCGGCGTGCTCCCCGAGGGCGTGCGCGACCTGGGCAATCGTGCGCTTCGCCGCGTAGACATAGGCCTGCACCTCGACCAGGGCGATGGGTCCCTTCGCCAGCGTGCCGTCGGCGTGAAAGATGGAATCCGCGGAATCCTTCCAGCCCTGGTTGACCAGGCCGTCCGGCCGGTGCGCGCTGTACTCGACGAAGCCGTCGCCGTCCGGATCGCCCGGTCCGTCGATCCAGCCGAGCGCGGCACGGATGTTCGGCCACAGGCTGCGCATCAGCTCGTGGTCGCCGGTGCGCTCGAAGTACCGGCCGGCGAGGAGCACGAACAACGGCGTTGCATCGACCGTCCCGTAGTAGCGCAGGAACGGTATCTCCCCGATACGCGCCAGTTCGCCCTGGCGCATCTCGTGCAGGATTTTTCCGGGTTCGGCTTCCGCGAGCGGGTCGTCCCTTTCTGCCTGTGTGCGGGCCAGAAACTGCAGCACGCCACGCGCGACCTGCGGGTCCACCCACAGCATCTCGAGCGCGGTGATGATGCCGTCGCGGCCGAACGGCGTGCTGAACCAGGGGACGCCGGCATAGGGATAGGAGCCGTCCTCCGATTCGGTGATGAGCATGTAGAGGTCCGCGATGGAGCGGCGCACGACCTCGTTGAAAATGTCGTTCGAGGTTTCGATCGCGGTCGCGCGCCCCGAGAGCCGGCTCAGCGCCGTGCGGCCGGCGCGCATCGACGCGAGGAACGTGCGGCCGGAGGGCGCGTCCTCGGATGTACCGACCCGCGCGAACAGCATGCGCCGCTCGCCGGGCTCGAGTTCCACGTGCCATTCGGCGCCGCGCTCGTCCAGGCGGTCGGGAACCGGATCGAGGACGATGACCGTGGACTGCTGCTTGCCGTCGGAGGCGGTATAGCGGAACACGAGCCGGTGCGGCGACTCCACCTGCACCTCCTTCTTTCCGCGGTGCCCGGCGCGGTGCCCGCGCACCTCGAAGAGGTCGACGAAGTCCGCATCGAACTCGAGTCGCATCGTGTTGCGCTGCGCGCGGCGTCCATAGTTGCTGAGGGCGATCCGCTGATGGCAGCTGTCCTTCCAGAGGAATATCGTCCGCACGATGTGCAGCGTGTCCCGCGGCTGCAGGAGCTCATCGTCCGAATAGATGTCCGGGTTGGTCAGATCGACGATCAGCGCGGCGTTGTTGTCGCGCAGCGTCGAGCTCAGGAACAGCGGGCGATGCCCGTTGAATCTCAGGCAGAGTTCCGAGAGAACGCGCGTGTCCTGGTGATAGAGGCCGTCGACGCGATGCCTGCCGGCGACCATGTCCCCGTGGTCGTCGAACAGGGCGAAGCTCTGGCCGTTCTTGAGGGCGTACTGCCAGGGATCGGACTGGGCGGGGATGTAGTGGCGGCCGGTATCCTCCCGGTCCGCCGCCTGCCCCTTGCTATCCGCCTCACGCAGCATCACGGTTGCCCGTCAGGCCGCCGTGCCGACCGACGGGCGTCGGCGGGCGAGGCCCTGGTAGACAGCGACATAGTCGGAGGCCATGCGTTCCGCGGTGAAGCGTCTCTCGAAGTACTCGCGCACCCTTGCCCTGTCGAGCGCGGCCAGCTCATCGACGGCCATGACGCCTTCGTAGATGCTGTCGACGACCCGTCCGCTCACACCGTCCTTCACGATCTCGGGCACGGAGCCGCAGCGCCAGGCCAGGACAGGCGTGCCGCAGGCCATGGCTTCGATCATCGCCAGGCCGAAGGGCTCCGGCCAGTCGATCGGGAATACGAGCGCCAGCGCGCCGCCCAGGAGCTTCGCCTTCTCGGCGTCGTTGACTTCCCCGATGAAGCGGACGTTCGGGCGGTCGAGCAGCGGCTTTATGCAGCTCGTGAAATGCGCGCGGTCCGCGGCATCGATCTTGGCAGCGATCAGCAGCTCGCGTCCCGCCCGCGTGGCGATCTCGATGGCCCGGTCCACCCGCTTTTCCTCGCAGAGGCGGCCGACGAACGCGAGGTAGTCGCCGCCTTTCGGGGAGTAGGGCAGCAGGTCGCGCGGCATTCCGTGATAGACGGTGGAGATCCAGTTGGCCATCGGCAGCGGCTTGCGCTGACTGTCGGAGATGGAGACGACGGGCAGGTCGCAGAATTCGCGGAACAGCGGCTGCAGGTCCCAGATGTCCTGGCGACCGTGCAGTGTGGTGACGTTCGGCAGGCGCATCTCCCGCACGAGCGGGAAATGCAGGTAGTCGATGTGGAAGTGCATCAGGTCGAAGCTCGCGGCACGCCGGCGCACCTGTTCCAGCGTCAGCATGTAGTGCGGCCAGGGATCCGTGGAGCGGGGCTCGAGCCGGAGCGCGGCGGGCGCGCAGGGCACGAGCGTGGCATTTGTCTGCGAGTCGGCGGACGCGAACAACGTGACGTCGTGCCCCTGTCGCACGAGCTCCTCGGTGAGCCAGGAAACCACCCTTTCCGTCCCCCCGTAAAGCCGCGGCGGTACGGACTCGATCACCGGGGCGATTTGCGCAATTCTCATACCATGCAGCCTCCCTTCCAGGTCAACGGCAGGGGACTCGCGGCCCCGGCCAGACACGTCCAGACAAAGTAAGAACAGAAATGCCCGCGGGTATGCGAGTGGTGGCCGGGGCTAGACGCGGCGGGCGCCGCATGCGGTTCCCGTACTCGCAGCAGGCTCCATCCGGATTATGTCACGAAAACGGTGAAGCGGAACAAGCAGAAAAGCAGCTCACCTGCGGGAACAAACCGGCGGAGCGCGATACACGTGCCGGCTGTCCGCGGCATTGTTCAACCGGATCCCGGGTACAACTGAAGGTCGTATTCGTCAGCGAACGATGAGCTTGCGCGGCGCGTCCGTGAGGAATTCGCAGCCGCCTTCCGTAACGATCACCGTGTCGGAAAGAAAGGCGTCGCCCTGGCCGGTGCGCATCAGCCAGGACATCAGGTGAAAGGCCATGCCTTCCTCGATGATCATGTCCGAGCCCTTGCGCAGGCCGCGGGGCACGCCCGAGCCCGACCAGCTGGGCGGAAAGCCGATCCCGACGAGATAGCCGCAGTGGTGGCGGTGATAGTGGTCCAGGCCGGCCCTGTCGATGCAGCGCTTCCACGCCTGGTAGACCGAATCCGCGGTGACGCCCGGCTTCAGCGCTTCGGCCGCGGCGAGCTGTGCCTCGACGCAGATGCCGCTCGTCCTGGCGGAGCCCGGCGACGCCACGCCGATGTGGGCGAGCCGCCCGACGGGCGCGTGGTACCGCCAGTAGCAGCCCGACATCTCGAGGAACAGCAGATCCCGCTCGGATAGCTCATCGCTGTCCCAGGTGCCGTGCTCGTGATCGAGCGTGCGGGTGGAGCGGATCAGCGGCACGAACGCAGGATAGGTGCCGCCGCGCTGGATCATCGTGTGGTAGACGATGGCAGCGACGTCGCGGTTGGGCACGCCGGGACCGGCCATGGCGATGCCCGACATCACCATGGCGTCCGAGATCTTCGCCGCGCGCCGCGTGCACTCGAGCTCGGCCGGCGACTGCACGATGCGGCAGTCGTTGATGAGGTCGCCGGCGTCGGACCAGCGGATGCCCTTCATGCGGGTGACGAAGCCCTCCGCTGTCTTGTAGGGCAGGAACGAGCTGTTCTTCTCGAACGCGATGCTGGCGTTCGACAGGCCCAGGTCGGAAAGCGCGCCGCAGGTCGCCTGCACAGGCGCCGACAGGTCGAGGTCTTGCCCGTCGTTCGCGTGGATCGACACGCCGAGGCTCATGGAGGAGGGCTGCAGGCCGCCTCCCTCCGGCTCGCCCGTCGCCGCCGACATCGTCAGGTCGGCGCCCGGGTCCGTCGCTTTCGGCAGCGGATCGATGCCGTCCGAGTACGGGTAGAACGTGACGCTGGGGACGACCATGTCGCGCGTGATCGCCTTCTCCATGGCGCGGATGATCAGTACCGGCTGCCCGTCGATCGGGAGGATGAGCGAGGTGTAGGCGAAGTAGCCCTGGTGGTTCAGTCCGGTCAGGTAGTAGATGTTTTCCGGATTGGTGATGATGACGGCGTCGAGCCCGTGCTCCTCGATCCGCTTGCCGACCCGCGCGATCCGCTCGTCGAATTCCTCGTCCGTGAAGAACCGCAGGCCGTCCTGCGGGCGGCCGCGGCCGGTTTCCGATTTCTGCTGTGCGTCCGTCATACCGGCTCCCCCAACGATAACCGATTTCATCTGCGTTGCCGAACCACCTCTGCGATGCGCCGCGCGAACTCGTCCACCTCGTCCGCCGTGGTGTCGAAAGCGGTCATCCAGCGGACGACGGACGCTCCGGAGTCCCAGACGGCGAAGACGTGCGTCGCCTGCAATTCGGCCGCATCGGCGGGCGCCACCCGGGCAAAGACGGCATTCGTCTCCACCGGCATGACCGTCTCGACGCCGTCGATCCCGGCGATTTCCTGCGCCAGCCGCGCGGCCATCGCGTTGGCGTGGCGGGCGTTTTTCAGCCAGAGGTCGTTCGCCAGCAGCGCCTCGAGCTGCGCCGCCACGTAGCGCATCTTCGAGGCGAGCTGCATGGCCTGCTTGCGCAGGTGGCCGGCGTGTGCGGCCAGACCCGCGTCGGCGAACACTACGGCCTCTGCGCCCATGAGCCCGTTCTTGGTGCCGCCGAAGGAGACGATGTCGAC